>CAZILB010000155.1:7143-8698 GCA_964539925.1 uncultured Syntrophobacter sp. | reverse complement strand
GCTTTAAGATGTCACCCTGAGCGAAGCGAAGGGTCTGTGATTTATTTGGAAAGACGAGATTCTTCGCTTCGCTCAGAATGACAATCAAAGTCAAGAGAATTATGACGCACTACACTCGGAGCGGTCGTGGCGAGCCGCAGCCCGAGCTCGAAGCGGCAAAACGCGCCCTCTTGGCGCAACTGCTGGGGCGCGAAGGCGTTCAATCGCCGGCGTCGGAAGCCGCCGGCCGGAGCGAGGCTGCAGGTGACGCGCCGTTGTCATGGGCGCAAGAGCGGCTGTGGTTTCTCGATCAACTCGATCCCGGAGCTCCGGTCTACAACCTCGCCCGCGCGATCAGGCTGCGCGGCGGCCTGAACTGCGATGCTCTTTCGAGCTGCGTCAATGGCGTTGTCCGGCGCCACGAAATTCTTCGTACTACCTTTCATTCAACCGATCACGGGCCCGTGCAAAGAGTTGCGCCGGCATTGGCATTGGACATTCCGGCGATCGATATCGGTCAGTTGCCGAAGGTTCGACGGCAGGCTGAACTGCGGCGCCGGCTCGCCGCCGAGGCAAACACGCCTTTCGATCTAGGGCGCGATCCACCGCTGCGGGTGCGCTTGTTCAAGCTCGGCAAGTGCGAACATGTGCTGCTGCTGGTACTTCACCAGATCGCCTGCGACGGCTGGTCGATGCAGCTTTTTTTTCGCGAGATCGAACTTGGCTACCGGTCGCATGTTGCCGGCGGCTCGCCGGAGCTCTCCGAGCTTCCGATCCAGTATCGCGATTATGCCGCGTGGCAACGGGAACGGGTCGATGGAGCGGGGCTGAAAACGCAGCTCGCTTACTGGGTAGAGCGCCTGCAGAACAGTTTGCCGGGGATCCATTTGCCGGCCGATCGACCGCGGCCGGCGCGCCGGAGCTTTCGCGGCGCGCGGCTGCCCCTGTCGGTTCCTAAAACAATCGTCCGGCGTTTGGCCAAGGTCGGCGGCGCCGAAGGCGCGACGCTGTTCATGACGCTCATGGCGGCCTTCAATGTCTTGTTGAAGCGTTATGCCGATCAGGACGATATCGCCGTGGGATTTCCGGCGGCCCAGCGATCGCGCGCAGAGGCACAGAAACTGATCGGGCCTTTCGTCAATACCCTGGTCTTGCGCACGGATCTCAGCGGCGCCCCGACCTTCCGCGAGGTGCTCCGGCGCACGCGCGAGCATTGTCGCGGCGCGCTGGCGCATCAGGACCTGCCTTTCGACAAGCTGGTCGACGAAATGGCGCGCGAGCGCGACCTGAGCCGCAATCCGCTTTTTCAAGTGATGTTCGCCTTTCAAAGCGATCGCGGTGGAAATCTCGGTTTGCCCGGGCTCCAGTGCGAAGAGCTGGAGGTCGAAGTTGCGACGGCGAAGTTCGACCTGACGCTGTCGTTGACCGAGCGCGACGACGGCTTAAGCGGATTCCTCGAATACAGCATCGATCTGTTCGAGCGCGCCACCATCGAGCGAATGGCGCTCCACTTTCTGGCGTTGCTCCGCAGTATCGTCGCCGATCCGGATCGGGGGATTGACGCCTTGCCGTTGCT
>CAZILB010000155.1:0-7043 GCA_964539925.1 uncultured Syntrophobacter sp. | reverse complement strand
CGTCGACAGATCGCTGGAGATGGTCATCGGGTTGCTGGGAATATTGAAAGCTGGCGCCGGCTACGTGCCTTTGGACCCCCGCTATCCGCGCGAGCGGATCTTGTTCATGGTCGACGATGCGCAGATCGAGGTGGTGTTGACAAGCACGAACGGTAAGCAGTTAGCAGTGAGCAGTGAGCAGTGTTCGGTCGGAAGGGAACAGTTGTCGGTAAACAGCGGTCAGTGGTCGGATCGGAAATTAAAAGTGGTGGATTTAGTTCGCGATTGGGAGATTATCGGCCGCGAAAGGTCGGCCAATTTGAAGGCGCCGGCGCGCGCGAATAACTTGGCCTATGTCATTTATACTTCGGGATCCACCGGACAGCCGAAGGGCGTGGCCATCGAGCACGGCAACGCCGTGGCGTTTTTGCATTGGGCCAAGACGGTGTTTTCCAGGGGCGAGCTGGCCGGCGTTCTGGCTTCCACTTCGATCTGTTTCGATCTCTCGATCTTCGAGATTTTCGGGCCTTTGAGCTGGGGCGGAAAAGTCATCCTGGTCAATGATGTTTTGACGCTGCGCGATACACCTTCGGCGCGCCGGGCGACGCTGATCAACACCGTGCCGTCGGCGCTGCGCGAACTGCTGTCGGCGGGCGGATTGCCGCCATCGGTGCGCACCGTCAATTTGGCCGGCGAGCCGCTTTCGCAGGAGTTGGTGCGCCGCATCTACCGCAGCGGCGCGGTGGAAAAAGTTTACGACCTCTACGGCCCGTCGGAGACGACGACCTATTCAACCTTTACGCTGCGAAAGGTCGATGGCAGGGCGACGATCGGCCGGCCCGTCGCCAACACGAAAGTTTATTTGCTCGATGGCGCGCGCCAGCCGGTGCCCATCGGCATACCGGGCGAGCTTTATATCGGCGGCGCCGGTGTGGCGCGGGGTTATTGGCGCCGGCCGGGGTTGACCGCCGAGATGTTTGTGCGCGATCCATTCGCGCAAAAGGCCGATGCGCGGATGTACCGGACCGGCGATCTGGCGCGCTACCTGCCGGACGGCAACATTGAATATCTGGGCCGAGCCGACCATCAGGTCAAAGTGCGGGGTTTTCGCATCGAGTTGGGCGAGATCGAAGCGGCGATTCTGCAACATCCGGCGGTAAAAGAAACCGTGGTGATCGCCTCTGACGTCACGCGGGGGGAAGCACCCCCATCCCGGCCTTCCCCCGTCGAGGGGGAAGGTGTTTCGGATTCGGATCGCAGATTAGTCGCGTACCTTGTGTGCCACGCGCAAGTGACTTCGGTCAACGAGTTGCGCAGTTTTCTCAAGGAAAAGCTCCCCGACTTCATGGTTCCTTCTGCGTTCGTGTTCTTGAACGCCCTGCCTCGAACGCCCAACGGCAAGGTCGATCGCAAGGCGCTGCCGCTGCCCGATGCGGCCCGCCCGGCGCCGACTTCCGACTACGCCGAACCGCGTTCGGAGATCGCAGCACTGATCGTCCAGGAATGGTGCGCCGCGCTCGGGGTTGAGCAGGTCGGCGCGCACGATAATTTCTTCGACCTCGGCGGCCATTCGCTGCTCGCAACCCGCGTCGTCGGTCGGCTGCGCGCGCTCCTCGGCGTCGATCTGGCGCTGAGAAAGCTATTCGAGCTGCCTACGGCGGCGGGTTTGGCGGAGCATGTCGAATGGCTGAGGCGGAACCGAAGAGATTTCGAGACTCCGCCGATCGTTGCGGTCGCCCGCGATCGAACAATCCCATTGTCTTTCGCCCAGCGCCGGCTGTGGTTTCTCCATCAAGTCGATCCCGGCCTGGCGGCCTACAACATGCCGGCCGCCTATCGCATCCAAGGCAATTTGAACCGGCCGGCACTGGAGCGCGCTTTAAATCAACTGATCCGGCGCCACGAAAGCCTGCGCACCGCGTTTGTCGAATGGGACGGCGAACCAGCGCAGTACATTCGTCCCAAGGCGGAAATCTCTTTGCCGGTGATCGACCTCAGCAGCTTGCCGGCGCAGCAAGCCGAAGGCGAAACCAAACGGTTGGCGGCCGAAGAGGCGAGTGCGCCGTACGACCTCGCCGAGGCGCCGCTCATGCGCGCGAAGTTGCTGCGCCTGGGGGACCGCGATCACGTTTTGCTTTTGAATTTTCACCACATGATCTGCGACGGCTCGTCCCTGGTCATTTTTTATCGTGAGCTGGCGGCGTTTTACGAGGCCCTGCGGCGGAACGCCGATCACGCTCTGCCTGTGCCCGCCGTGCAATACGCGGACTTTGCGATATGGCAAACGAATATCGTTCGCAGTGGCGTGTTGAAGGGGCAAGTGGAGTTCTGGAAACGGCGCTTGGGGCCTCCTTTGCTTCCCTTGGAATTGCCGGCTGACTTCGAACGTGCCGTTTCGCCGACCTACCGCGGCGCGCGGAGGAGTTTGCGGTTGTCGAAGGATCTGACCCGCGCGCTCAAAGCGCTCGGCCGCGAACGGGGCGCGACGTTGTTCATGACCTTGCTGGCAACGCTGATGATCTTGCTCGGCCGGCTGAGCGGGCGGGAGCAGATCGTCGTCGGGGCCAGCGTCGCCGGACGGAGCAGGCCGGAGCTCGACGACGTCATCGGCTTTTTCATCAATGCGTTACCGCTCTGCGGCGATCTCTCCGGCAAGCCGACGTTTGTTGAGTGGCTCCAGCGCGTCCGCGAAGTCTGTCTCGACGCCTACACGAATCAAGATGTGCCGTTGGAGGGGATCGTCGAAGAAATGAATACGCAGCGGAATTGGAGCCGCCATCCGATTTTTCAAGTGCTCTTTAACATGGCGGAGGTCGGCGAGCGCGAGCTCAAGCTTGCCGGCTGCCGGACCGTGAGGCTCCAGCAGACCATGCCCGCGGCGAAATTCGATATCGTGGTGCAAGCGCCGGAAATCGACGGCGCCGCCGAGCTGGTGATGATCTATAACGCCGACCTGTTTCTGCAGAAAAGCATCGACTCCATGCTCGATCAATTCGCGTCGCTCTTGTCGCAGATTGCCGCCGACCCCGACAAGACCGTCGATCGATACTCTCTGCTGACCGCTGCGGCGCAGAAGGCGCTGCCCGACCCGGCCGAGAAACTCCATGACGGATGGCGGGGCGCCGTGCACGAGATAGTTTCCCGGCGCGCAAAAATTCGTCCCCGCTCGACCGCGGTTGCCGATCTCGACGAGAGCTGGACTTATGGGGAGATTGATCGGCAGAGCAGTCGGCTGGCCAATGCGGTGATCGCCGCCGGCATCGGGCCGGGAGATGCGGTGGCGATCTACGCCGAGCGGCGCGCTGTGCTGGCGCCGGTTCTCCTCGGCGCGCTCAAAGCCGCTGCAGTTTTCGTTGTTCTCGATCCGGCCTATCCGGCGGCGCGTTTGGCCGAATATCTCAGGATTGCGCGGCCCAAGGGATGGCTGCAGATGGCGGGGGCGGGAGAGCCGGACGAGGAACTTGCCGGAGCTCTCGGCGAATTGGAGCTCCGATGGCGCGTCCGGCTGCCGAGCGGCAAGGAGGAGCTTGCGCGGCTTCTGGAAAATTTCTCCGATTCAGATCCTCGCTTTTCGATCGACGCCGATACCCCCGCCTACATCGCGTTCACCTCGGGTTCCACCGGCGCGCCGAAGGGCGTCCTTTGCCGGCATGGACCGATGAGTTTTTTTCTGCCGTGGCAGGAACAGGCATTCGGCTTGACCGAAGACGACCGTTACGCGCTATTGTCCGGCCTGGCGTACAATCATCTTCACCGCGATCTGTTTACGGCGCTGGCGTCGGGCGCGGCGCTGTTCGTGCCGCCGGCTGAGTTTCTGAAGGACCCGCTAGAGCTTCTCAATTGGCTGCACCATCAGAAAATCACGGTGCTCCATCTCACTCCCGCTCTGGGCCGAATGTTGACGACGGCTCACGGAAAGACTCTGACTGCGCTCAGGCGGATTTGTTTTGGCGGCGATCTCTTGCTGCGGCAGGATGTGTCGGCCATGCGAGCGCTGGCGCCCAATGCCGAAATCGTCAGCTTCTACGGCGCCACCGAAACCCAACGCGCTGTGGGATATCTGCATTTGTCGTGCGTGCCGACGGAGAACGGAGCCCGCGCCAAGCCGGCCCTGCCGGCCGGCAAAGGGGCGCCCGGCGTGCAGCTTTTAATACTGACTCCGGATCGCCGGTTGGCCGGCATCGGCGAGATCGGCGAGCTTTATATCCGCAGTCCGCACCTGGCGGCCGGGTATATCGACGACGACGCGCTGACGGCCGCGAATTTCATCGTCAATCCTTTCACGGGAGATAAACGGGATCGTCTCTACCGCACCGCCGAGCTGGGGCGATATCTAGTCGACGGCAACGTTGAGTGGGTGGGGCGCGGGGAGCGACGGGCCAGCATCCGCGGATTTCGTGTCGAGCTGGCGGAGGTGGAGGCGGCTCTGAGCCGTTGCCCCGGGGTGCGCCACGCCGCCGTGATCGCGCGCGAGTTCGCCGCCGCGGAGGCCGGCGCCGGCAAGGAAACAAGGTTGGCCGCATACCTGGAAGAACAGGGCGGGTCCGTTCTCAACGTCGAGGAGCTGCGCAGATTTCTCAGCGCGAGGCTGCCGCATTATATGGTCCCGGCTTACTTTCGAATCGTCGAGCGATTGCCGCTCAACCCGAGCGGCAAGGTAGACTACGCGCGGCTGTCCGCGCCGGATGAGGCCGGCCAAGAGCGGCAGGCTCCGCTGGCGGCGCCGCAAAGCGAAGTGGAGCGAACACTGGCCGGAATACTGGCGCAAGTTCTGGGCGCCCAGAACATCGGACGCTATGACAACTTCTTTGACCGCGGCGGCCACTCTTTGCTTGCGGCCCAAGCGGCCGCGCGGGTTCGCCGGGTACTGCAGGTGAATTTGGATCTCCGGACATTTCTCGAAGCGCCCACGGTGGCGGCCCTGGCCGCACGCATTGAGCAAATGAAGAGCCGGCACGGCAACGGCGATGGCGCCGAATTGATCGACCGAGAGGAGATTGAGTTATAAGCGCCGCCGAGCTGCTCGCCGAACTTGAGTCCGCCGACATCCGCCTCTCGGCGGCAGGCGAGCGTTTGCGTATCAACGCACCCAATGGCGAGCTCACCGCTTCGTTGCGCGCCCGAATCGCGCAGCACAAAAGCGAACTGCTTGTGCTTTTGCGCGAGCGCGAGTCGAAGTTGCCACGCGAGTTCTCTTCGCTCCTTCTGCTTCCCTCCGATCGACCTTCGCCGTTGTCGTTCGCCCAGGAGCGTCTGTGGTTCCTGGAAGCGTTGGAGCCCGGCCAAGCGGTCTACAATCTCTGCAGGGCGGTTCGCATCACCGGGCCGCTCCACGTTGCTGCACTGGAGAAAAGCTTGGGTGCAATCTTGGACCGCCACCAGGTGTTGCGCACAAAATTCCTCACCATCGACGGCCGGCCGTTGCAGGTCGCGGTTGCCGCGGAGCGAATCGCGCTGTCGCCGGTGGATTTGCGCGGGTTTTCGCCTGCGGCGCGCGAACGGAAAACGGGGCGCACGCTGCTTGAAGAATCACAAAGGCCTTTCGATTTGGCCGAGGGGAGGATGCTGCGGGCTCTTTTGCTCAGGCTGAATGATGCGGAGCATGTGCTTGCCGTGTCAACCCATCACCTGGTCGCCGACGCCTGGTCGATGGGGATTCTTTTTGGCGAACTGTGGATTTTTTACGAGACTTTCCTTCGCGGCCGCGCGCCCGCGCTGCCGGCTCTTTCGATGCAGTACCGCGATTACGCGGTCTGGCAGCGCGAGCGTCTCAGCCGAAATACGCCGGCGGCCGAGCTCGATTACTGGAAGAAGAAGCTCGCCGGGCTGCCCGCCCTCGACTTGCCGGCGGACCGGCCGCGGCCGCCGCGCCAGAGCTACCGCGGGGCCCGTCAAGGAATCGAGCTGCCGGAAACCTTAACCGCCGCGCTGAACGAAATGAGCCGGCGCGAAGGCGCCACGCTGTTCATGACGCTGTTGGCCGCGTTTCAGCTGCTTCTCTACCGCTACTCCGGACAGGAGGATTTCGCCGTCGGTTCGCCGGCGGCCAACCGCGACCGCATAGAGGTCGAGGGGCTGATCGGCCTGTTCGTCAACACGCTGGTATTGCGCGCCGATCTTAGCGGCGGGCCGAGCTTCAGGCAGTTGTTGCGGCGCGTACGCGAAGCCTCCCTCGCGGCCTACCAGCATCAAAAAATTCCCTTCGAGAAACTGGTCGAAGAGTTGAATCCGCCCCGGGAGCTTGGCCGCCATCCGCTTTTCCAAACGATGTTCGTGTTGCAGAACACGCCGGGCCGATCGGCAACGCCGCCGGACCTGACGCTCGCGCCGATCGACATGGACAATCAGACCTCGCAGTTCGATCTGTCGCTTTACCTGCGCGAACGGGCCGGGCGCCTCATCGGCTATTTCGAGTACGCGGCGGACTTGTTCGAGGGCGCAACTGTCGAACGGCTGGCGCGCCATCTTCAAACTCTGTTGGAAAGTGTCGTTGCAAATCCCGAGCGGTCGATCGCCGCTTTGCCCATGCTCGCCGCCGCGGAGCGGCGGCAATTGCTGATCGAGTGGAACGACACCGCGGCGGACTACCCGCGTAACGCCTGCTTACATCACCTGTTCGAAGCGCAGGTCGAGCGGACACCGGAGGCGGCGGCGTTGGAATGCGATGGAAATCGCCTTACCTATCGGGTGCTCAATCGGTGCGCCAATCGCCTCGCACGCCGCTTGAAACGCCTCGGCGTCGGACCGGAAGTGCTCGTCGGCGTGTTGGCCGAGCGTTCCTTGGAAACGGTGGTGAGTCTGTTGGCTGTGCTGAAAGCCGGCGGCGCCTACGTTCCGTTGGATCCCTCCTATCCGCAAGAGCGTCTGGCGTTTATGTTGGCGGACGCCCGGCTTGGGATCCTTTTGTGTCAGAAAAAATGGGCGACGCTGATTGCCGCCGACGCCGCCAGGCTTCTGTACATCGACGAGCAGGCGCTGCGCGGCGGCGAGGGGGGCGCGAATCTCGAGAGCGGCACGACTCCCGACAATGCTGCGTACGTCATCTACACTTCGGGTTCGACGGG
>CAZILB010000154.1:0-8751 GCA_964539925.1 uncultured Syntrophobacter sp. | reverse complement strand
CCCGTAAGCACGAAAAACGTCGTCGCGAAAAGATCGGTGGAAAAATAAAGATTGCGCTTGGGCAAAACGTCGTTGATCAATAGGTTCCATTCGTAGGCCTGCAGACCGAGGAAGATTAGACCGCCAACGATGGTGAGCCCCATAAATTTGTTAAAGCGCCGCTTGTCGCCGTCCTGAAGCGCCGCCAGCGACAGCACCATGGTGACGCTGCTGACAATCAGCAAAAACGTCATGAGGGCGGTGAGCTCGATGCCCAGGACTTCCGCGGGCAAGGGCCAGGTATGACTTGCGTAACGCAAAATGCCGTAGGCCACAATCAATCCGCCGAACGACATGGCGTCGCCGGCGAGAAACAACCACATGCCGAGCTTGCCCCAGCTCTCGGGGGTCAATGGCGACTCGGCGGGCTCTACCCCCCCGTGCGCCGCCGCAGCAGCTTCACTCATCTCCCGCTCTCCTCCTGACTCCAGGTTAATTGCATTTCTGCTTCCGTCGCCTCGGCCTGAGCCCGTTTCTTGAGCGCCCGCCGGTAAGCCAAGACCAGCGCGCCGACGATAGACGCCATGACCAGGTAGGGCGTAGCCATGAGAAAAAGCACGCTGGCGTTATAACCGTCGGCGCTTGGGTCGTTGGCTCCGGTCAGGCAAACGGCGCACGCCCAAACCGTTGCCGGCGTGGCGAGCGCGGCGCCGGCCGACGAAGTCATCGAAAAAATTCTACCAAGCATAAAAAAGTTTACCGAAAACTAACGTATGGACTATTCCGTGTCAACCAATCTCGCTAGTAAAGATAGACCAGGCCGTACAGCAGCGGCCATAAGGCGACGACAAAGGTCCAGTACATAGCGCAGACTTGCAAACCGTCATGATCTCGCTTCGTGAACTTGCCGCGTTGCGCCTGGGCCAAGACCACGACCAGCCAGAGCAGAGCGCCGAAAACATGCAAGGCGTGAAAGCCGATAATGGTGTAAAACAACCCGCCATAAACACTGCTCGATACGGTCAAGCCAAAGTGAATGAGCTGCAACCACTCGTAGCCCTGGATCAGCAAAAACAGCATGCCGAGAGCCGCCGTCGCCGACAGCCGCAGAATCGAACTCGACACTTCGCCGCGACGCATTTTAACCACCGCCAGGCGCATGGTCACGGCGCTGGCGAGCAGAATAACCGTGTTGACGCCGGTGACGCCGATCGGCAGACGGGGCTGAAACGGCGGCGGCCAGATCTCGCTGCCGATGCGAAAAACCAGAAACGCGCCGATCAGGCCCGCAAAAAACATCGCTTCGGCGCCCAAAAACATCAACACGCCGAGCCAGGCGTTGCTGCCGATGGGCTGATTGGGCCGCACCGGCGGCGGTGGATTACCGCCGCCGAAAGCCGGCCGCCGCACCGCGCCGACGGGCGGCGATTCGCTCAGTTTACGCGCGGTCGAGGTTTTCGCCATGGGCCCCTCGCGGGCTCAGTAGACGATGATAAAAACGATCACCGCCGAAATGTACAAAATTGCCACCAGCGCCAGAACAAAACCGAGGCGCCGGTTGCGGCTATTTTTGCCGCTCCCTTGTTCCATGATCCATTCGCTCATAAAGGCACTCGATCCAAAGCCATGACCAGCAACAGCGCCGGCAGATAGATTAGCGAAGCGAACAACAGCCGCCGGGCGCCGGCCCTTGTGGGCGCGAAGACCAGGCTAATGCCGGCGGCAAGAAAACCAAGACCGAGCACAAAGGCCGCGACGAAATAAACAGCTCCCGCCATACCGATCAAGGTCGGCAAAAGACTCACGGCCAGGAGCGCGCCGCAATGGACGAGAATTTGCCGGTTCGTGCTCTCCAGATCCGGCTCGATCACCGGAAGAAACTTGATGCCCGCCTGGGCGAAATCATCCCGGTAAAGAAAGGCTATAGCCAGCGTATGCGGAATTTGCCAGAGAAACAGCAGCGCAAACAGGACCCCCGAATCGACGCTTAACTCGCCCCGAGCCGCCACCCAACCGATGACCGGCGGCAGTGCGCCCGGCACCGCTCCCACGGGCACGCAGAGCGAAGTTACGCGCTTGAGCGGCGTGTAGAGCAGCAGATAACTCGCCGTGATCGTCGCCGCCACCGCCGCGCTTAGCCAATTCACCGTCGCGCCCAGATAAGCGAGGCCGATTACTGTCACCACCAGGCCGAACCAAAACGCGTCCTGGGGCAGCACCCGGCCATCGGGGAGTGGCCGGCGGCGGGTTCGCGCCATCATGGCGTCAGTTTTACGCTCGATCAGCTGGTTCAGGGCGAGCGTCCCCCCGGCCGCCAGCGCTGTCCCGATCAGCATTTGAACCAACAAAACATAATCCGGCATCCGGCCCGATCCGGCGTAAAAACCGACACAGGCCGTGAACAAAACCATCAACACGATGCGCGGCTTGGTCAACTCGCAGAAATCCGCCGTTCTTCGGCCGGCCAAAGCGGTGGGTACGGTGACCGTCTGCGTGCTTGAACTCATACGGAAAACTGCTCCGTCAAAACTTGCCGGCCGGAACCGCGCTGGGGCTGCGCCGAGAGGCGATACGCGCGCAACGTCACAATGACAGCGGCCGCTAACATGAGAGCCCCCACGGCCAAATGCGTCGTCGTCAAAATTATCACCAGATCAATGGAAAGCCTGAGCGAAGTAGTAAACTTGGCGAAATAAGACAATCCGCCCAAAACCAGCTGCCCGACCAGTAGCATCAACAAAAGCAACGCCGGTCGGGTCAATCGCGGCTCAGCGGCATGATGGCGGCTGACGCGCATGACCAGCAGTATCACATGCAGCGCGACCAGCGCCGCAAACACGAGGTGGGCGTCCAAGCGTTCTCCTGTGTGGCGCAACAGTGCCCCGAAAACAACCTGCAAATAAATCAGGCCGGTGGTGACGGCGCAAAGGCGGCCGAGCCGCCCGCCGTCCTCTAAAGGGTGGCCGCGCGGCGAATCTTGCCATTCCGCTGAAGTCCACATCGCGAGGCAAACCGTGAGCGCGAAGAAGGCTTGCGCCGTAGCTGCATGAAAGATCGCCAATGTGTCTTGCAGCCAGATGACACGCAGCCCGCCCAGGATTCCTTGAACAATCACGAGCGCGAGCGCCGCCAAGCCGAGCCAGCGCAGCCAAGCGCGGCGCTCGCGCAGCCAAAACACCAGCGCCAGAGCAATGGTCAAAAGGCCGACGAAAGAGGCGACCAGCCGATGGCTGTGCTCGTAGAAAATACCGCCGACCATCTTGGACCAGGGATACAAAAACATGTTGTAGCCGAAGGTAGTCGGCCAATCGGGCACGGCGAGTCCGGCGCCCATGCTGGTGACCAGGCCGCCGATGAAAAGCAACGGGAACGTCGCGCAGGCGAGAAATACCGCGACGCGGTGCGGCCACACGCTGCGGTCCAGCGGACCCGGCGCCGAATCAACGGATCGAGACATGGCGCCTCAATGGGCTCGGGCCGCGGCTCCGGCGCCGAGATTCTTGTCCTGCGGCAGCCAGTCTTCCTCGACTTCGGGAGAGCTGTACTCATAGGCGCCGCGGTAGACCACCGGCTGAACTTCGAAATTGCCGTGGGGCGGCGGCGTCGGCGCCGACCATTCTAGGGTATTGGCCTGCCAAGGGTTTCTTTCCGCCCTCCTGCCGGCAAATAAGCTCGCGAAGAAGTTCCACAGGAAGAAGATCTGTGAGGCTCCTAGCAAAAGCGCGCTCACGGTGATGAACACGTTCCAGTGCTGCATAGACATCAAAAACTCATACTGCATGGGATTGTAGATGCGCCGCATGTGGCCGCCGACGCCGAGAAAGTGCATGGGGAAGAATGCGCCGTTGAAAAAGATGTAGGTCAGGACAAAATGGATCTTCCCCAACCTGTCGTTCATCATGCGGCCGAACATCTTCGGGAACCAGTAATAAATGGCCGCGAACAAAGCAAAGACAATGCCCGCGACGACGTAATGAAAATGGGCGACGATGTAGTAGGTGTCGTGGATAAAGATGTCCACCGGCGTGGCTGCCATAAAAATCCCGCTCAGCCCGCCGATCAGGAAATTCGACACAAAGCCCAGGGCGAAGAGCATCGGCACGGTCAAGCGAATGGTTCCGCCCCACAGGGTGCCGAGCCAATTGAAGGTCTTGATGGCCGATGGCACAGCGATGACCATGGTGGTCATCATGAAAGCCGTGCCGAGCAGCGGATTCATGCCGCTGACGAACATATGATGGCCCCAGACGATCCAGGAGAGAAACGCAATGGCGATCATGGAGAACGCCATGGCATGATAGCCGAAGATCGGTTTACGCGAGAAAGTGGAGAGTATGTCGGACGTCACGCCCATGGCGGGAAGCACCAGGATGTACACTTCGGGATGGCCGAAAAACCAGAACATATGCTGCCAGAGCAGCGGCTCGCCGCCGCCTTCGGGAAGAAAGAAGCTGGTTCCCGCGACCCGGTCAAAGAGCAGCATGGCCAGCGCCGCGGTCAACACCGGCAACGCCAGCAGCAGCAAAATCGCCGTGATGAAAAGCGACCAGACCGTAAGCGGCAGGCGAAAATAAGTCATGCCTGGGGCTCTCATATTGACGATCGTGGTAATGTAATTGATCGAGCCCATCAGCGAGGAGGCGCCGAGAATAAGCAGGCTGATGATCCAGAGGTCTTGCCCCAACCCGACGCCCGTGTACTGCGCTTTGGCCGTGAGCGTCGCGTAGGCGGTCCAACCGCCGGCCGCCGGTCCACCGGGTACGAAAAAGCTCGCGAGCATGACGACGCCGGCCACCGCGCCGACCCAGAAAGAGAGCATGTTCAGTTTGGGGAACGCCATATCCCCGCATCCGATCATTAGAGGAATAAGAAAATTGCCGAAGGTCCCGACCATGATCGGCATAACGACGAAAAAAATCATAATCGTCGCATGCATGGTAAAAAGCGCGTTGTAGGTTTGCGGCGGGATGATGCCGTCGTACATGTAGGGTTCCGGAATGAAAGTCATTCCGGGCACCGGTGTTTCAGGCCAAGCCAGCTGCCAGCGCACGAGCATGGCGAGCATTCCGCCGACGAGGATCATCAGCAGCCCCAAGAACAGAAACTGCTTTCCGATCATCTTGTGGTCGAGTGAAAAAATATAGGTTCGCATGAAGCCCAGCTCTTGGGGGTGCCCATGCGACGCGTGCGCCGCCGCTGTTTCGCTCATCGCTCAAAATCCTCCGTAAATCTCGTTCAACGGGAATGGTGAATAAAGACCCTACCGGGCTCTTGCCGCGAGATTCTCATCCGCCCATTTTTGGTAATCTTCGGGCGTGTAAACGAACAGCCAGCCTTTCATGCCGGAGTGGCCGAAACCGCAAAGCTCGGCGCAGGGCAATTCATATTTGCCGGGCTTGGTCGCCTCGAACCAGCCGACGATTTCGCGGCCCGGCACGACGTCCTGCTTGAAACGCATATGCGGAATAAAGAAGCTATGGATGACGTCGGTGGCGGTCATGACCATACGGATTGGCTTGTTGACTGGAACATGCATGTCGTTGTCGAACTTGATGTCGTCTTCGGTGCCGAACTTCCCGTCCGGGCCCGGGTAAATGATTTCCCAGTTGAATTGCTTGCCGACCACATGCACTTCGAAATCCGTGTCGGGCACGTGGCGTTTGATTTTCGCCCAGCTCGACGCGCTCATGAAGGCTAGGACAATCAGGATCGCGGCCGGAATAATCGTCCAAATGATCTCAAGCGTCGTGTTGCCGTGGGTGTAGGTCGCGCGCCGCCCGCCTTTGTCGCGATACATAACCAGAAAAACGATCATCAGCACCGTCACCAAAATGAAAGTCGCGGCGGTGATGTAATAAATCAGGTAAAAGAGAGAGTCGATCTCATGGCCATACGTCGACACATTCTCGGGCAACCAACGCATCATTGTCAGCCAACCATCCTTGTGATTTTTTTCGGGAAGAACGGCAAAAAGTTAAACCTTAGCTAACACAGCGATGGGTCCATTTCAAGCAGGAATCGCGTTGATTTGGCGGGGTTTTGTGCAATGATGGCCGACAAATTCGCGCTCCAAAAAATAACCGACCGATGACGGCATGGCAGAATCTCAGTTTAGCGCTCCACCTGATCGCAATCGCGCTCTGGCTCGGCGGAATCGTGTTTTTCCTGGTCGCGGTCGGACCCGCGGTGCATCAACTGGCACCGCGAACGGCGATCAAGACCATGAATCAAGCAAGGATCGGGCTGGAAACCATGTCGTGGACCGCCATAGGTCTGCTCCTGCTGACGGGCGTTTTCAGCCTGGCGCTGCGTAGCCAAATGGAAGGGGCGCCGCCGGGGCCGGTATACTTCTATTTACTGGGCGCGAAATTGCTGGTGTTCCTCGCCATGGGCGTACATCATTGCTTGCAAGTTTTCAAGTACGCGCCTGCCCTGTCCCGCATGACCGAAGAACTGCCGGCGCACTTGGATTCCTGGCCTGAAGCTCTGCTCTCCCACTGGCGGCGCTGGTTTCTACTTTTGAAGATCAACGCTGCGCTCGGTCCCGTCGCGGTTTTATTGGGCCTGGCGTTGGTCAAGAGCTGAATCCTTTTTACGCTCATTGCATCTGCGCCGCCTGTGCGCCGAAGGCGACTCGGCACCCGGCCATTGGGAGCGGGAACGCTGGACTGCAGAGAAAACCCGCTCGGCTTGCAGAGCCGCGCGCCAACCCGCGACGAAATCCGGGGTTGCGCCGAGAAAAGCTCCCTACGGCTTATTGTTAAACTTGATTGGCCGCGGGTTCGGCAGTATAGGGGTAACGGAAGTTCCGTCATCCTGAGCGAAGCATCGCTCTCGCAGAGCGAACGAATCGAAATCTCTGGAGGTACTATGGCGACGGCACGCGGCGCGACCTTGTTGGGACCGGATAAATTGGAAATCCGCGAATACCCGATGCCGGAGATCCCGCCCGAAGGCGGACTGGTTAAGATCGAGATGGGCGGCGTTTGCGGCACCGACGTCAAATATTTGCACGGCAAGCTCAAAGTCGATTACCCGATCATCCTCGGCCACGAGATTCTCGGCCGCGTCGA
Organism: uncultured Syntrophobacter sp.; assembly: GCA_964539925.1. Classification (GTDB taxonomy): domain Bacteria; phylum Desulfobacterota; class Binatia; order UBA9968; family UBA9968; genus DP-20. The sequence continues at coordinate 1,699 of CAZILB010000154.1, read as the reverse complement.
GAAGCTTGGGCGCGACGCGGCGCACATCCACAAAGTCAAGGAAGGCGACCGCGTCATTCTCAAGGGGGCTCTCGGCTGCGGCCGCTGCGCCGATTGCCGGCGCAACAACCAGCGTTTTTGCCGCCAACGAACGAATTACGGCGGCCGCACCAAGTGCGACAAACCGCCGCATCTCTTTGGCGGCTTCGCCGATTATCTGTACCTGGCGCCCGATGTCCTCGCCACCAAAGTGAGCGATTCGCTTCCCGCCGAAGCGGCGGCGCTCGTCGGTTCGGTGATGGCCAACGGCTTCCAATGGGCGATTCGCCGCGGCGGTGTCAAAATGGGCGATTACGTCTTGATTCAGGGTCCCGGCCAGCAGGGCCTCTCGTGCACCTTCGCCTCCAAACATGCCGGCGCCGCGAAGATTTTCGTCACCGGCATCGGCCGCGATAAACCGCGCCTGGAGCTTGCGAAGAAATTCGGCGCTAGCCGCACAATCAACGTCGAAGAAGAAGATGTCGTGGATGTGATTCGCAAGGAAACAGGCGGCGAGATGTGCGACGTGGTCATCGACGTGTCCGGCAATCCCAACGCGATTGTCAAATCCGTCGACTGCCTGCACCGCCAGTCGACCCTGGTCCTCGGCGGCTTGACCGGCGACGCCACCGTGACGCCGATGCTCATGGACAAGCTGGTGTGGAACGAGATCAAGCTCCAAGGCTGCTTCACGGCCGACAACGATGCCACCGAAGCCGCCTTGCGCATCATTGAAGAAACCAAATTTCCCGTCGAACAAATGGTGAGCCATGTCTTTCCCTTGAAAGACATCGAGCACTGCATCCGCGCCATCGGCGGCGAGGTGCCGGGAACTTTTCCGACCAAGGCGCTGATTAACCCGGCTTTGGGGTAGGCCGTAGGGGCGATTCATGAATCGCCCCTACATTCATTCCATCTGAATGATCGAAGGGCTCAAAGACAAAATCGTCATCGTGACCGGCGGCGCTCATGGCATCGGCAAGGCCTACGCGTTAGCGTTCGGCCAAGCTGGAGCGCACGTCGTCATCGCCGATATCGACGCAACGGCAGCCGAGAATGTAGCGGAAGCCATCTCCAAGGAAACCGCCGTCGCGAGCCTGGGGCTCCGTACAGATGTTTCCAACGAGGCTTCGACGAAGACAATGGCGGCGCGCGCCCTCGAACGCTTCGGCCGCATCGACGCGCTGATCAATAACGCGGCGGTTTTTTCCGTCGTGCCGATGAACCGCGGCGGGATTGAAACCATCGAACCCGAAGAATGGGACCGGCTGATGGCCGTCAACCTGCGCGGCTTGTTTTTCTGCTGCCGCGCCGCGCTGCCGGCGATGCGCAGGCAGAAATCCGGTAAAATCGTCACGATCGCCTCGGGCACCGTTTTCGCCGGCTCTTCGGGCAGAATTCACTACGTCACCTCAAAAGCGGCGACCGTCGGCTTCACCCGCACGCTGGCGCGGGAAGTCGGCGGCGACAATATCAACGTCAACTGCCTGGCGCCGGGCAACACGTTGTCGGAAGAGAATCCCACCGAACAAATGATCAAGTTCAGAGAATCGTCCGTCGGTTTGCGCGCTTTCAAGCGAGTTCAAATGCCAGACGACGTGGTCGGCGCGATGCTGTTCCTGGCCTCGCCGCTCAGCGATTTCATTACCGGCCAGACGATCAACGTGGACGGCGGAATATC
>CAZILB010000153.1:0-8834 GCA_964539925.1 uncultured Syntrophobacter sp. | reverse complement strand
ATGGGCGCGGTTGGCGATGGTCGTCGCAAGCCCGCCGGCGGCCATGACGGCCATGGCCTGATACATCCAGAAAAACCCGACCCATTGAACCAACGCGCCGCAGATCAGCGCGCCGATGCCGTTGCTGAGCGGCAGCGCCACCGAGAAAGTCGCCATGACTCTGCCGCGCCGTTCCGGTTTGGCCTGCTCCATGGCAATCGCCAGAGTTGTCGCGCTGGCCATGGCCAGGCCGACCATGTAGAGCATTCCCGAGATGATGAGCCCGCCAAGGCCGGCGGCGTAGGCGAGCGCCAGCAACGCAAGCGTCTGCAGCACAAAGCAGGCGAGCAGGGCGCGGCGCCGCCCGATATTGTCGGAGACCTTTCCCAAAAGCGGGCGGGCGAGCAGACTGGTGGTGCCGCTGGCGACGTAGAACCAGCCGAGATTTTCAATGTCGATCTGACGCGCGTAGAGCACCACAAAACTCGCCACCGCGGGAAAAGTCACGTGGGACGCAAAAGACAGCGCCGAAGCGAGTATGATTTCGCGGTCGAGGACGTTCCATATCTCGCGCCACCAGGGACCGGAAGATGGCGAACGGCGGTCATGTGCGGGCTGCGGCGCATAGCGGGAAAGAACGCCGCCGGCAGCGGCGCCGGCCGCCGCCAGAGCGATGGCCACGGCGAAGACCAGGGAAAAGCCGCCGAAGGGCGCATCGATGAGCCAGAGTGCGACGGCGGGAAACAAGATCGTACCGCTCGCCTGGACGCCGCTGTAATATCCCGAAGCTTCGCCGCGCCGCTGCGGCGGCGCGCTCAAGGCCAACAGCGAATAACCGCCCGCGCTCAGGCTCGCCCAGCCGATGCCGCGCAGCGCGTTGGCCAGCATGGCGAACTCGGCGAAGGGAACGAAGCACAGGGACACGGCTCCGGACAGCAGCAGTAGTCCGCAAGTGAGAACTCTTTGTTCCGACCAGCGGTCGGCCAGGCCGCCGATGAGCGGTCGGAGGGTCACGCTCGTCACCGCGAAGCAAGCGAGCACGAAGCCGACCTGAAGCGGTGTGCCGCCGAGGGCGGTGATGTAGAGCGGAAAGGTCGGCTGGAGCAAGGCGTGTTGCGAGGAGCCGAGAAACTGCGCCGAGCAGAGTAAAGCGAATGCCGGAGTCCACAGAGACTGGGATTTTTCCGCGACCATTAGAAGTCAAACATAGCGGCAAGATTCTTTGCGCGGCCCATCGGATTAAAGACGAGGCGGGGACTGCAAAGCGGGTCCAAGCTAACACGAAGCGCGAAAGGAAGCGAATGAGAGCCGGCGATGAAATGTTTACCGGCATTGTGCAGAAAGAACAGAATTCACCACGGAGTCGCTGAGAGCGCAGAGCGATTTTTTGAGATTCTCATCCCTCCGCGTACTCTGTCTGTCTGCCGTCGCTCGGCGACCGGCAGACGCCTCTGCGGTGAGTGTGGCTTTCACAGGAACCCCCGGACGAAGTTTTATTTTTTAGCCTGATTTCTTGCCGGCAGCAAAAATAAAGCGGACAAGGCCCAGATGCCCAGCAGCAATCCCGCCACGGTCCAGGCGAGTTTGTTGCGGTTGCTGTACTTGGCGATGACGCCGCAGAGAATCGCGTCGAGTCCGTGCACCAGCGCCGCCGTGCGCCACAGGGACTCCGGCTCCATTTCGGGTCTGATCAACAGAAGACCGGAGAAATAACCGAACGCTTGATAGAAATCCACCACCGCCTCTTGACGCTCACTTTAACCAGCTAATATACTCAATCTCCGCAAAATTGGAACATCTCTATGTCCGTCAAAACCATCGAGTGGAAAAACAACCGCGTGGTCATGCTTGATCAGCGGCTGCTGCCCCATAAAGAGGTATACCGCGTATACCGCAGTTACCAGGAAGTGGCCGAGGCGATCCGCTCGATGGTCATTCGCGGCGCGCCGGCCATCGGCGTGGCGGCGGCCATGGGCGTTGCCCTTGGGGCGCTAAAGGCTCCCGCGAAAAGCTTCGACCGGGAGTTTGAAAAGATCATCCTGGTTTTGGGAAAAACCCGCCCCACCGCGGTCAATCTTTTTTGGGCGCTAAAGCGTATGCGCGAGGTCTATTTGAATTATCGCAGTCGCGGGGTGGGAAGCGTGCAGAAGGCGCTCTGTGACGAAGCACAGAAGCTCTATAAGGAAGACATCGCCGCCAACAAGCAACTGGGCCGATTCGGCGCGGGGCTTTTGCGCGATGCCAAGCACATCATGACCCACTGCAACGCGGGCGCGCTGGCGACCGCGGGCTACGGTACGGCGCTGGGCGTGGTACGCTCGCTCAAGGAGTCGGGCCGGCAATTTGAAGTTTTGGTGAACGAGACGCGGCCGTTTTTGCAAGGGGCTAGATTGACCGCGTGGGAGTTGAAAAAGGAAAAAATCCCAGCCACGCTGATAACCGACAACATGGCGGGGTACCTGATGCAGAAAGGCAAAGTCGATGCGGTGGTCGTCGGCTGCGATCGGGTGGCGGCCAACGGCGACGTGGCGAACAAGATCGGCACCTACACCCTCGCGGTGCTGGCGCGGCGCCATAATATCCCCTTCTACGTCGCCGGGCCGACCTCTTCCATCGACGTGAACTGCCGCTCGGGCGACGACATCCCCATCGAAGAGCGCGATCCCAAAGAGGTGTCGCATATTTTCGGCAAGTCGCTGGCGCCCAAAGGCATTCACATTTTCAATCCGGCCTTCGACGTGACGCCCCATGAGTTGATCTCGGCGATCATCACGGAAAAGGGAGTGATCCATCCTCCCTATATGCAAAATATTCGAAACCATGTCGGTCATTGAGAAAAACGCCGAGCTGGAAGCTTATTTTCACGACGCCGGTAAGCCGCGCGAGCAGTGGCGCGTCGGCACGGAATACGAGAAAGTCGGCATCGACCGCGCCACCGGCAAAGCGATTCCCTATTCAGGGCCGCGCGGCGTCAACCGCATCCTCAGGGACCTGATCGACCGCTTCGGTTGGGAACCGGTGGAGCAGGCGGGCAATATCATTGCGCTTAGCCGCGACAAAGCGCAGATCACCCTGGAACCCGGCGGCCAGATCGAGCTGAGCGGCGAGCCCTGCGAGAGCATTCACTGCACCTACGGGGAATTTACGCAGCATATCCGCGAACTGCTCGAGGTCTCGGAGCCGCTCGACATCGTCTTCCTCGGCCTCGGCATGCAGCCGGTCAGCCGCATCGAGGAGATCGAGTGGGTGCCGAAGAAACGTTACCGCATCATGGGGCCCTATATGCTCAAGGTGGGCCAGCTGGGCCAGCGCATGATGAAGCAGACGGCGACAGTGCAGGCCAATATCGATTTTCTCGATGAGAAGGACGCCATGGCCAAGTTTCGCACCGGTATGGGTCTGGCGCCGATCCTGATCGCCATGTTCGCCAACTCGCCGATTTGCGACGGCCAGTTGAACGGCTACCGAAGTTTTCGCGAGCATATCTGGACCGAAACCGACCGAGCACGCGCCGGTTTGCTCAAATTCGCTTTTTCGCCGGACGCCTCGTTCGCACACTACGTCGAGTACGCTCTCGACGTGCCGATGTATTTCATCATCCGCCATCACGATTACATCGACATGACCGCCATGACCTTCCGCCAATTTCTGCAATTCGGTCATAACGGCGAGCGTGCGACCATCGCAGACTGGGCCGATCATCTGACGACGCTGTTTCCCGAGACCCGCATCAAGCGCTACATCGAGATTCGCTCGGTGGACAGCCAGCCGCCGGAGTTGATGCCGGCCCTGTCGGCGCTCACCAAAGGGGTTTTTTACGATTCTGATTGCCTGCAGGCGGCCTGGGATCTGGTCAAAGGCTGGACTTGGGAAGAACGCATGGAGACCTATCTCGATTCCCATGAACACGCGCTTGCGGCGCGTTTTCGCCGCCACACGCTTCTCGATCTGGCCAAGGATCTGTTCGAGATCGGTTGGGAGGGCCTGCGGCGGCAAAATTCGCTCAACAAAAACGGCGACGATGAGACGATTTATTTGAAGCCGCTAAAGGCTCTTTTGTTCCAGGGGAAATGCCCCGCCGACGTGCTGGTGGAAAAATGGGAAGGGGAGCTGCGTCAGGATATCAGGAATTTGATTGCCTATACCGCCTACAAACTGCCGTGAATTTCCTCGACGATGCGCCTATGGTCCGATTGCCTTAACCGGCCCTGCAGGGTGCCGTCGGCAACGCCGGTGAAATTTTTTAAATATTGCCGCTTGAGGCCGCCGATGCGCCGGTGGCTGCTGTCGATCCGGGCGCGCAGCGACGGATCCTGTTCCGCTTCGTCCGAGAGAAACTCAAAAACTTCGATCGCCTTGGACATGTCGTGACAGAAGAGCAGCACATCGATACCGGCCCGGGCGGCGAGAAGTGCGGCTTGTTTATGATGGTAGCGGTCGCTGATGGCCTTCATCTCCATGTCGTCGCTGAAAACGACGCCGTCGTAGCCGAGCTGGTGGCGCAAGAGGCCGGTGACGACTCTTTCCGACAGCGTGGCAGGAAGCTCAGGATCGAGCGCCGGATACAACACATGGGCCGTCATCAGGGCCTCGAGACGATGCTTGCAGGCGCCGGCGAAGGGGGGCAGATCGAGCGAGCGTAATTGGTTCAGAGATTTTGCCACCAGGGGAAGATCGAAGTGCGAGTCTTTGTCGGTGCCGCCGTGGCCGGGAAAGTGTTTGCCGCAGGGGACGATACCGCCTTCCCGCAAGCCGCGCGCCCACGCCGAGCTCATGTCGATGACCCGGTCGGGCGTGCAGCCGAACGCGCGGTCGCCGATCAGCGCGTTTCGCGGATTTGAGTTTACGTCGAGCACGGGAGCGAAATTTAGATTGATACCCGCCAGGGCCAGCTCCGCCGCTGTCGCACGCCCGGCCTTATAAGCGAGGGCGGTGTCGCCCGTTGTTCCCAGGTGTGCAGCGGCGGGAAAGCGAGTGAAAGGCGGAGGCAGGCGGTGCACCCTGCCGCCTTCCTGATCGATAGCGATGAAAGGAGGCATGCCGGCGGCGGTGTTCCAAAGCTCTCGGCATAACGAAAGAATCCGACCGGGCTCGCGGCAATTGCGCTCAAAGAGAATGACCCCGCCGAAGGCGCACTCTTCGAGCAGCAGCCGTTCGTTGCCGCTGAGGGTTTCGCCTTCGAGTCCGACCATGAACATCTGGCCGAGTTTGTCGCGCAGACGGTTCACCGGCGCCGATTGTAGCACAACCTGGACAATTTTCCGGCCAGCGTGTAGATTTTAAAGCCCGGATGGCGAATTCGAAATATATAGTTGTCGAGGGACCGATCGGCGTCGGCAAGACCAGTCTGGCCAGGATCCTGGCCAACGAATTGCACGCGCGGACAATATTCGAACGGGTCGAGGACAACCCGTTCCTGCCGAAGTTCTATCAGTCCCGGGAACTGTACGCGTTCCAGAACCAGACTTTTTTCCTGCTCAACCGCTACCAGCAGCAAATCGAGCTGGCGCAGCAGGATCTATTCAATCAGAACCTGGTCGCGGATTATCTGTTCGCCAAAGACCAGATCTTCGCAAGCCTGACCCTGAGCGCTGAGGAGTTGAACCTCTATCAGCAAATCTATGCTTTATTGAATACCCGGGTGCCGAAACCCGATCTGGTGGTTTACCTACAGGCGCGCCCGGAGGTGCTTTACAAAAGGGTTAAAAAGAGAAATAAGAAATACGAGCGTGGTGTGACCTTCGAATACCTGACCGAGGTGTCTCAGGCGTATAATCAGTATTTCTTTCACTACGACGAGACGCCGCTCTTGGTGGTGAACACCTCGGGGATCGATTTCGTGTCGAGCAGCGAGCATCTGGCTGACTTGATCAAGGAAATCAACAGCATGGGTTCGGGGACGCAACATTATATACCGCTTGGATCCAGGTAATCTGGACCGGGACGGATGCCAATAAGGCGATGGTTCGGGGAGAGCGAGTCTGGCTCTTTCCGCCTGCGTTGGCCTTCCGGCTTGGTCTGGAGGGCTTTTTTTTTCGGAGGCAGGCCATGAGCGAGAAAATCACGGTGCCCCATATCCTCAAGATGAAGCAACGCGGGGAAGCGATCACCTGTTTGACGGCTTATGATTACTCTTTTGCGCGCATCCTCGATGAAGCCGGCGTCGAAATGCTATTGGTCGGCGACTCCCTGGGCTGCGTAGTGCAGGGAAATCATAACACGCTGGCCGTAACCATGGACGAGATGGTTTACCATACCCGCCTGGTGGTGCGCGGCCGCAAGCGGGCGCTGGTGATCGGCGACATGCCGTTTCTCTCTTATCAAGTGAGCAGGGAACAGGCGCTTAAAAACGCCGGCCGATTTCTTCAGGAGGGAGGCGCCGAGGCGGTCAAGCTGGAAGGCGGTGTCTCGGTGCGCGAGTCGATCGAGACCATCGTCAAAGCGGGCATCCCGGTCATGGGCCATATCGGTCTTACGCCCCAGTCGGTACACCAGTTCGGCGGCTATAAGATTCAAGGCCGGGAACGGAATCGCCGCGAGGTCGTCTTGCGCGATGCGGCTGCGGTGCAGGACGCGGGCGCTTTCGCGGTGGTCCTGGAAGGCATGCCGCTCGATCTCGCCCAGGAGATCACCGGGCGGCTCGCGATCCCGACCATCGGCATCGGCGCCGGCGCCCACTGCGACGGCCAGGTGCTGGTGCTCCACGATATGCTCGGCTTATTCGACGACTTTATGCCGAAGTTCGTCAAGCGCTACGCCGATCTGAAAGCGACGGTCCATGGTGCGGTGAAGGATTATATCGGCGAAGTCAAAGGGCGAAAATTTCCCGCGGAGGAGCACTCGTTCAAGTGAAAATGGGATAATGGAGTGATGGAGTCATGGGTTCCGCCCAACACTCCATCACTCCGATACTCCATGTTCCCAATTGTTCTTATGCTGCTGATCGAACGGATTGCCGCCATGCGCCGCTGGAGCGAGACGGAGCGGCGCCAGGGCCGGCGCATCGTCTTCGTTCCGACAATGGGCTTCCTCCATGAGGGTCATCTTTGTCTGGTGCGCGACGCCAAAAAACGCGGCGACCGGGTGGTGGTGTCGATCTTCGTCAATCCGACCCAGTTCTCGCCCGGCGAGGACTTTGCCGCCTATCCGCGCGACTTCGGACGCGATTGCGAACTGCTGGAGAAAGAAGAGATCGACGTGCTTTTTCACCCGTCCGTCGAGGAGATGTATCCCGCGGGCGGCCAGACCCATGTGGAAGTCGAGAGGCTGAGCTTGCCGCTTTGCGGCGCCGCGCGTCCGGGCCACTTTCGCGGCGTGGCGACGGTGGTCACGAAGCTGTTTAACATCGTCGGGCCGCAGGCGGCGATCTTCGGCGAAAAGGATTACCAGCAGTTGCAGGTGATCCGGCAAATGGCACGGGACCTATGCATGGATATCGAGATCGTCGGCCATCCCATAGTGCGCGAGGCCGACGGTCTGGCGATCAGCTCGCGCAACGTCTACCTCACCGCCGCGCAACGGCGCGCCGCGGTCTGTCTCTCCAGGTCGCTGTGCCAGGCCGAGCGGCTGTTCCTGCGCGGCGAGAGTTCGGCGCGCGCGATCGTTGCACTGGTTTCGGCCGAGCTGGCAAGGGAGCCTCTGGCCGACGTCGAATATGTCAAATTGTGCGATACGGCGACTTTAGCCGACATCGATCAGGTCCGCGGCCCGGCGGTGCTTGCCCTGGCCGTGCGTATCGGCCGCGCGCGCCTGATCGATAACCGGCTGCTCGGACGTACGAAGAAATAAATACGGTTGCGGAAATGGCACTCGGGTTGATCGCTTCAGGCGGGCGGATAACTCCCGAGGACAAATACGAGAATGGCAACTAAGAAAAGTCCGCCGGGCGAGCAGATCATCTGCGTCAACCGCCAAGCGCGGCACAACTATTTTATCGACGAGAGCTACGAAGCGGGGCTCATGCTTTTGGGCAGCGAGGTCAAGTCCCTGCGCGACGGCAAAGCCAATCTCACCGATAGCTACGCGCAGATTCGCGGCGGCGAAGCCTTCCTGCTAAACGCGCACATCAGTCCCTACCCGGGCGCGAATCAGTTTAATCACGAGCCCAAGCGCGCGCGCAAACTTTTGCTCCACGGACGCGAGATCGAACGGTTGACCGGCAAGACCAAGGAACGCGGTTTCACCTTGATCCCGCTCAAGCTCTATTTCAAGAACGGCCGGGCCAAGGTCGAGCTGGGGCTGGCGCGCGGCAAAAAACTCTACGACAAGCGCGAGACGCTCCGTCGCAAAGTCGCCGAACGCGAGGTCGAGCGGGCGATAAAATCAAGGCACTAGGCGCGTGCCTCGCCGTTCAACGGTTCAACAGTTCAAACGTTCAACGGGTGCGCTCGGAGTTCCGTTCCTCCGACGTTGAACTCTTGAACCTTTGAACTTTTGAACGGGTTTCGTCGATCGACCCGCCCTGGAAACGGCCTCGTTAAAGCGTTAGACTGTTTTGCATGGGGGCGATGTGGGTTCGACGGGGGTCGGAAGTCAAAGTGGCATGCCGGGGTGCTGTTATCCCGTTAAACAAACAGCTCTGCAAATTTAAACGCAGACAATCAAGAATACGCCCTGGCTGCCTAACCGCAGCTAGCGTCTTACCGGTTTTCTCCCACGGGGCTGGATAAGACGTCATTTAGTGGGATGGGCCGATTCTCCTGCCGGAGGGGATGAGGCTGAGATCCAAGCCGGATGGCTCCGCGAAACCCCGCCGCTGGGGGTTCAAGGAGCGAGACCAAAACAGCGGCTAAGCATGTAGTCATATTTGATGGAAAACCTTCGGACGGGGGTTCAATTCCCCCCGCCTCCACCAA
>CAZILB010000152.1:0-8852 GCA_964539925.1 uncultured Syntrophobacter sp. | reverse complement strand
CTTTCTTATGGCTTCCCACAACTTCGGCGCGGTGTATGGCATGTCGATGTGGTCGATTCCCAGCGGGGCGAGGGCGTCCATGACCGCGTTGGCGACCGCCGGCGGCGCACCGTTGGTGCCGCATTCGCCGACGCCTTTGACGCCGATCGGGTTAAACGGGTTGGGTGTGACGGTTTCGCCTAAAACCATCGGCGGCATGTCGGCGGCGCGCATGACCGCGTAGTTCATGTAGGTGCCGGTTTGCACCTGGCCGTCGTCGCTATAGATCATATGCTCGCGCAAGGCCTCTCCCAATCCTTGCGCCACTCCGCCGTGAATCTGTCCCTCGACGATCATCGGATTGATGATTACGCCGCAGTCGTCGACCAGCACGAGCTTTTCGATGGCGAGCTTGCCGGTGTCGCGGTCGATGTTCACCAGGGCGATGTGGGTGCCGAAGCCCCAGGCTTCGCGTTTGGGATCGAAGAAGGCGGTTTCTTGCAGGCCGATTTCCATGCCTTTGGGAAGTCGGCCACTGTAGGCGGCCGCCGCGAGCTGGCGCCAGGTGATTCTTTTATCGGGAACGCCTTTGACGGCGAAGCCGCCGTCGGTTTGCATCATGTCCTCGGGCGCGGCTTCGACCAGGTGGGCGGCGATCCGTCTGGCTTTCTCGATCACGCGCTCGGCGGCAATCGCCAAAGCACCGCCGCCGACCACGGCGCTGCGGCTGCCAAAGGTGCCCGTGCCTTGCTGGCTCACGCGGGTGTCGCCATGAAGAATCGTCACGTGATCCATCGAAGTTTTCAGCAGCTCCGCGGCGATCTGCGCCCAGGAAGTCTCATGCCCCTGGCCGTGGGAGCTCGAGCCGGTCAGCACGGTGATCTCGCCGGTACGCTCCACGCGTACGGTGCCGCTCTCGAAACCGGCGCCGCCGCTCGGCTCGACGAAGGTCGAAAAACCGATGCCGACCAGTTCGCCGCGCTTGCGCCGCTCGTCGCGCTGGCGCAGGAGTTGGTCGTAGTTGGACATTTTGAGCGCCTGGCGCAGCGGCTTTTCATAATCGCCGGAATCGTACTCGACGCCGGTGCCGGTGGTGTAGGGGAACTGGTCGGGTTGAATGAAATTCTTGCGGCGAATCTCCAGGCGGTCCATGCCCAGAACCGCCGCGGCCTTGTCGAGCAGACGCTCGATGTTCAGAACCGATTCGGGACGGCCAGCGCCGCGATAGGGACCGGTGGGGCAAGTGTTGGTGAACACCGAGACGATCTCGACGCGGCAGTCTTGAATTTGATAGCTGCCGCAGGCCATGCCGAGCATGCGCTGCGGCGGCCCGGCGGTGCTGGTGTGAAGATAGGCGCCGAGGTTGGCGACGACTTTGACTTTCAAGCCGAGAATTGTGCCGTCTTTTCTGAGCGCCATCTCGGAGGTCATCGCCTGGTCGCGGCCTTGAATCGTCGTGATGAAATCTTCGCTGCGTGTCGCCACCCATTTGACCGGCTTGCGAAGTTTGAGCGCAAGAAAACAAGCGACGATATCTTCGCGATACACCGGCCCCTTGCTGCCGAAGCCGCCGCCGACGTCGGGCGCGATCAAATGGATCTTGTTCTCGGGAAAGCCGAGGGTGTTGGCAATCTCGGCGCGGGCGCGGTGCGGCCCCTGGGTGGAAAGCCAGACGGTCAAGCCGTTGCCGAACGGATCGGGATTGACCGCGATGCCGCGCGGTTCCATGGCCAGGGCAACCTGGCGCGGGCTGGCGATGTGCATGGTGAATATATGATCGGCTTCGGCGAACGCTTTGTCGACATTGCCGCCGTTCTTGGTCATCGTATAGCAGATGTTACTGTCCAGTTCCTCGCGCGCGAGCGGCGCGCCGGGTTGGAGAGCCGCTTCCGCGTTCGACACGCCCGGCAGCTCGGCATACTCGACCTCGACGGCGTTGGCGGCGTCCTGGGCCTCCGCTCCGGTGCGCGCCACGACCGCGGCCACCGGAACGCCGACGCAATGCACCGCGCCGCGCGCCAGCACCGGATGAGGCGGAATCCTCATATTTGGCAGCACCTGCGACGGCGCAAGGTTCAGTTTTTCGCTGAGATCGCCGCCGGTGATGACGGCCTCGACCCCGGGCATGGTTTTGGCTTTGCTCACGTCGATGGAAACGATCTTCGCATGCGGATAGGGGCTCCGCTGAAACGCCAGATGGAGCATGCCCGGTAAATTGATGTCGTCCACGTAGCAGCCCCTGCCGGTGATGAGCGGCGGATCCTCGACTCGTTTAATAGATGCGCCGATGAGTCCGTTGGATGTGTGCTCGGTTGTCATGATGACCCTCGATGATTTAAAGGATGAGCGCGGAAGGATAAGGAATAAAGGTAAATACCGTGGAATCCGGATTCATCCTTCATCCTTCCGCCTTCATCCTTAATTTTTCGCGCGCTCCGCCGCCGCTTCGATCGCCCGCCGCGCGTAAACTGTGGCGACGTGCTGCTTGTATTCCGCGCTGGCGTAGGAATCCTCCATGGGCTCCGTCTGTTCAGCCGCCTTTGCTGCCGCGGCGGCGATGATTTGAGCGGTGAGCGGCTTTCCTTGTAAGTCCATTTCAGTGGCGATCGCGCGGATAGGTCCGCTGCCCAAGCCGCCGATGGCGACGCGCGCCGTTGTGCAAGCGCCGGACGCTTGCCTGGTGATCAGCGCGCCGGCACTGACGACGACGTAGCCCGACGCCGGGTGGGGCAGTTTGGCGTAGGCCGTGCCCGTTCCCAAAGGCGGAATCGGCACGTGGATTTCCGTAAGGATTTCATTCGCGTTCAACGCCGTGGTGTAAAAATCAGTGAAGAAATCGTCCACGGCGACGATCCGGACTCCGGCGGGAGACCGGGCGACGAATGACGCACCGAGCGCGGTCAACATGACCGGAAGATCGGCGGCGGGATCGGCGTGAGCCACGCTGCCGCCGATGGTGCCACGGTTGCGCACCTGCAGGTCGCCGATGACCGACGCGGCATCCGACAATCCCGGCACATGCTTGCGCACGAGGTCCGAGGCGGCGACATCGGCATGCACCGTAAGCGCGCCGATGACCAGTTGATTGCCGTCGACTTTGACGCCGCGCAGGCCGGGCACCGTGCCGAGATCGATAAGCGTGTCGGGCGACTGGAGCCGGAGTTTCATCGCCGGAATGAGACTATGGCCGCCGGCGAGGAGTTTTCCGTCGTCGCCGTGCTCGGTCATAAATTGCAGCGCCTCTTCGATGGAGCGCGCCGCCACGTAATGGAAACTAGCGGGAAACATGGGCGCCTCCCTTCCGGAAAAGGCGTAAGCCGTGAGGCGCGAGGCGTGAGTTCGGATAAATTCTTGGCTCTAGTTTAGTCGTCATGTTCATCCTTTCCTCATTTTCTCGGCCGCCCATTTGACCGACTCGACGATGTTGACGTAGCCGGTGCAGCGGCAGATGTTGCCTTCGAGGGCGTGCTTTATATCCTCGTCGGTCGGGTTCGGTTGGGTCTCGAGCAAATGCACGGCGGTCATGATCATGCCCGGCGTGCAGAAGCCGCATTGCAGTCCATGCTTCTCGCGAAATCCTTCCTGCACTGGATGAAAGGAGTCGCCGTTGGAGAGGCCTTCAATGGTTTTTATCTCGGCGCCGTCGGCCTGCGCCGCGAGAATCGTGCAGGACTTCACCGCGCGCCCGTTCAAGTGCACCGTGCAGGCACCGCACTGGCTGGTATCGCAGCCGACATGCGTGCCGGTCAAACCCAACTGTTCCCGTAAAAAATAAACCAGCAGCGTCCGTGGCTCCACAGCGGCGTCGTGCTTGACGCCGTTGACGGTTATGCTCACTCGCACGGCCGGGTATGCCGCCTCCGCAGTCATGCTCGGGGTTCCTCCGTTCGTATGGCTTGGATTGATCTCTGACAGGACTTCGTTGCCGGGGGCAACAGCCATGCTCAGAAGAAATCAGTCTGGCTACTCATATAACGAGTTCAAGATCGTCTCAAGAGTAGGCGGGTGGGGCAAGAAAGCCGCGCCATAGGCCGAGGCCAGAAATGACTTGATCTCCCGGCGGGGGATTGAATAAGATCAATCCACGATGGCGTACTCCATTATTCGCGCTTCGAGGATCGAGCGAGCGATTTTGATGATTCGCGGCCAAAGAGTAATGCTGGATACCGACCTCGCTCGCCTTTATGGCGTAACGACCAAGCGGCTCAACGAACAGGTCAAGCGGAACCGCGGGCGTTTTTCCAGCGACTTCATGTTTCGGCTAACGCCTAAGGAAAAGGCCGAGGTGGTCGCAATTTGCGACCACCTTGCGGCGCTCAGGTTTGCCCCGACTTTGCCCTACGCTTTCACCGAGCATGGAGCGATCATGTTGGCTAGCGTCCTCAACAGTCCGATTGCGATCAAAGTCAGCGTCCAGGTTGTTCGGGCCTTCGTCAATCTGCGCGAGGCGGCGGTATCTCACAAGGATCTGACGCGGCGGATCGCCGAGCCGGAAGAGAAATATGACGCCAACTTCAAGCTTGTCTTTGACGCGCTCCGCCGACTGATGGCCCCGCCTGAGCCGAAGCGAAAAAAGATCGGTTTTCTTGTTCAAGAGAGGGCCGCGCGATATAGTCGGCCGCGCCGATAATCGCCGCCGATGAGCGGGTAGACTCGGAGAACTCGAAATGGATATCAAATCGCTGATCGATCCCGAAGGGGGCATCGTCGACCGGCGCATCTTCGCCGATCGGGAAATCTACGAGCTCGAGCGCGAGCGCCTGTTTGCGCGCTGCTGGCTCTACCTCGGCCACGAGTGCGAGATTCCCAATCCCGGCGATTTCGTCACCCGCTACATGGGGGAAGATTCGGTGATCCTCTGCCGCGATGCCGCCGGGAAGATTCGCGCGCATCTCAATATGTGCCGCCACCGCGGCAACCGTGTCTGCCGGGCCGACCGGGGCAACACAAATTTATTCACCTGCTCCTATCATGGCTGGTCGTACACGAGCGACGGCAAGCTCGCGCTGGTGCCGATGCTGGATGCCTTCAAGGGTTTAAATAGAGAAGAGTGGAGCTTGATACCCGTCGCCCAGATCGACAGCTACAAAGGGCTCATCTTTGCGACCTTCGATCCCGAAGCGCCAAAACTATTAGACTACCTCGGCGATATGGCCTGGTATCTCGATATTCTATTCGACCGGCGCGAGGGCGGCACCGAAGTGAGCGCGCCGCACCGCTGGGTGCTCGACGCCAACTGGAAAACCGCCGCGGAAAATTTCGGCGGCGACGGCTACCACATTACCTCGACCCACGGCTCGGCGCGCGATCTGGGCGTCGATACGACCACGAGCCAAACCCGGCAGTGGAACAAGGGCTGCCAGATCGCATGCGGCAACGGCCATATTCTGGTCTCGTGGATTACGCCGCCGGACAGCGGGCCCTGGTTCGCGCAACCGGACGATGAACTCGTCGATTACATGAGAGAAAATGCCGGCGAGATCGAAAAACGTCTGGGCCCGGTGCGAGCGCGGAAAATCTCGCCTTCGGCGGGAACGGTTTTTCCGAACCTCTCGGTTCACTGGCTCACGCGCACGATTCGCGTGTGGCAGCCGCGCGGGCCGGATAAAATGGAGGTCTGGAGCTGGGCGGTGGTCGACAAAGCGGCGTCGCCGGAAATCAAGGACAGAATGCGCTTCGTATCGCAGTATCGCTTCAGTCCGAGCGGCGTGTTCGAGCAGGACGACATGGACAACTGGATCCAGGTGACCGGCGCCGCCAAAAGTTTGATCGGCCGGCGCTATCCGGCCAACTATCAGATGAGCGGCAACGAGCCGCCGATAGAAATCGACCTGCCCGGGCGCGTGAGGAGCCGCTTCAGCGACAATAATCAACTGAGCCTCTACATGCACTGGGCCAAAATGCTTCAAGCGAATAACTGGAGCGAAGTCTTGAGTACGCAGAATGGATAGCGAGCTGCGCCGTCAAGTCGAAGACTTTTTCTACTTGGAAGCCGAGCTGCTCGACGACCGCAAGCTGCGCGAGTGGCTCGATCTCTTCACCGACGACGCGCGCTACTGGATGCCGCTCCGCCATAACCCATTCGAGCGGCCAGCGGATTTAAAGGAAGAACTGTCGAAGCCGGGAGAAGGTTACTACTTCGACGACGACAAGAAGAGTCTCAAGATCAGAGTCGAGCGCGTCTACGCCAAAAACGCCTGGGCGGAAATGCCGCCTTCGCGCACAAGACATTTTGTCTCCAATGTTCGAGTGAAAAGGGACGACGGTTCGGAACTGGAAGTCCACTCCAATTTTCTCGTCTACAGAACGCGCATGGAGACCGACCAGGATATGTTCGTCGGAGAGCGGCAAGATCTGCTGCGCCGGGTCGACGGGTCATTCAAGATTGCCCGGCGAACGATCATTCTCGACCAGGCGGTCCTGGCGGCCAAAAATATCAGCGTGTTTATCTAGTCGTTTTCCGGTCGATTGGATTACGATTTATCCGATGTAGGGGCGCAATTTATTGCGCCCAGTATCCATGGCCAACCCTGCAATAATGGTCCGATGGGGGCGCGATGAATCGCGCTACAGAGAAATAATCACCGCTTTTCGTCCGATTGCAGCGCATTCAGGGCCTGTTGCACCAGTTTTCGCCGCAGTTCCTTTTCATCGGCGGGCGGCAGTTTGGCGTCCCCGGTGACGTGGACGATGCCGCTTCCCAGGACGACGCGGTTGGAGCCGACCATTTTTGCGATCGGCAAGGCGGCCGTGATCTGCACGACGGGGATGCCGGCCTTTTCGAGTTCGGTGGTGATCGCAGCGCCGCTGCGAGTGCTGGTGCCTCACGTCGAGGTGAGGATGACCGCATCCACGCCTTCTTTCTTCGCCTTCTCGACCATTTCCCGCCCCAGCCTGCGGGTATTGGACAACGGATTGGAACGGCCGCAGGTGGAGAGAAACTCATCGTGAAGCTTGCCGATGACGCCGTGCTTTTCCATCTCGCGCAAAGCGTCGAGCGGCACCAGGCGGTCGGGATCTTCCTGCACGAACCTGGTGTCGTAGCCGCCGTGTGAAACCTCGTAGTCTTCGGCGCGGAGATCATCGCGGCCTTCGATGTTGTAAGCGCCCCAGCGCGTCGCCGCGGTTCCTTCAATGCGGTCCGGATTACCTTTTGGGACCAGGCCTCCGTCGGTGATCAGCATCACTTTCGCTTTCGACAGGTCTCTGACGGCGGCCGGCAGCGGCACCGGAGCGAAAGCGGTGGCGGGCATTTCGGACTCGAACGGTGTGCCGTTCATTTTCGCCAGGAGCATATCCACCAGGCGGGTGGCCGCCGTTTTCTCGACCAACCGATCGTGCAGCCAGCCGCGGGGTAAATATCCTTCTTCGCGCGGCGGGCCGACGGGTTCGCCGGCGACGAGATTCTTGCCCAGCACGGCCATTCTATGGACGACATCGCGCAACTTGGCGACATTCGTCCCGGAGTCGATGATGTAAAGCGTATCGCGGTAAAGATCGACACCGGGATTTTCCTCGTTCATGGCGGTAATCACGGGGATGCCGAGTTCATTTTGAACGGCGCGGCAGAGCGCGCCGGCCGCCATGCCGTAGCGGCCCGCGTCGAAGCAGGGCCCGGCGACAAACAAGTCCACCGGCGTCTCACGCAGCCTTTGCAGCACGGCCGAGGTAAGCTCGTCTTGATGCTCGACGGCGTAGTTGTCGCCGCAGACAAAGGTCACGACCACCCGGGCTTCGGTTCCCAAGAATGTTTCCAATAATTTCCCCGGCCCGACGGCCCCCTCGCGAACCTCCAACCCCCGCCCGGCGTGTTCTTCCGCGCCGATACCGCCGAAAAATTGATTGAGATAATGGGCGATGCGCATAGGAAACTCCTTGGAATAGGCGAAAGGCATGAGGCTTGAGGCGCGAGTCAGAATCTCTTCTCTCATGCCTCACGCCTCACGCCTGCTTTAGTACACCAACGACCTCATTCTCGAAGCGCCCTGTTGATTGGTTACGCCGACGACATTGTTGGCGTCGAGCGTCATGGGGCCGGCCAGCAACTCGGCGAACTCGGGTGTGGCAGCGATGACGCGCTCGACCTTCGACACCTCCCAGTGCGTGCCGTTGCCGCCGTTGTAGACGATGGCGTCGACCTCGGGGACGTTGAAGAGCAGCGCCGACTCCACGCGCCGGTCGCGCGACACGTCCGACACCATGACGGCCGTTCGGATGCCCATGCCTTCGAGCAGGCGGGCCGTCTCGGCCAGATCCGCGTGCGGGAGCCCGCCGCCGTATTTGGTCAACACCGCGCCATCCGCTTGAAGGTTCCATTTCACGAGATGGGCAGCGGCGCGGCAGTGACGCTGGCGATCGAAGTTATCCGAGCCCGCGATGGTTGCCACGGTGCCGACGAAATTGAGCTCCCTTGCATGGTGGCGGCGATAGAGGTCCAGGATCACCGGATGATTCTGGTAAAAATAGGTTTCCGTGCCGCCGAACCATGAATGCAGCGATGGAACGACAGCCCCGTCGAGCCACTCGTCCGGGTGAAGCATGACCGGCAGCATGCCGTCGGTGTTGGCGCCGTAAAGAATCGGCTCGTCCACTTCCGGCTTGCGCTGGCGGGAAAAGATCTGCCCGACGTAGGCAACTCGCGGCAAGCCGTCCCGGCCGGAAAGCGCCGGTCCTACGGCATCGAACCGGTGCAGGGCCCGCGGCGGCTGGTCCAGAGCGATGCGGGCGAGCGCCGCGGCGACTCGAACTCCGGCCATGCGGTATGCTTTCTCGATGGCCTTGCGCTCCAGACCGGGTCTGGTGTGCGGGATCACGATCAGATGGCGAAGGGAAGCATATCCGCTTGCATCCGCGGCGGCGCCGCTCATTTCCAG
>CAZILB010000151.1:0-8863 GCA_964539925.1 uncultured Syntrophobacter sp. | reverse complement strand
AACAGAAAGGCGGTCTGGAATGTTAGCGTCTGATATTTTGCTTGACGCGTTCACGCGCGTTTACGAATCCCTGCACCGCACACTGGCCGATCTGTCGGAGGCGGAACTCACTCAGGAGCCGCATCCACCCATCGGCTGGCTTGCCTGGCGGCTCACCCGAGTCATCGATAGCAATTTTTCGCGGCTTGCCGGCCGCGAACAGCTCTGGATCGGAGAGGGCTGGGCGACTCGATTCGGCATGCCGCCCGAGCCCGCGGACTTCGGGCGGTCGGCCACTCATACGCGCGAGCAAGTGCGCGCCTTCCGCGCTTCAGCGGAGTTGCTCCTGGCATACCACGATGCGGCGTATGAGCGCATGAAGAAATATCTCGAGACCATGACCGCCGAAGAGTTTTCACGGCAACTTGACGAGCCTCAGTATCAACCCCTCCCCACTGTCGCGGTGCGCCTGGTCAGCGTGCTGGAAAACGCCATGACCAACCAGGGCCAGATCAGTTACTTGAAGGCTTACCACCGGCTCGGCGGCTGGTTCCCGCGCGAGGCCGGGGATCCTGCCAGCGTCCGCTAGGAGCCCGAGGTTAGAATTCGATATCACGATTGACTTGACTTTTGCGTAACCCAGGAGCCGTGGTTGCAGATTTGAGCACTCTCACGAATCCGGCGATCTCTTCGTGTTCAGGCCGGCGAACGGTTTATTTCTTTTCCCTTGTCTTCACCACGCCCTTGCACTAAAAGACCCCTGGACGGCGGATAGCGCCGCTTGGAGGTTCAATGGCGAAATCGGACTCGACCGCGAGCGATATCATAGTCATCGGCGCCGGCGGGTGCGGGCTCATGGCCGCGCTGGTTGCGGTGAAAAAGGGCATCCGGGTTTTGCTGCTGGAAAAGACCGATAAGCCCGGAGGGGGGACGGCTTTCTCGTCGAAGGGCATCCGCGCTGCAGGCAGTCGTCGCCAGCGCGAGTTGAAAATCCCGGATAGTCCGGAGCGCTACGCGGAAGATATATTGCGCAGGAACAACAATGAGAGCGACGTCGCACTGACCCGACGGCTGGCGGAAACGTCCGGGCGGGTGGCTGATTTTCTGGCCGACGCGGCCGGCGTTGAATTTCAGCTCGGCGAGTTTGCTTTCGGCCACAACGCGCGGCGCGCGCATTCCTGGACAGCGGACAGAACCATTACCGATTTTCTCTTCGAGGCGGTGAAGCGCGAAAAAAATATTCAGCTCCGCTTTTCGACGCCGGTATTGTCGCTCGAACAAGACGGGCGCGGCGCAGTGACCGGCGTGGTGACGGACAGCGGAGTGATCGTGGCGCGCAAAGTCATTCTCGCTTCCGGCGGCTTCGGCGCGAGCGCCGAGCTTTTGTCGCGCTATATTCCCAAAGCGGTGGACATTCCGTTTCCCGGTCACTATGGCAGCACCGGCGACGGCATCAAGATGGGCCTGGCGGCAGGAGCGGCGATAGAAAACATGGGCGCGTTTCAGCCCTATCCCGCTTACCTCGGTCCGGGAAAGCGCGCCGTGCCCCCCGAGGTCGCGCTTTCCGGCGGCATCATGGTCGATGGCGGCGGCAAGCGCTTCGTCAACGAGACTCATTATCCCGGCGGGCTCGGCACCAAGATGCTCGATCTTCCGGGCAAGCAGGCGTACGAGATCTTCGACGAGCGTATCTATCAGCTCCATCGAAACGCCCCGGGACTGAGAAACTTGTCGCGCTACTTCGATGAGGGACTGTTGTTGCAGGCGGATACACCGGAAGAACTCGCAAGAAGATTGGACATTGACGCCGATGGCCTGAAGCAAACAATTCAAGAGTATAACAAGAGCGCTGTGAGCGGCGGCAAAGACGCTTTCGGACGCGCGCTGCCGGAGCCGCTTCACGCGCCATTCTACGGCATCAAAGTAACCGTGGCGCTGTATCACACGCAAGGCGGGCTCAAGGTCAATCCCGACGGGCAGGTGCTTCGACCCGACGGCTCGATCATTGCCAACCTTTACGCCGGCGGCGGTGCGGCGGTCGGCGTGTCGGGGCAGGGGCTGGAAGGTTACCTGCCGGGAAACGGTCTCCTGGCGTCTCTCGGTCTCGGTATGAGGGCCGCGGAGCACGCGGTGGCAGCGCTCAGAAGCAAGTCAAAAGACAAAACATAAAAGTTTCAAAAAGTAACGGCCCAAAGCCGGCAGGAGGTGTCGTCATGAATATTCTCATCTCGGTAGCCGTGACAGCCGCGGTATTCATCGCGCTGGCCGGGCATGCCAACGCACAAGCGGATTTTTACAAGGGCAAAACGATTACCGTGGTGCAAATCGTTGGCGCGGGCGGCACCGGCGACATGCGGCGGCGGGCGCTCTTTCCGTATTTGCAAAAATACATCCCCGGCAACCCGACCATCGTGTCCGAGTACATGCCGGGAGCGGGCGGCCGGAAGGCTGCGAACCATGTTTATCGCGTGGCGCGTCCGGACGGCTTGACCATCGGCGGCATGTCGTCGTCGCTGGTGACCAATGCGATCCTCGACACCGGTGGGATTCAATACGACATCGACAAGTTTATTTATCTGGGATCGCCGGTGAGCATTTTTCACTATGTGTTTCTTACCCGTAAGGAAGCCGGCCTCGGCAACCTGGAAAAACTACGCGCGGCGACCGGGGTAAGAATCGGCGCTCAGGAAGTCGGGCACGATGTTTACATCACTGGGCGCCTGTTCGCATATTTGCTGGATTTGAAAGAGCCGCGGTTCGTCACCGGCTACGGCGGACCAGAAATCGATATCGCGCTGGCGCGTGGCGAGCTGGACGGCAGGGCGAACGCTTTGGAAACCTTGGAACAACGAAACGTTGAGGAGATGAAAAAGAAACTGCTCGATCTCCACGCGGTCGTGGAAATCCCGAGGGGAGTCCGTCCGAGTGGCTATGCCCAGTTGCCCGAAGCCGAAAGCTTCACGAAATCCGACCTCGAACGAAGGGTGTTGGCGATGTACCGCGCTTTCAGGCAAGTCGGCACACCGTACGTCTTCGCTCCGGGAACGCCCAAGCCGCTGGTGCAAATTCTCCAGGACGCTATGAGGAAGGCCATCAACGACCCCGACTTTCACCGGGACTTTAAAAAACTATCGGGCTTCGATGCATCGCCGCTGATGCCGGAAGAACAGGAGAAAGTCGTTCGGGAGCTGCCGCGCGATCCAAACGTGGTCCAACTTTTCAAGAAACTTTCGGGCGGCGATCCGCTGCCGGGGCGATGAAAGAAAGGGAAAAGTAAAAGGGCAATAGCAAAACATCCGACGATTTCAGATCGCTGATGTTTCTACGCCAGTCGCTCATTGCCGTCGGGCACCGATACGGCGAAGGCATTGAGCGTCATGGCGACCATCGAGTAGAAACCGATGGCACTGACGAGCTCGACCATGACCGCTTCGCCGAACATTGCCATGCCGCGTTGGAAGTTCCCCTCGGAAAGCGTTCGGGTCGTGTTAAGCTCGATCGTGATGTCATAAACCAGCCGTTCGTCGTCGCGGGCGAAAGCCGGCGTGCGCCGCTCGCGGATCGCCTGCACGATGTCCGGCGCGATACCGAACTTGAGCGCGTGGGGCTCATGGATGAACCAGGCATATTGAGCGGTGGACTGGCGCGCCGCGACCAAGATCATCAACTCGAGGAGGCGTCGTTCGAGCTTCACACGGGAGGCGAACATCTCTTGCAGCTTGAGCGTGTGCTCGCACAACTCGGCGTTGCGCAACCAGACGGCGAAGGGCCCGCGCATGTGGCCGCGCTCGCGCATGATTCGATCGTAGATGGCTCGTTGCTCGGAGGAGAGCTTGCTTGGGTCTATGTCTGGCAGACGGCTCATTCTTTAACTTCCGGGACCGTTCCAATCGTTCCAGTCATTTAAAACGTTCAAGCCCCTCCTTTATCCCCGCGTCCCTCGTTACCCGGCTTGAGAAAGCCGCTACTCCGGATTACCGGTGGTTCCGAGTATCCGGAGGAGTCACGAGTAATTCAGCACTCTCGACTTCCCCGAGTAGCCGAAGGCTTATCGAGGGGGAGGTCGTAGCGGGAAGAAGCGCTCAACATGTTAGGATCGTCGGATCACGGCGTAAGTTCGAAGGCAATGAGTTAGACGCGAAACCCGAAACCCGCGACCCGGAACTGGGTTCCGGCGGCTATGGCTCCTGCCCTTTCTTTACCGACGCCTCGAGCTCGCGCAGATAATCTTCCTGTTCCTTGCCCTGGTAAAGCGCCAGCGAGCCGTCATCCGTCAGCGGTATACCGCCGAAAAAATGAAAGGCATGGCCGTCCCAATCGTAGAATTCATCGCCGCGTTCGTAAATCTTTTTCCACTTGTAACCCACCGGGCTGCGGTGCAGGCCGGTGCGAGCCGGAAAATTGTCTTCCTTCTCGCGGGCGTCTTTAAGATCTTCCTTCGGACCCTCTTCTTCCGGGAGGCTTTCCCACATGCGCCGGTAGTTGGGAAAAAATTCCTTGTCGCGAACGAGCAACGCCGTGTGCATGTCCCACCAAGGACTATGCCCGGCTATGCGTTCATCGACCTGATCGATCAGCTTGTAAACGAGCCGAGCGCCCGCGCGCATGCGCAGCACCAAAGTTCCTTCGGCGATCTGAGAATTTCGCTCGACTTCCATACCGCAGTACTTTTCAAAAAAAGCCGCGGTTCTGGCGAGATCGCGGGAGCCGTAGACGCCGTGGCTGATCCGGCCGACTCTTTCCTCGGTGGCAATCTCCATGGCGCCTTTGGGCATATTGACCGGCGCCCAGAACTCATATTGGTTGCCGTCGGGGTCGGCGAAGTAAATAACCGTGCCTTCCTCCCCGTCGGCTGCGGTTTTGGCCGGATCGGTGTGCGCAATCTTGTGCTTGTCGAGCCGGCGCAGGTGCATGTCGATGTCCTCGGGCCGGATGTAAAAACCGCACCTGGGAAGATCTGTGCCCAACTCTTTGGCCGGCGGGTAATTTTCGGGCTGGAGAAATGCGCCGATCCGGCACGATCCGCCCTCCCACCACATGAAGCAAAAGATCGGTGTATTCTTCTTTCGGTGATTGGTCGTCAGTCCGTTGAACGGTCGGATCGGCAGGCCCGTGGCATGAAGCGCCCAGTAAGTCCAGGCCGGCAAGTCGTTGGTGCCGACGACATAGTGATCAATCCAGTGCACTGCGCCCTTGGGTTCCACGCTGGTCATTCATCGCCCTCCAAAATTGAGACTTTGAATTATTGAACCGTCGTGCGACGGGTAGCAAACGCGTTGAGTGGTGTCAAGCGACTCCATAGCGGTTGACGGTTCAACGCTCCTGAGAACCGGAACACCGGGTAAAGGTACAATCATTCCCGGCGTCGCGCGATTTAGCCGTTTGTATCGGCGGAGACTTCGTCGAGGCGCTGCAACAACCCCTCGTAATTCGCGCGTTCGGAGAAAAGTTTCAAGTTGAACTCTTGCTGCGTCACCATGCCCTTTTCGATCAGGATTCTCGCGACGGTATTGGCCGTCGCGAGCGTCGTGATCATAAGCTCCTGCAATGTAAGGATGCCGTCTTTGTCCAATTGGCCCATGGGTGAATCCCTTCCTTTCGGCGCATTCGTAACGCACGAACTCTTTCTTCGGCAACCGGCGATCGATGCCCTGGCCGGTCTCGACGCTAGAGTCCGTACAGCGCCGAGGCGTTGTCGTGATAGACTTTCTTTTTGGCATCGTCCGGTAAATGGGCCGAGTCTTTGGCGATGATCTCCTGAGAGAACGGCCAGGTGCTGTCGGGATGGGGGTAGTCCGAGCCCCACATGATATGGCCGTCGCCGAAAAATTGCGTCAAGTGCAGTCCGACGAAATCGGTTTGAAAAGTCGCCCAGACCTGGCGCTCGAATATTTCGCTCGGCATATTTTTTAGCGGAATCTCGTCGGATTTTCTCCGTTCGAACTGCCGCTTGTAACGGTAGTCCATCTCCTGCACGACGAACGGAATCCAGCCGATGGCCGATTCGGCAAGGCAGAATCTCAGCGTGGGGCGGCGCTCCAGCGTGCCGAAGTTGAACATATTGACGAAGGGATTGAAAAACGACGTGGCCCCGTTGCTCAGGCCCATATCGAAGGTCCCCTGGCGTTCGCCGGGTTTAACCGCATCGATGGTGGCTCTGACGGTTCCCTTCTGCACGCTGCCGCCGACGTGGTAGGAAATGACGATGCCGGCGTCCGCGGCGGCATCCCAAAACCCATCCCAAGGCTTCATGTTCATTTCGAGAGTGACGTCGTTGACCAGAAAGTTGGCTTCACGAAAACCCAGCTTGGCCACGCGGAGAACTTCGTCTTTGGCGGCTTCGGCATCGACGGAGGAGAGCATGGCGACCGGGAAGAAGCGCTTCGGCGCAGTTTTGCCGAAGTCCAAGGCCCAATCGTTGTAGGCGCGCACGCAGGCGTTGCGAAGCTCGGCATTGCCCACTTGCATGGCGATGATCGGCGGAAACATCAGCGATGCTTCAACGCCGTCGCGATCCATATCGGCGAGCCGTTTTTCAGTCGTTGTCGGTCTGTGGGCCTCGCCGACGCCGCCCCGGTCGAGAGCCAGCCGCGTGCGGTTGCTCCTGGCAAACCAGCGCTCGCCGCGGTAATCGGCCCAGGTCTCGCCGTCGCACACCCAGTATTCGCCTTTCTCACCGCGATCTTCGACGTGCGGCGCGCGATCGCGTAACGCATGAGGCAAACGCTCCGTCCATAAGTCCCTCGGCAAATACCCTAAATCGATATGATCGTCGGCTGAAATCATCGAATAATTCATCTTGATAATCCTTCCGGCACTGCCAAATCGTTGTATTTCGTCCGCCAATCATGATTCTTCCGCGAATCACCGGGCCGTGTCAAGCGATGCGAGCGGAGCAGGGAAGAGGCAAATGGACCAGGAGGTAAAATCTTTGCCGGTCACTCCGCCTGGTTGATCTCATCGATCATTTGGCGCAGGCGGGGGAAGTCTTCGCGATTAAAACGCACGAGCAGCCTGGGCATCTGCAAGGTGTCGGGATCGTCGGCCTCTTCCGGAAGGGGATCGGTCTCCCGCACTTCGCCGTCGGTCAGGATGTCCGCAAAGTCGCGCTTGAGCCGGCCGATCAAGGCCGGCGAGGGCGAACGTTGAAGGCGGATCACCAGTTCCTGCTTGACGAAGCGATAGGAGTGGTAGTTGCGGTAAAAGCCGGTGATCTCCCGAACCGCTTCCTCGGCGCTGGTCACGATTTTGAAAAGCTTCATTTCGCGCTCGACGATATAACCGCGGCGCATCATGTCATCGCGCAGAAACTCTTGCCAGCGCGACCAGTAGTCGCCGTTGGGCAGGTCGATCAAGACGATCGGAACGATCTGGCTCTTTCCGGTCTGGGCCAGAGTAATCGACTCGAAAAGTTCGTCCTGGGTGCCAAAGCCGCCGGGGAAGATCACCACGGCGTCGGCTTCCTTTACGAACATGAGCTTGCGCGTGAAGAAAAAGTGAAAGTTCATGAGCTTGGGGTCGTTGCGGATAAACGGATTGGCATCTTGCACCGACGGCAATCGAATGTTGACCCCGAAACTCTTCTCCCGCCCCGCGCCTTCATGGCCCGCTTGCATGATGCCGGGTCCGGCGCCGGTAATGACCATGAAGCCGGCGCCGACCAGACTCTGTCCGACGCTTCGCGCCAGATGATAATAGGGATCGTTTTCCTGCACCCGCGTAGAGCCGAAGATCGTGATTTTGCGGGTATTTCGGTAGGGCGCAAAAATGCGAAACGCGTGGCGCAGCTCCTGCAAGGCCCGGTTGACGATTTTCAGATCCCCGCGATCGGCATTGTCTTGCGCCAGTTTAAGCACCGTGCGCAGTATTCCAGCGAACTGAGCTTGATTGCCCGAGCCGTTCTGTGCGCGCAGCCACGCGTCGATTTCGGCCGTGAGATCGGCCAGAGTTTTGTCTTGCATTTCCAATTGATTCACCTCTTGAAGCTTTATCTTTTCGTCCGCCATCGGTTTGACTGGCTCTGGCGCGCTCCACTCTTGGGAGAGGGGCCGGCACGCCAGTTTCCTGGAATCATTATAATCGATGGCGGGAGCGTGCGATATATCGTATTCGGAGGATAATCCGCATTTTGTCCTTGCAAGGGGTCGTCGAGTGGGGCATAGGGATGGCAAGAAAGATCACCAATTGCGCCGAACGATAGGAGGGTGCCATGCCGAGATTAACTCTGGACCTGAATAACGCGGAGGATTGCCGCAAAATCAAAGGCCAGTGGCGGCTGGGCCCTGGCCTTGCGCCCGGCGAGCCCAACGAAGGATTGACCGCGCAGCGACTCAATACGCCCGCTCGACTGGCCGAGTATGACGACAGCGCTTGGGAGATCTGTAGCAACATTCGCAAGAGCATCTCCAAAGGATTCACCTTTGCATGGTACCGCTTCGCCGTCGAATTGCCGGAACAGGTGAACGGCGTGCAGGTGGCCGGCTATCGCGTCTGGTTCGAGACCAATTTCGACAATTACGGCGAGGTGTGGATCGACGGCAAGATCGACCGCGCCACGGGCGCCGTTATCGGCCTCAACGCCCAGTATCGGGTCGAGGTAAGCGCCAAGGCCTCGCCGGGCGAGAAGCACGTCATTGCGTGTCTGGTCGCCAATGGACCGCTCGCCGAACCCCGCGGCGGCATCTATATCCGTTACGCGACGCTTGCGTTCGAGTCGGCGGGGTAAAGTCAATTCTCGATTAAGTCTGAGACTCCTGAGAGTGAGTCATCGGTCAATTAGGTTGGAAATAGCTTCAAATAATCGGCCGGTCGGATTTTTTGAAACGAAAAGTGCTCTGAGTAATTTCCGCTGTGCGTGGTGGGGTTGGGAGTTATGGCGGGCCGG
>CAZILB010000150.1:0-8868 GCA_964539925.1 uncultured Syntrophobacter sp. | reverse complement strand
CGCTTCGGAAAAGGCCGATCTGCTCGGTAACAACGCCCGCCGTTTTTACAAGCTGCCGATTTGAGAACCGTCGCCGACAACCGCCGACTGTGTCCGTAGCGGGTTTAAAACCCGCTACAATATCTGTGTCGCGGGAAAATAATACGGCTCGGCGATCGGTCTCAAAGAAGACAAGCATATCCTTCGCTCGCGCTCAGGATGACATCCATAGGCTTCTTAATGATCGAACTTTCAACCTCTGTGGGCGAATAAATCCTCATGAACCACCCCGTGATGGGTGCGTTACTTTTTCTTTAGCGCCTCCGCATTGAGCACGTTACTCGGCTTGCCCGCGGCGAAATTAACGATATCGTCGACGACCACGCCGTAATATTCCTCGTAGCCTTCCCGCGTGACGTAGCCCAGGTGCGGCGTGCAGGTGACATTTTCCATCTTGAGCAGCGCATGATCGGCGCCGAGCACCGGCTCCTTTTCGTAAACATCCACCGCAGCCATGCCCGGACGTCCCGCCTTGAGCGCCTCCAGCAGCGCACCGTCGGCGATCAACCCGGCCCTGCTGGCATTGACGATCAAGGCGGTCGGTTTCATGCGCGCCAGATCCTCGCGCGTGACGATGCCGCGGGTGTCTTTGTTGAGCGGCAGGTGCAAGCTTACGATATCCGCCTCGCCGAAAAACTCTTCGCGGTTCCTGGCGACTTCAAGACCGGCCGCCTTGGCGCGTCCCGTCGATCCTTCCCGCCCCCAACACAACACCCGCGCGCCGAACGCCTTGCCCCCGCCGGCGACGATGCTGCCGATCTTGCCGTAGGCGTAAATACCGAGCGTCTTGCCGTTGACGCCGATCCCAAGGGTCGACTGCCAATGGCCTTCCTTGAGCCTCCTGATTTCAAGCGGCAAATTTCTCAGCGCGCTCAGAATAAGCCCCCAGGTAAGCTCCGCAGTGGCGTTCGGATTACCCGATCCGCCTGCCGAGACAACAATCCCTCTCTCCGTGCAAGCCTGAAGATCCACGTGCGTCGCCGCCCGCCCCGTCTGCCCGATCAGCTTCAACTTGGGCAACTTTTCGATCAACGCTCGCGGGAAATACGTCCGCTGCTGCGTCAGCACCACCGCGTCGGCGTCCTTCAACCGCTCGGCAATTTTGCCCAGGTCGGTTTCCGGGTCGGTAAAAACGACCACCTCATGGGCGTTCAATCTGGGAAAACACGTCAAGGTCTTGAACGCATCTTGATAATCATCGATCACGACAATCTTCATGATTTCTATCTCCTCCCGCAAAACAGGTGACGTTTATCCTAATTGCTTTCCTTTGGCAATTTTTTGTATCAGAAAACTTTGTACGTCCGGCTTCCGGTCCATCAAACCGACCATGCCGATGCTTGTCAAACCGATGGCCCCGCAATAGAATCCCGTTGGCGTTGGACGTTCTTTCAAGGCGCTCGTTTTCAAATAAACAAATTCCAACGCCATAACAAACCTGTTCAAGCGCCAACGGCAGCATCGAAACCGAACCAAGGAGGGATGCCGTGTCTATTCGTAGCTTCGATCATGTCGCGATACCGATTCAAAACATCGACGCCATGTTGTCGTTCTATCGGGCGCTGGGATTCGACGTGAACGACCAGGCGCCTCGTTATTCGGTCCACTTCGGCGACCACAAGATCAATTTCCATAGTCCCGAGGTGTGGCAGGGCGAGCGCTTTACCTTGCGCGGACCGACGGCCGTACCCGGCTGCGGCGACTTTTGCTTTGTCTGGGAGGGCACGCTGGAGTCGCTGCGCGCCATGCTCGCCCAAGCCGGCGCGAAGATCATCGCAGGTCCGGTGGAACGCATGGGAGGGCGAAGCGAAGGCCGCGCGAAGGGCACCAGTCTGTATCTCCGCGATCCGGACTCCAATCTGCTGGAATTTATCGTTTACGCCTGAACGAGAAGGAGGACCACTCATGGCAAACGCGATTTCGATACATCCCGCGGTCGATCGGGGAGTGAAGCCGGCTGCGGCAAAGTTTTCCGGTGGGACGCTTCTTTGCCACTGCGCCGACCATAAGGTCGCGGTCGCGATTGACAGCCAGTGCGCTCATAACCACGTCTGCGGCTGTACCAAGTGCTGGAAACCGGCCGGCGCGCTGTTCTCCCAGGTCGCCGTCGTACCGCGCGACAAAGTTCGAGTAACGGCCAACGCGGACAAGCTCGGGGTCGTGGATCCGAGCGCGGTCATCAAACGCCACGCTTGTAGAAATTGCGGCGTCCACCTGTACGGCCGTATCGAGAACGAAAAACATCCATTTTTCGGACTCGATTTTATCCATCCCGAACTGTCGCCCGATGAAGGCTGGTCCCCGCCCGAATTCGCCGCTTTTGTATCTTCGATCATCGAGTCCGGCGCCGATCCCGCCGCCATGGGCGCGGTCCGAACCAGGCTAAAGGAGCTTGGCCTGGAGCCCTATGACTGCCTATCTCCTGCGCTGATGGATGCGATTGCGACCCATGCGGCAAAAGCGGCGGGAGCGCTCGGGGGCTGATACTTGGACCCGCGCGCGACCAAGTTACCCAAGGCGCGGCGACCGAAGAGATCTCCGCGTCGCGAGAAGCTATTTGCGCGTTGACAGACCTGCTTCGTCCCGTTTATGCTTGCTCAAGCGTAATTCTCACGGAGGCAAAAGCGATGAAAGCAATCCGCATTCATAAGTTCGGCGATTCGGAAGACGTGCTCCAGTATGAGGACGTGCCGGTGCCGGAACCGAAAGACGGCGAAGTCCTCATCAAAGTCGAAGCGGCATCGTTGAACCGCGCCGACTTGAGCTTGCGCCGGGGAGCCTACCGCATTTCTCCCGATCAATTGCCCGTAATCCCCGGACGCGAATTTTCGGGCATTGTGGAAAAGCTCGGTGCGAACGTCGGTGAATTTAAGCACGGCCAGCGTGTCGTCGCTTATCCGAGTCTCGGCGGCTATGCCGAGTACGCGGTGGCGAAACTTTCCGAAGTGCGGCCCATTCCCGAAGGCGTCACCTTCGCTCAAGCGGCGGCGCTGCCGACGGCCTATCTCACCGCCTGGTTCGGTCTCAAAACCGACGGAAACCTCAAGGCCGGCGAATGGCTGCTCATCCAGGGGGGTAGCAGCGGCGTCGGCACGGCGGCGATACAAATCGCCAAGCATTGGGGAGCCAAAATCCTCACTACGACCGGAAACGAAGAGAAAGCCCGCCGCCTGCGCAAACTCGGCGCGGATGTAACGATCGATGTCTCCGAGAACGACTTTCTGCCGGAGGTCATGCGCATGACCGGCAATCGCGGCGTCGACGTCGTGCTGGAAATGATCGGCGGCGAGGTCTATCAAAAAAGCCTGCAAGCGCTCGCCCCCGCGGGCCGGCTGGTTTCGATCGGCGGCGCCTTCGGTTCGCTTCCTGACACTCCGCCGGCGCTCGCCGACGGGCGAAAAGCAACCCGTTTCTCGATTACCAATTACTTGAAAGCCAAGCCCGAGGATTTTAAACAGCTCGATGACATCGTAACGCTCGTCGCCGACAGGAAGTTGCAAGTCGTCATCGACAAGACTTTCCCGCTGGCGGAGAGCCGCGCGGCGCAGCGCTACCTCCAGGGGCGGGAGCATTTCGGCAAAGTTGTTCTGGTTATGTGACGAACATTTGCGCCTATTCCATGCGCCGCGAACTTTACGGCAGAAGGCGGTTGTGAGGCGAAGCTGAAAAATCTGTTTGTGCTTTTCGTCTCGCTTCACAATTGGAGAACACGGCCCTACAGAGCAGATCCTTCGCTGGCGCTCAGGATGACATGGGACTGCCTGCTGCGATAACGACAAATTAACCCGTGCCAAAGACTCCCAATCGAGCCATTACCGCCGCCATCGAAAGGAGCCTCGCCATGTCCTTCAAAATCACACGAGTCGGCCACCTGGTGTTGAAAGTCAAAGAGCTGGAACGCTCCCGCAAGTTCTTTACCGAGGTGTTGGGGTTTCCGCAGGTGGGCAAGAACGACCGCGGCATGCTGTTTTTCAGCACCGACGTGAGCGACAATCACCATATGCTGGCGATCCGGGAAGGCAAGCCGGGCGCGCCCATGCCGGACCCGGAACAGATCGGCATGGAGCATGTTTCATTTGAGGTCGCCACCTTCGCCGAGCTGCAGGAGGTCTATCGAAAATTCCAACAGCACCAGGTGAAAATTCACCATACGGTATACCATGGCGTTGCCAAAAGTATTTACTTCTTGGATCCCGACGGCAACATGCTCGAAGTCTATTGCAACGTTCCTGCCGAGGAGTATCGTAAGACGGCGCCCAATCCCTACTACCGCTACGGCAGCATCGAAGACGAGCTGGCCGGCAAGGTGCCGCAGCGCTCCGGCACCGTGGCGCCATAGGCCTAAAGATCGTGTTCGTGCTCGTGAATCGTGTTTTCCGGACAAGAACACGATCGCGAACACGCCGCACCGTACTCAATGTTGCTGGCCGCCCCCGGCTCCGTCTGCTAAACTAACCGCGTGGAAGCTTCTCCCGGCAAGGACAAGTCTCAAGCCCCGCCGAGCCGGGCGCAGGCGCCCAACCTTGCGGATCTCAGCGACGAGGAGCTTTTGCGCCTGCGCATCTGCGATCTCAAGCTCAAGATCGCAGGCACGGATCTCGAATCGCGCATCGAAAACTTCTACGCCGAGTTGACCGCCAGAGATATATCCGTGAAGCCCATCTGCTATCTGGGCGACGAATGGTTCTGCCCCGAGGGCTGCGCCACCATCGCCATTCCCTTCTATCTCGCCCATCCGCGCCTTAAGAAGCTCGAAGAGAAAATGATGCTGGAAGTGGAAGGCGGCACCGAAGCCTGGTGCATGAGCCTGTTGCGCCATGAGATGGGGCATGTCTTGAACCACGCTTATTTGCTGGAAAAAGATAAACTCTGGCAGAAGTTATTCGGTCCGACTTCCCTGGAGTACTCCGAAAGCTTTCGCGCCCGCCCCTACAGCCGCCGTTTTGTGCGCCACCTCGAGGGCTATTACGCTCAGAGCCATCCCGAGGAGGACTTTGCCGAAACCTTTGCGATCTGGCTCACGCCGGAGCTCGATTGGCGCCATCAATACAAAGGGTGGAAGGCCCTCGAAAAACTTGAGTACGTCGACCAGTTGATGGGCAAGCTCGCCGGCAAACCGCCGTTGGTTTTCTCCAAAGCCAAGATCAGCGAAGCGTCGCGCCTGCGTTCCCGTCTGGAAGCCCACTACAAGCGGCGCCGCCGGGTCTACGCTCAGGAATTTCCCGACTTTTTCGACGCCGACCTGAAAAAGCTCTTTATCGAAGCCGCCGCCGCGCCCAATGGCGAGCGCGCAGCGAGCTTTTTGCGCCGATCCAACAAGCTTATTCTCAACGCCGTCTCGGAGTGGACCGGCGAGCCGAAGGTCACGATCAATCGCGTGCTCCGGTCGCTCACCGAGCGCTGCGCCGAACTCGATCTCCGACTCAAAGGGGAATCCGCCGCCATCGAAATCGCCGCCTACCTGGCCACGCTGGCAGCGCACTATCGGCTCACGGGTAATTTCAAGGCGACTTAAAGCGATGGCACGGGCGAGAAAACGCTACAAGGTTCTGGTCCTCTTCGACACCGCCGGCACGCCGCCGGAAGATCAAGACTTCACCGAGGAACTGAAAACCGACGACTGGGCCGCCGAAGCCCATGTCATCGGCGCGCTCAGGGAACTCGGTCATGAAGTGCGCACCATCGGCGTCTATGACGAGCCCGGCCTGATCATCGACGAGATTAAAGCCAATCCTCCCGAGGTCGTGTTCAACTTAACCGAACACTTCAACGCCGTATCGGCCTATGATCGAAACGTCGCCGGCCTGCTGGAAATGATGGGTGTGCCCTATACCGGGTCGAGCCCGACCGGATTGACGATGTGCAAGAATAAAGGCATGGCCAAAGAGCTGCTCGCTTATCACAAAATTCGCGTGCCCAACTTCGCGGTTTATTCACCGGGGGCGGCGATCAAGCGGCCGAACCGGTTGAAATTTCCGCTATTCATCAAACCTGCCGCGGAAGAAGCCTCCTATGGCATCTCGCTCGATTCCTTCGTGGAAGACGACCAGGCCTTCGAGGAACGGATTCGCTTCATCCACGAACGAATGAACCAGACGGCGCTGGCGGAAGAATACATCGAAGGACGGGAGATTTACGTTAGCCTTTTGGGCAACGAGCGCCTGCGGGTATTCCCTTTTCGCGAGGTGATCTTTACCGAAGTCCCCGATGGACAGCCGCGCTTTTCCACCTTCAAGGCCAAGTGGGACGACGCCTACCGCAAGCGCTGGGGTATCCAGAACGTTTTTGCCGAACCCTTTCCCAACGGAACCGGCCAGCGCATTGTCAAAATTTGCAAGTCCGTTTATCGCGCGCTGCGCATTCGCGGATACGGCCGCATCGATCTGCGGGTCACCCCCGAAGGCGATATCGTAATCCTCGAAGCCAATCCGAATCCGAACATCGAACGAGAGGATGAGTTTGCTCAATCCGCCCTTAAGGCGGGCTTGAGCTATCCGCAACTGGTGCAACGCATACTAAAACTTGCTCTCACCGCGGCTCGCTGAGGCGCCAGGCGGCGGAATCGGAAAAACCGGCACGCTACGGTAGCAGTTAAACGCGGCCAAGACCATGTTTTCGGCCGGCTCTACCAGCTGGTCGACAACCGATATTCGCGCGTTCCCGGGCGGATTGAAAATCCGCCCGGGCCTTTTCTTTTGAGACCTTCCGGCTCTTTAATTCAACCATTCCATGACATCGCCCCTCATGATGACGTCGAGGATTTCCTTGCAGTCGTTGATCGCCTTATCCATCACCTTGGGGTCGTCTTTATGCGACACCCCCTGTTTCACGGCGCCGTGCAGGGCGCGCACAACCTCCTGAAGATGCTCGTCCAATTGTTCCGTATTGGGTGCTGCTTGCGGCATGGTTCCTCCTGCCTGATTTATATGTATCGGCGTCCCTTGTTCGGATCCGGTATCGTCAAACCGAGCTTCGTGAGGATCGGCCCCACTTCATTCATGTAATCCTGCCGCGCTTGTTCGTTGGTTCGGCGCTTCAACCCCCAATACCGATAACGTTCGCTGCGCTTTGAGGCGGCACGACCGAACATGTCCAGGGCGCGGACGTACCAGAAATCCACCGCCTTCTGAGCCCTAGCTTTGCCCTCATCGCCGGATTGGATCAGCTCCAACGTCTTGTTATAGCCATATTCGATATGACCGAGTTCTTCGGTCACGATGTCGGGAAGAATGCGTTGCAACGGCAGATAGCTGCAATCGTAAAACTCCTCCAGTTGATAGCGACCGACGCGGTCGATGAGAAATCCGAATACGGCGTTATCTTCCCACGTCGTGATCACGCCGCGGAACGCGTCGACAAAGCGCTTCTCGTTCGGTTGGCTCAAAACGAAAGAAACATCGACGCCGATATCCCCCGCTACCCGGGCTATTTTTCTAAAATGGTCGACTTCTTCAGCAGCCGTGCGCGCGACGATCAACTGGTCGAGTTTCGTCGGCGCCGCCGGCAACATCTTTTCAACGTAAAGATGCGGCCCGCCGATCTCGCAGTCGGCCTGGATCGTCAAGACATGGCCCAGGAGTTCCTTGTACTCCGGGTCCATCTTGTCGAAATCTTTCAGTTCGATCTTATCGGTAAACATTCTCCCCCTCCTTGCTTGAGTTCTTTGACGAGTTTCTTGTGATTCGTCTCGACATTCTTGAGATCTTCAACGCAAGAGAGATGCCAGCGAAAGCGCCCGGTTGAGCCGGGGGATGCCGCAGTTGGCGGTCGGTTTTTCTCAACATTTGGAGAATCCGCTTCATCGTTTCTCAGTTGTAGGAAATGAATTGACCGCCAAGGGGCGCCTTTGATAGGGGGAAGCTACAGGGCTTTCTGCATAGTCGGAGGACATTTAGGATCTCCCGTTGCACTCAAAAATTCCTGGGGTTGCTGCTTTCCACGTTCATTGCCGCGCCCGCTCAGGGAGCGGCGAAGCTCACCCCGGGCTATTCCTCGATCAGTCCGGGGGAATGGACTCTGGTGACGGCGTCCAAGGCGAAATTGTTTGAAAAATACAATTTGGACGTCGCGACGGTATACCTTGGCGGCAGCACGGGCATCGTTCAAGTCATGATCGCCGGCGACATTCAAATCGGTCAAATCGGCGGCTCCGCGGCGCTATTCGGCAAAGCCGCCGGCATCGCCGCGCGCGTGTCTGTCATCCTGAGCAACGCGAAGGATCTCGGTCGAGATTCTTCACTGCGCTACGCTACGTTCAGAATGACAGGATAAACAATTGGAATGGTTAATTTTTACCAAGCCCTTAGCGGTACAACAGCGCGGCATCCCGTTCTTCGCGCCATGAACCTTCGTCGGCTGCGGCGAGCCGGTCCAAATCGCCTGGAGTCGCAGCCGGATCGTCCACCCAGTGGCGCAGCAGCTCGCTGCCGTTGATGAGATCGATGGCGAGGCGATCGCGTTCGTATTCATACTCGAAAGCGCGCCAGAGATCGTAGTCCGGCCGTAAAAATTTCAGCGCCTTGAACGCGAGCGCCGTTAGACGCCACGGGCGGAAAGCTTCGTTCCCATAGCTCGGCTCATCGACGTGAATTTGAATGCCCGCGCACAACTTGCTCGCATGCTTGTGAAAGGTCGGTTCGAACCGGCATTCGCGCAGCCGGCAGCCGCGCAGCCACTCCGGCGCCATCGACGCCATTTTCGCGAGCAACGCGCGCGGTTCTAGATCCGGGGCTCCGAATAGTTCCAAGGGCCGGGTCGTGCCGCGCCCCTCGGAGAGCGTCGTACCTTCCAGCATCACCGTTCCGGGGTAGCAGCGCGCCATCCAAAGAC
>CAZILB010000149.1:2266-8958 GCA_964539925.1 uncultured Syntrophobacter sp. | reverse complement strand
TCGATCAGCCAGCGGGCCAGTGCCGCGACCGTCGGCGTTTCAAACAGATGGCGTAATGCCACCGCACAGGGAAAATACTCCCGCAAGCGCGCGACGATGCGCGCGCCGAGAAGCGAGTCTCCGCCCGCTTCGGTGAAATCAGCGTGAATCCCCAGGCCATCGACCCCCAATGCGTCACGCCAAATCTCGATCAGGAGCCGTTCCAAAGCGCGGCGCGGCCCACCCGCAGTTGGGCCGAAGTTACGTCGAGGAGCCGGCGCCGCAGGCAGAGCGCGGCGATCGACTTTGCCTCCGGCCGTGACGGGAAGGCGGGCGAGAAATACGAATTTTGCCGGGACCATGGGAGCCGGCAGGCGCTTTCTGAGCTGGGCCCGAAGCGCTTGAACATTCGGCGCGGCGGCGCGCGGGACGAGGTAAGCGATCAAGCGCCACTGTCCGCGCGCCGTGCCCTCGGCCACCACCGCGGCCTGCTTGACGCAGCGGATTTGATGCAGCGCGTTCTCGATCGCCATCACATCGACGCGATGGCCGCGAATCTTCATTTGCAAGTCCTTGCGTCCGACATGGACGAGACAGCCGTCCGCCAAACGATAGCCGAGATCGCCGGTCCGGTAGGTGCGATAACCGGGATTTTCGGCATGGGGAAAAAACCTCTGCCGCGTAAGCTCCGCTTGGCGCCAATATCCCAACGCCAGATACCGGCTGCTGACGGCGATTTCTCCCGTCTCACCCGCCGCAACTTCGTGTCCGCGGTCGTCGAGAATGGAAACTGCGCTGCCCTCCAGAGCGTAACCGACCGGCACTCGGTCCTCGGGGATCTCCGTCTTCTTGTCGATAAAAAAGTAGGAGACCGCCTGGGTTTCGCTGATGCTGTAGCGATTCACGAACCGGCAGCGGTCGGGAAAGTATTTCTTGTAGAGATCGACGTCGCCTTTGAAAATCGGCTCGCCACCGATATGAACCAGCCGGACCGTGGAGAAATCCGCGGCGCTCTTCGCGCTCGCGACCGCCTGCCGAAAGATCGTGGCGACGCAACTGAAGACGGTGATCTCCTCTTCCCTGAGCCAGCGCGCCAGCGACGCAAGCCCGGACTCTTGCAGATCGACGGTCGCCACCGCCGCGCCGTTGAGCAGCGCCAGATGCATATCCCTGACCGCGCCGACGTTGTTCGCGCGCAACAGACTCACACGGTCCCCGGCAGCGATGCGCAAGGCATGGGTCTTCACGCCGATGCCGAACAGCTCGCTGCGATGATTCCACACCACGCCCTTGGGTTCGCCGGTGGAGCCGGAAGTGAAATTGATATAGGCGATGGAATCCGGCTCAACGGCCAGGTTAAGATTTTCCGGCGAGAGCGATGGATCGAGGGCATCGATGTTGAGAACGTCCCGCCTTCGGCCGGCGACCTCGCGCGCGGCGGCGAGATTCTTGCCGTCGGTGAGGATCACCGGGCTTCCGAGACTCGCCACAACCTGCCGCGCTTTCGTCTTCGGCAATTGCGCGTCCAGCGGCGCATAGGCCCTGCCCGCTTTCAACACGCCGAAGCCGGCGGCGATCATCGGCGCGCCGGCGCCAAACATCAGCGCCACCGGCTCTTGCCGCGCCGCCACGAAAGACAGGATGGCATGGGCGATCTGATTGGCCTTTCGGTTGAGCGCGTCATAGGTCACGGTTTGCGTCGGGGTTTTAATCGCAACCCGCTCGGGATGGCGCTCGGCTTGCCGCTCGAAACGTTGCGCAATCGTCTGATGGATCTCTTGAAGCGGAAACTCGACGAAGGGATAATCGGAATCCATTGACGGGTTAGTTCGCATGGAAGGAATCGATCGACTCGGCGTCGTTCCCCCCGTCGCGGCGGCACGGGGCGAAATCCAAGGGGCGGGTTTGAAACCCGCCCCTACCGAATCCTGCTCGCAATTTGGCCTGACAACACCAAAAGACCCTGGTAACTCACTTTTATTTCACCCGGAGATCCGCAGCACGGCACAGTCGGGATACCCGCGACACGCCATGGCGGCCTGTCCGCTTACACCGCCAACCGCTCCAGCAGCACTTCGGCACGGCGAACCCACAGGCGCATATTCATGGCGTCAAATTCCTGCCGCGCGTCAGCCAATTCGGCCCGCGCTTTTTCATCCGCGCCGAGATCCGTGTAGAGCGCGCCCAAACCCAACCGGCAGCGGGCCCCGAGCGGCCTCATGCCCAGCTCGTCGCAGAGAGCGCGCGCCGCCCGAAAGTGCGCCTCGGCCCGCGCCGTGTCCCGTCGATATTCCTGCGCGGCGATGTCGCCGAGCAGTTTAAGCGCCCAGGCCTCGTGGCCTCGTTCCTTGTGTTGCCGTGACAGCTCGCTGGCACGCTCGGCCATACGCCGTGCGTCATCGATGCGGCCGGAGAAAAGATAGGCTTCGGCGAGCCAGGCTGTGCCGAGCGATAAAAACGCCGCGCGCCCGGCGGACTCAGACTCTTCGACGCCCTGTTCCAGGTAAGGCAGCGCCTCATCGACGCGGCCGGCGTTGGCGTAGGCCGATCCCAAGCGCGACACGACGAATGGAATATAGACCGGAATTTGCGCTTGCCGGCAGATCATCAAGCTCCGTTCAAGTATCGGGATCGCCTTTTCAAAATCCCCCTTGGTCAAATAAAGCACACCGAGACTGCAGACCATATGAATCAAGCTCGTCGGATGATTGGCCTCCTCGGCGATTTCGACTCCTTCTTCGCCGGCCGACTCCCCTTCCTCGAAGCGCCCCATGGCGGCGAGGCACTGCACCAAATGGCTGCGGCATATGACCGAAAGCACAGCGGCGGTGCCGAACCGTTCGAAGCGCAGATCGCCGCCGACGTTTTCGATGCCGCGCGCGAGCGCTTCGACGGCCTGGGCATACTGGCCGGTCTTGTTGTACGCGGCGCCCAGATAATAGTAAGCGACCGTGCTCGACGCCCGATCGGACTGCACCGCGGTCAAGCCGAGAGCGCGCCGGCCGATTTCGATGGCGCGTTCGGGGTCTCCGGCCAGTCCATAATAGCTGTTGAGAAAATTGAGCACTCTCGCGGTGCGCGGCTCGTCGCCCAGTTTCTCCGCCAAGCGTTCGGCCGCGTGCAAATGCTCGCCCACCAGGGCCAGGTTGCCGAGCAAGAAAAGGGCGTTGCGCGCTTCGAGGTGAAGATCGATTTTCTCTGCGAGAAGGACATTCGTTTCGGGCAACTTATCGAGCGCCGCCAGCGCGCGCTCGTAATCCGCCGCCGCTTCGAGGAACGCCGACCGCGACATCGCCTTGTCGCCCGCCTGCTGTAGATAGCGCGCCGCCGTTTGCCACTGTTCGGCGCCGTAGGCGTGGTGCGCGAGCGCTTCGAGGTGGTCGAAAAGATCGCCATCCGCCAGCTCCTCCAAAGCGGTGACGATGTCGGCATGAATCGCGATTTTGGGCTCGCGCAATAACGCGCCGTAAACCACTTCATGGGTCAGCGCGTGCGTGAAGCGGTATTCGAGATCGGGATACCAGTTGCATTCGAAGATGAACTCC
Source organism: uncultured Syntrophobacter sp. (assembly GCA_964539925.1). GTDB lineage: Bacteria > Desulfobacterota > Binatia > UBA9968 > UBA9968 > DP-20. The sequence goes on along the minus strand of CAZILB010000149.1, from coordinate 5,434 downwards.
GACGCTTGCAGTTCTGCCAGGTAGCGATGCAGTTCGCTTTCCGGCAAACCGGTGACCCGGCGCAAAAGCCGCATAGGGACAACGACGCCGATGACGGAAGCGGTTTTGAGCAACTGTTTTTCTTCTCTGGGCAAGCGATCGACCCGGTCGGCCAAAACCGTTCGCACCGTGCCGGGCAAACGCACGGTATCGATCCTAAGGCCCGGCCGGTAGGCACCCTTCTCGCCGACCAGCACGCCTGCCTCAGTCAACGAGCGGACGATCTCCTCGACAAAGAAGGGGTTGCCTTCCGTGCGCTTGAGCAAAAGTTCTTCGAGCGCGGCCAAGTCCACATGGTCGCCGAGCAGCGATTGCAACAATTGCCGCGCCCCCGCCGCCGGCAACGGGTCGATGCGCAAGCGCGTGTAATAAGCCTTGCTCCCCCAACTGTGCGAATAGCCTGGACGGTAATTAACCAGCAGAAAAATCGGCGCCAGGGGAACGCTTTCTACTAAAAGATCGAGAAATGCCTGGGTCTCATTATCGATCCAATGCAGGTCCTCGAACACGAGCAGCAGCGGCTGTTCCCTGCTCTCGCGCGCGAGCAAGCGCACCAGCGCCTGAAAAGTTTCGGCCCGTCTTTTCTGCGGTTCCTCGGTTTCGAACTTCTCCAGCGCCGCGCCCACTTCGGCGTGGGAGCCGATGGCGAAATTTGCGCCGGCGGGTTTTTCCGCCTGCGGCATCGCGTCCAGCAACGTCAGGATCGGCGCCACTGCGTCGCTCAGCGCGGGATCGAGCCGCAGTGTTCGGTTCAAAACTTTGGCCTGGACGGTTTCGGTCTCGTCGCTCTTCGCGAGCGAAAAATAATCGCGCAGCAATTCGATCACCGGAAAAAACGGCGTAGCCTTGCCGTAAGACACCGAGAAGGCTTCGAGCGCCCGCCAGCCCGACGGCAAGTGGCGCTCGATGAATTCACGAACGAGGCGGGATTTACCCATGCCCGCCTCACCAACCAGGGCCAAAATGCGGCCGCCGCCGTTGGCCGGCTGCGTGAAGCGGTGAAAGGCCTCGATCTCGGCGCCGCGGCCGACAAAGCGCGACAGACCGCGGCTCGCCGCCGCCTGAAAGCGGTTTTTCGCGGCAGTGATGCCGGCCAGCTCGAAGACTTCAATGGGATTGGAAAACCCTTTGATTTGCAGGGCGCCGAGGGCTTTGACTTCGACGAACCCTTCAACTTCGCGCAGCGTATCCGCGGTCATCCGGATCAAACCGGCGGGAGCCAATTCCTCCATGCGCGCCGCCAAATGCGTGGTCGGGCCAAGGGCGGCATAATCGATATTGAGATCGTTGGTGATCGACCGCACCACCACTTCGCCGGAATTGATGCCGACGCCGATCTGCAGGGCGGCAGGGCCGGGCGCAAGCCGCTCGACGTCGCGGCGCATCTCGTCCTGCATCGCCAGCGCCGCGTAGCAGGCGCGCACGGCATGATCCTCGTGGGCCAAAGGCGCACCGAACAACGCCATGATACCGTCGCCCAATACTTGATTGACGGTGCCCTCATAGCGGTGCACCGCCTCCATCATGATTTGCAAGATCGGATCGAAGCGCCGGCGCACTTCCTCCGGATCGAGCTTCTCGACCACGCTGGTTGAGCCCCGGATATCGGCGAACAGCACCGTCACCTGCTTTCGTTCGCCCTCGACGAAGTGGCGCGATGCCAGAATTTTATCGGCTAGATGCTTGGGAACATGGGCGCTCGACGCTGCTGGCGCGGCGGCGGACGACGGCGTGCTCGGCGCCACTCCGAGGCGCCGGCCGCACTTCTTGCAGTATTTCGCGCCCGGCCGATTGGGCTCCCGGCAGTGATCGCAGACCGCATTCAGCCCCGCGCCGCACTGGTCGCAAAATACCGCGTCATCGGTGTTATCGGCTTGACACTGGGCGCAGATCATTGGCTTGATCCGGTGCGCGACGCGCTTCCGCCTTCCTCCACTGCGAGCGTTCCAGCGAGAAAATTTGCATATAGTCCCGCGCGGATTTGAAAGCAAGCCATCGGCGCCGCGTCGAGGCGTTGTCCGCCTTAACTCAAATGAAAGAATTGTACGGCGTTGCCGGCGAGCATTCGCTGCTTTTCCTTTTCGTCGACACCGGCGAAGAGGTCCTCGATAACGCGCCGGGAGTTGGGCCAGTCGCCGGCCGAATGCGGAAAGTCGTTGCCCCACATGATGCGATCGACGCCGATCTCGTAACGCAGCCGGACGCCGATGCGGTCGTTGATAAATCCCCAGTAAAAATGTTCGCGAAAATAGCTGCTGGGCTCCTGTTTGAGCGGTTTCAAGCCGAAGTAGCGCTCCATCCAGTGGCGGCTGCGCTTATAAACATCGTCGAGCTGTTCATAATAGTAGGGCAGCCAGCCGACCTGGGTTTCCGCCCAGTAAATCTTGAGCTTGGGCAAACGATCGAAGACGCCCGAGAGCAATAACTGCACCGCGTTGAGACCGCTGTTGCCGCCGAAGCGCGTCAGCACCCGGATCGGATCGCCGCCGAACGCCACCTCGCCGGGCTGCCGGTCGTATTTGAACAGCGGCCCGGCGGGAAGCTGCATGCCGACGTGCACGCTAAGCGCCATGTTCAGATCGATGGCCGCCGCGTAGAAGCGATCGTCGTCGAGGGAAGGATAGGATTTTCCGCTGGGAAAGGTGTTCAGCATCGCGCCTTTCAAACCCGCCCTGGCGCAATACTCCAGTTCGCCGACGGCCGCGTCGATCGAATGCGTCGGGATCGCGCCCAACGCCAGCAAACGCTCGCGGTTCGCCGCGCAATATTCCTCGGCCAAAAATTCATTATAGGCATGAAGCACGGCGAGATAAGCGTCGTCGTTTTTGATGCCGCGCCAGAACGTGAGATTGCTCGCCGAAGTGTAGAGCACTTCGCCTTCGACGCCGTCTTGATCTTGCTCTTTGAGCCGCTGTTCCGGCGTGCCCGTCCCTTCCGAGCCTTCGTAGTTCACTCCCGTCAATTCGTGGCGCTCATAGGGCTTGCCGGCAACCGCCAGTCCAACGACATAAAGCGGCCGCCCCTCGACAATGACGCCGTCGCCGCCGTTGGCGAGTTTGACCAAACGCGGCGCCCGGTCGCGATACTGCGCCGGCACGCGCGCCGTCCAGCGCTCGGGAGAAATTTCCA
>CAZILB010000149.1:0-2166 GCA_964539925.1 uncultured Syntrophobacter sp. | reverse complement strand
CTGCGGCAAACGCTGCGGCAGCAGATTCACATCGGCCAGGACCTCATAGCTGAAGTCGTCCATCATCGTTCTGAGATAGTCGTTGCCTTCTTTGTCCACCGTCAAGCAAAAAGGATGGATGCCCTCGCGCCGGGCTTCGATCAGCGCCATGCGGGTGTCCTGCACGGCGTAGGTCTTTTCCGAGCCGTCCTGGGAATAGCCCCGGTCCTGCGGCCGGCCGTCGCTGATCAAGAACAGAAATTTCGAACGCGTCTGTTCCTGCCGCATTTTCGCCGTTGCGTGGCGGATGGCCGGCCCCATGCGGGTTGCGTGCAGCGGCCCGATCCGGCCGAAGCGCTTGGCAATGTCTAGATGAAATTCTTCGGCGATGTCCTTGATGACGAAAAACTCCACGCTGTCGCGGCCGTGGCCGGAAAATCCGTAAACGCCGTAACGGTCGCCGATCGCTGCCAGGGCGTCCATCATCAGCACGATGGCCTCTTTTTCGACGTCGATAATACGCCGCGGCTGCCGCTCGCCCGGTGCCTCACCCAAATTCGCCGCCGTAGATCCGCCGGCTATCGCGGTTCCAATGGCCTCGCCCGTCGAACCGCTCATATCGAGCAGAAACGCCACCGCCACGTCCCGTTCGATTTTATGCGGCCGCCAAAAAATTTTCTCCGAGGGACTGACGCCGAGGCGCAAATCGATCATCGCTTCGATGGCCGCGTCGAGGTCGTGATCGGTGCCGTCGGGCAGACGTTTTTCCTTGTGATAGATTTCCGGCGACACCTGTTCGAATTCGCGCCGGATTTGCCGCAACAGACCCGCATGGCTCTGAAGCGTCCCCCGGTAAAAGTTCAGGTCGCCGATGGGCATGACCTTCTCGTAGACTCGGCACCAGTTACGGCGGTAGCCGTTCTCGAAAACGTTCCACTCGTCGTACACGAAAGTGTTGGGCTGCGACGCCGCAAGCGCGCCGGTGTCGTCGTCGTCCTGCTGCGATGGCCGTCGCTGAACGTTCTGCATGCGCGGGTCGCACCGCTCCAGCTCGCGCATGAGATTTTGCACCATTTGCGCCGTCTGGGGATCCTGCTCCTCGCCTTCTTCGTCCGTATCCCGCGGTTTCGGAGCCCGCTGGCTGCGGAGCAGATCTGCCAACTCCTCGGCCGTCAAGGATTTGCGCTGCTCGCGCGCATTGGCCTTGGCCTGCGTCAAGAGTTGCGCCAACTCCGGCCGGAATTCGCCGCGATAATCCACCCCCTGCGGCGACAAGTACTCCCGCTCTCTCCCGACCAGCATCGGAAGAGCAAGCTTGTCACCCGTCAAATCATCGTCCACCCAACAATTGGAACGACTAAACCTATTGGAACGTTTGGACCCGCCCCGACGGCTTGAACGTCTTGAACCCTCCCCTTCATCCAAAATCGCAAACTCGTCTTCATGCAAATAATCATTCGTAATCTTCGCCAATCGCCCATAGATACGCAGCGTCGCCTCGGCCGCGTCCTCAACGGTGGCGCCGCGCTCGCTGATCAGCCGAACCATGGTACCGATTTCTCGGACCGCCTGCGCGTGTTTTTTAGGGAGCTTGATGCCGTGAGTTTGGCCAAGACTCAAGCGAATCATGAATTCGAGCAACGCTTCGCGCGCCGGCAGGAAAATCAGCTCTTGGCGCAGTCTCAAAGTCCGCCGGCGCATTTCGTGGTAAGCTCTGCCGATACCGCGGTATTCGTGCATGATGCGCGCTTCGATGCGCGCGCCTTCGACGATCGAGAAAATATCCAGCGCCAGACGCTTGCTTGGGAACAGCTTGAAAAACTTGGTAAGCTCGGTCGCGCCGGATTGATCATGGTGGCCTTCGTGGCCGTGATCGTGGTCGTGATAATCGGGCGGCGCGCTTAGCTTCGGCCGTAGATTGTCGAATCTGGTCGCCGGGCGGTCGAACTCGAACTCAAAACTGCCGAACTCGATGTGCCCCGCCTGCTGCGTCAGCATGACTTTGAGAAAGTCGAAGTTCTCGGACTGCGCTTCGAATCGTTCAACGACTCCCGGAAGAAAGATCGCCGCGCCGTCGCAGGTCGCGACATCGCTCTTCGACCAGCCGATGTTTTTGTCGATCAGCTGCTTAAGGTCCTGCAAGTCGACGCCCCGCTCCGTAAGCGCGCGGCAATACAGCCGCAGCAT
>CAZILB010000148.1:4399-9053 GCA_964539925.1 uncultured Syntrophobacter sp. | reverse complement strand
TTGCCGCCGGGGACGACTTTAAAGCGGCGCTTGAGGCGGTTTAATCGGCGCCGGTCGAGATAGTTTTTCAATGGATCCCAAGGGTTGAAACCGCGCAAATGGTAGCCGCGCAGATAAAGGTAACCGAAGATCATGCCGCCGAGATGGGCCAGGTGGGCGATGCCGCTCTGGCCGGCTGTAAGGGAGGAATAAAGTGCGATGGCGCCGATGATCATCACGAAAAATTTCACCTTGATGGGAAACAAGAAATAAAAGTAGACGACGCGGTCGGGATAGATCAGACCGTAGGCGAGCAGCACGCCGTAGACGCCCGCCGACGCGCCGATGCTCGGTCCGAGCTGGCCGGGAGCGAATAGGGTGTTGAGAATTCCGCCGCCGATGACCGAGATGAAATAGTAGCGCAGAAAAAAATTGCCGCCCCAGCGCCGCTCCAAATCGCAGCCGAACATCCAGACTGCGAGCATATTGAACAGCAGATGAAAAATCCCGCCATGGAGAAACTGGTAGGTAAAGAGCTGCCAGAGATAAAATTCTTGCAGCACCAGCGCTGGCACCAGGCCGAAGTAAAGGCTCAGCCGGTAGTCGAGCCCCATGCCGACAACGGTCTGCAAAATGAAAACCGCGGTGTTCGCGATCAGCAAAAATTTGACAGCAGGGGTGACGCCGCCGGGCCCGAAGGTGTATTGGCGGTTTTGATAGAGCATTCCGTGTAGTCTAGCCGTTCGCTGCCGATCTTTAAAGACGCAGGCCCGGTTGGCCGCCGTGATCGGCCTGGCGCACCAGGTCGCTGCCGCAATGCGAACCGCGAGGCAAATCAACCGTTGCAACGGCGGGCGATCCCGTATTATGCTCCGGTTGCAGGGTGTCAACCATGTCCCAAGCTGTGTCGTCCGCTGCGCTGTCATTGCCCGCTCGGGTCCGCCGGATCAAGAAAGCGGTTTGGATCAGTCTCGGCGCCGGCGGCCTCCTCTTCGCAGTAGTTTTGATCCTGCCTTCCCTGATCGATCTGGGAATGTTCAAAAGCACCTATCTTCCCCTGGTCGAAGAGACGCTCAATCGGCGCGTGGACGTCAACGAGGTTCGCTTGGGCCTTGTCCCCACGCCTTCGATTCGTCTTTCAAACCTGCGTGTTTCCAACGGGCCGGCATCGCCCGGCGAAGCTTTTTTCTCCGCCCAACAGGTCCGCTTGCAGGTCAAATTCTTGCCGCTGTTGCGCGGCCGCTTCGAGATCACCGAACTGATTATCGATAAGCCGGTTTTTAACCTGCCAGAGGCGCCCAACGGGAGGTATCATGATGCGTCCGGTGCCGGCAAGAAAGCGGCGCCGGCGGCCCGGCGCGATGGGAAGAAAAAATTGGACGGCCCCAAGCGCTCCGACGCGCCTTCCGTGCCGATCATCATTCCCGGCCGCATGACCATTCACGACGGACAACTGCGGGTCGCCGCCAAGGGCCAAACACCCGTTCTCATCAAAGGAATCGACCTGTCCCTGCAGGAATTCTCCGGCGATCGTCCTTTCCCGTTTCGTGCGTCTTTCGAATATCCGGGCCTGAAGACGATTTCCCTCGAAGGAGCGCTCAATTATCAGGAAGATAAAGCGCTGCTGGAATTCAAAAGCAATCGTCTTATGATCCAGGATCTAAACCTGCCGCTGGAAGGCAGCGTGAGCCACCTATTCACAACACCGCGGCTCAATCTCAGTATCCACAGCGACAACATCGACGCCAAGCCGATCTTCCAGATCCTTTCGGTTTTCGGTTTGGCGCCGCGCGATACGGAAATCTCGGGTCCTATGCGCCTCGCGCTCAACCTCGCCGGTCCGGCCAACAGCCCCACGACCCAAGTGCGCGGCTTTTTCAAAAACGTTCAGGTTAACGGCAAGCGGGCGCTCAAGGGCAGCCTGAGCGGAGAAGTCTCAATCCGGTTGCCGCTCGGCGGCGGCGCCGGCGGGCGGCTCGAAGGCACCGGCAAGCTCATCGCCCGCGACGGCGAGCTTACCAACGTCGATCTGATTGAAAAAATTCAGCGGGTCACCGGCATGATCGGTCTGTCAAAAAACCAACGGCGCGAAGCGACAACCTTTCAAAGGCTGGAATCCGATTTCATCCTCGGCGGCGGCTACGCCGAATTCACCCGGCTCTACCTGATCAACTCGCAGATGGAAGTGATCGGCGACGGCACCATGACGCTGGAACAGCCGACCTTCGATATGGCGATCCAGACGGCGCTTTCGGCGCAGGCGTCGGCACGGGCCGGACGCGGCCGGGCGATAACTTTTTTCAAAGACGACCGCGGACGGATCGTGGTGCCTATGAAAGTCACTGGCCCGGTGGAAAATCCCTCGGTCAACCTGAACGCCGCAGCGCTTCCCCGCAACGCCGATAGAAATTTCAGCTCGCTCTTCCAGCAACTCTTCCGCAGCCGCTGAGTGCGGCCGGCAGCGCTAGGCCGAAAAACTTTATAAACTCAATCATTGCAGGGGTATTTTCGTTCACCGGCGATTTACCAGCGAACGGTACGGGGGCGTGACGAATGGATCGAGAGCTAAATACCGTTACCGGCGTCTCGCCTTCCGTCCCGGCGTTTTCGCCAGCGGCAAACTGATTTCAGGAGCGATATGGGCCTCTTCGACCGCGGGCAGTGATTGCACGGTCTTGAGGAAGTCTCCGGCCGATCGCCGCTGCGGTATGATGACTTGCATGTAGCGCTGCAGATCTCTTTCAGCGCTGGAAAGGCGTTTGGCGGATGCCCGCGCCAGGCTGGGCACTTTGTAAGCGATACGACTGCCCTTGGGCAGACGCGGGGGGGCGAACTCCTCACCCGTCGAATTTACAAAGACGCCCTTCGCTTCATCAAAGCGCCAGCCCGGCTTGAGTTTGAAATCGACCGACCGGCCGAGCAGTTTTTTGGGCGGTGGGACAGCGGGATACATGTTTCAATAATTCTGCTCCGCGCATCCGCCAATTGCAATGTCCGCCTAAACGAGCTTCATCGCCTTGACCAGATTCGGCAGCGGCCCGATGCGCTGCGACCGCGGCACGCCCGGCCCCGCCGCCTGCGCCATGCCCGTGCGCATCAGGATGCTGCGCACCTTCGCCGGCGACAGCGGCGCGCCGTTCTTGACTTTGGCACGCCCCTGGATGCACGCCACCGCTCCGGTCACGATCGGCGACGCGCTCGAAGTGCCCGAGAAGCGCAGCGTATACCATTTGTTTTCCGACGCGTCGCCTTGCAAATCGCCGTAGGCCAGCGTGGTGACGTGAAAACCCCAGCCTTGAACATTGACGATCTTGCCATAGTTGGAGAACCAGATGCGCGAGCGCGGCACGCCGATGTTTTGATAGGACGCGCCGAAGCCGCCGCTGCCGTCAAAATCGAAAGCGTTCGACGGCGGTATTCCCGCGCCGACGACGATCGCGCCGCTGTCCTTTTGCAGACCCGTGTTCTTGAAAATCGGCAAGTTGAAGTTCTCGTTGCCATTGCCCGCCGCTTCGACGACCGTGATGCCTTTGGCGGTTGCGGCCACGATCGCCGAAAAGACATCCGACCAATATTGCATGGCAACGTACTTGCCGTTCGGTCCGGTCGCTTGCAACTCGATGAGAATGACGTCGCCCGCCTTGAGCTCGGCCGTCGCATTGGTCAGAGCCTGAGCGAGGTTGAATACGCCGTTGATCACGGCGGAATGAACCACGCCTTTCGCTTCATGGCTGATGCCCACGCAGCCTTTGCTGTTGGGAACCGCGATCATCTCGCCCATCACCGCGGTGCCGTGGTTGCGCCAGCTGATGTCGGCAATCATCGTGCCGCCGATCAGGGAGATGCCCGCCGGCAGGTCCTCGTGTTTGGTGTTCCAGGCGCCTTCGATGTCGCAAATCGTCACGCCTTTTCCCTTCGCGCCGGCGAGGCTCCAAACATCCGCCGCGCCGATACCCACCGGCGGCGAATAGAGATAGCCCTGTGCCGGCTCGAACAGGCGCGTGCCCGAAGCGCTGCCGGAAAGCCCGGCCGGCACGGGCCGCGGCGCCACGTAGCTTTGCCACACCGATTTCTCTCGTTTGAGCGCCGCCGCAAGCTTTTTGCAATCTTGCCGGCGCTTCGGAATTATCTGGACAAAACCGCTCTGCCGAAACTGCGCGTCGGCGCCTTTGGCCTTGAGAATGTTCGCCGACGGGTTGGGCGGGAGCGCTTCGGCCAGATCGATGCGCTTGCGCACCTCCGCGGCGGCAAAACCGAACTGAGAACGGATACCGGCGATGTCAAATTTCCCCAACAGCTGATTGAGCCGGTCTGCTTGGCCCGCTGCGACCGCCGGCGCGGCAAATCGCGCTCTCGTATAGACGATGGGACTTTCGTAGCGGAGCTCCGCCACGACGTAATCGGGAATGTCCGGAGCCTCGAACGCCGAGATCGTGAAACCCTCCTTCCCCTGCCTGGGAGGTCTCCCGCCAGCGCTGCGTTTCTGCGCCATAAACTTATCTCCTTCCGCGTATGATTTGGTTCTCCGTCCCGCTCTTGTTTTGATCTGGGTGGTACGCTGGCTTCTTCTTAAGCAGGCACCATGCCAGTCCCAGGCGTCGGCGCATTACCGGAACAAACTTACAAATCGCGGCGAAAACCGGCGCAAGCGAGTCAGCTTGAAGCGACCACGGCG
>CAZILB010000148.1:0-4299 GCA_964539925.1 uncultured Syntrophobacter sp. | reverse complement strand
GGTTTCGATAGGTACCGCCGGAGATTACTCACAAACCACCTGGATCCCCGCTTGGGCAGAGCGTCGGAATTGAGTGCGGCGCAAACTCTTCTTGACAGTCGACGGACCTGCCGATAAATGATTTTCAGCCATCGCGCCCCCATGATTACCCGCATCGTCATCCAGCAGAGAGAACTTTTTGCCGGCGGCCATGAGTTTCCGATCACCGGCGCCTACGAGAAACTGGTCGGCAAAATTCACGGAGAAGTCGACCCTCGAAACCCGCTCAATCGAGTCATCGTCAATCTCGCCAAAGCGCCGCGCAACCGCCGCGGCCGGGTCGAGTACCGCAGCGATCTGTTCATTCTTAAGCCCGTGGATATGGCGCGCGGCAACGGCAAAATTTTCTTCGATGCACCCAACCGCGGCAGCAAGCGGATCCTGGGGTTTCTCAACGACGCGCCGGCGGCAAACGATCCGACAACTCTCGCCCACGCCGGTAACGGATTTCTCATGCGCCAGGGCTACACCATCGTCTGGTGCGGCTGGCAGAGCGATCTCATGCCGCTTAAGAACTGGCTGGTATTAAAGGTGCCGGTAGCGACGAACAACGGCAAAGTCATCGTCGGCATGGTTCGCACCGAGATTGTCGTGGACGCAAGGAGCGTCAAATCCCAGCCGCTGAGCGCGGACGATCGGGTGAAATGCTACGAAGCCGCATCGCGCGACAAATCGAAAGCGACGCTTACCGTGCGCGAAAAATCCTATGGCCGAAGAATTGCCGTGCCGCCGGCGGAATGGGAATTTGCTGTGGCCGCCAAAGATCCGCGAACCGGAAAAGAGACCGTCAAGCCGAGCGCCCGGGACCTTTACCTGCGCCATGGATTCAAGCCCGGTCATATCTATGAGTTCATCTATCCGGCGAAAAATCCGCTGGTGCTCGGCCTGGGCTTCGCGGTGGTGCGCGATCTGGTTTCGTTCCTGCGCTATGACAACAAGGATCGTGCCGGGAGATCCAATCCCCTGGCAAGCGGCAAGAATACCACCGGCATAGGCTATGCCTACGCCTGGGGGCGTTCCCAGAGCGGCCGCTTTTTGCGAGATTTTGTTTACCACGGGTTCAATGAAGACGAGGCCCATCGAAAGGTCTTCGACGCGATCGCGCCGCATGTCGCCGGCGGCGGCCGGTTATATTTGAATTACGAATTTGCCCGGCCGGTTACCTCGTCGCAGCAGCACACCAATCAACTCGATCCCGAGCTGTTCCCGCACGCCTACAATATCATCCAGGACGCCCAGAGCGGCCGGCGCGACGGCATTCTAAAACGGCCCGGAACCGACCCTCTGGTCATTCACACGCAAACGTCAACGGAGTACTGGCAAAAGCGCGGCTGCCTGGCACACACCGACGGCAAAGGCCACGATCTGAGCATTCCGAACAACGTCCGCATTTACGTGATCGCCAGCGCGCAGCACAACAGTCCCTTTGGCTCGGAACCGGCCAAAGACGATACGCAATTTCTGCTGAATCCGCTGCCCGCCGGCGATGTGTTGCGCGCGCTGATGGTGGCGTTGGATCAATGGGCGTCACAGGGAATCCCGCCGCCGCCGAGCCAATATCCCATAGTCAAAATTGGCGGTCTGGTTTCACCCGAACCGCGCGCCGTTAAGTTTCCACAAATTCCCGGTGTGCGCTTCACCGCTCTCCATAACCGCCAGCTCTTTCTCGACTACGGTTCGCAAATTTTACGCGGCAAAATGACCGTTCATCCACCGGCGCCCATCGGTAACGGCGCTTATACGATTCTCGTTCCCCGGGTCGACGCCGACGGCAACGACCTCGCCGGCATTCGTCTCCCTGCCGTGCAGGTTCCCATCGCCACCTATACCGGCTGGAACCTGCGCCCGCGCGGCCTCGCCGAAGGCGAGCTTTCGGGCCTGGTCGGCTCTTTCATTCCGTTCGCGAAGACTAGAACCGAACGGCGCAAAAACGGCGACCCGCGCTTGTCCATCGAAGAACGGTACAAGGATCGGCCGGACTATGTGCGGCAATTTAGCCGCGCCGCGCGGTTACTCGTCGAGCAGCGCTATCTCTTGGCCGAAGACGCCGAACGGATGATCGCCGAAGCAAAGAAACGCAAGAATTTTCCAGCCACGAAAAAGTAGCGAAGCGTCGCTTCGCCCCTGCGCGCCGGTCGGCTGCGTGCTATCTACTCGCATGGATAGCGGCATGTCTCACGCCTTTAAGCCTCTTTAATCTTCCTCATACTGCTCTTTCAACTTTGCCACCACCGTCGGATCGGCCAGCGTCGTGGTGTCGCCCATCGCGCGTCCGTCGGCGATATCGCGCAAGAGTCGGCGCATGATCTTGCCGCTGCGGGTTTTGGGGAGCTCGGCGGCGAAGAGAATTTCGTCGGGCCGGGCGATCGGGCCGATCTTCTTAGCCACATGCGATTTAAGCTCGTCGATCAAGGCGCTGTTGCCCTCGATTCCCGCCTTCAACGAGACAAAGGCGCAGATCGCCTGTCCTTTGATCTCATGAGCCTTGCCGATGACCGCGGACTCGGCCACTTTCTGGTGATCGACCAGCGCGCTTTCGACTTCCATGGTGCTGATGCGGTGGCCGGCGACGTTCATCACGTCGTCCACCCGGCCCAGCAGCCAATAGTAGCCGTCCTTGTCGCGCTTGCAGCCGTCGCCGGCGAAATATCTCCCCGGAAACCGGCTCCAGTAAGTCTGCACGAAACGATCCGGATCGCCGTAAATCGTCCGCATCATCGCCGGCCAGGGTTTGGTCAGGACCAGATAACCGCCGCCGCCTTTGGGCACCGACTTGCCGCTCTCATCGACAACATCGGCTTCGACGCCGGGAAACGGCATCGTCGCCGAGCCCGGTTTCAACTTGGTGATGCCGGGTAGCGGCGTGATCAGCGGATGGCCGGTCTCGGTCTGCCACCAGGTGTCCATCACCGGACAGCGCCCGCCGCCGATGTACTTGTGATACCAGACCCAGGCTTCCGGATTGATCGGCTCGCCCACGGTACCGAGCAGCCGCAAACTCTTCAGATTGTGTTTCGCGGGGAATTCCGCGCCCCAGCGCATGAATGTACGGATCGCCGTCGGCGCCGTGTGAAAGATGGTCACGCCGTACTTCTCAACAATGCGCCACAAACGATCCTTGTCCGGCCAGTCCGGCGTGCCTTCGTACATGACTTGGGTCACACCGTTGGCCATGGGGCCGTAGACGATATGGGTGTGGCCGGTGACCCAGCCGATATCGGCGGCGCACCAGAAGACATCGTCCTCCTTCATATCGAAGATCCATTTGTTGGCCAGATGCACACCGGTGAGATAGCCGCCGGTGGTGTGGACGATGCCCTTGGGTTTGCCGGTGGTGCCGCTGGTGTAAAGTATGAAGAGCATGTCCTCGCTGTCCATCTTTTCCGGCTCGCACCAAAGCGGCGCGTCGGCCATGACCGCGTCCCACCAGTGATCGCGGCCCTCTTTCATCTGCGCGCCGGACTCGGCACCGGCCCGTTTGACCACGACCACATATTCGATGGACGGCGTGTCGGTCATCGCCTCGTCGGCGTTTTTTTTGAGCTGCACGACGGTGCCGCGCCGGTAGCCGCCGTCGGCGGTGACCAGTACTTTTGCCTGAGCGTCGTTGATCCGGTCGCGCAGCGCCTCGGCGCTGAAGCCGCCGAACACCACGCTGTGGGGCGCGCCGATGCGGTTGCAGGCGTGCATGGCGATGACCAGCTCCGGCACCATCCCCATGTAGAGGCAAACCCGGTCGCCTTTTTTAACACCGAGTTTTTTGAGCACGTTGGCGAACTTGTTGACCTCGCGCCAGACATCGCGATAGGTGAGCACGCGCTCGTCGCCGGGCTCGCCTTCCCAGATGATCGCCGCTTTGTTTTTCCGGCTCGAATTGACGTGTCGGTCGAGGCAGTTGTAGGACGCGTTGAGCTTGCCGCCGATAAACCACTTGGCCCAGGGCGTATTCCACTCCAGGACTTTCTTCCACGGCTTGAACCAGTGAAGCTCCTTGGCCGCCTTGGCCCAGAAGGCTTGCGGATTCTTGCGGGCGCGGTTGAACACGCTCGCGTTTTTCACGTTCGCCAATTTTATGAATTCCTTTGGCGGCGCAAAATTTCTCCTCTCGTCCAGCAATACCTCGATGGCTTTATCCGCCATGTTTGAACCTCCTTGACAATCAGTTTACGCGGAACCGGTAAAACGGCCCGGATTCTATTTTAGGGTCAAAAACTTGGCAAGAGCCGGATCGCTGCGCGTTCAGCGCTGAGGTAGGGGCGG
>CAZILB010000147.1:0-9157 GCA_964539925.1 uncultured Syntrophobacter sp. | reverse complement strand
TTTGGCGTGCGCGGCATGGCCGAAGGCGGCATTCTTTCCGTGGCGCCGTCCGTGTGCAACGCCATCGCGCGCGCCACCGGCGTGCGCATCAGAGAGTTGCCGGTGACGCCGGAGCGCGTCTGGCGCGCGCTCAGGGACGCGGGCAAATAACCGCGAACGGTCGCCGTAGCTGGATGGCGAACAAAGCTGTGAGAACCTCGACTCGCATTCCGAACTTCGCAATTCGCCGGGCGCAGAAAGCGGACGTACCGGTAATTCTCTCATTCATCAAAAAGCTCGCCGACTACGAGCGCCTGTCGCGCGATGTCGTCGCCACCGAGGAAGTCTTGCGCGAGACCCTTTTCAGCCGGCGGCGCACGGCCGAAGTGGCGCTTGCCTACTTCGAGAGAGAGCCGGTGGGCTTCGTGCTGTTCTTTCACAACTATTCTACTTTTCTCGGCCGCCCTGGAATCTACATCGAAGATCTTTTTGTCGAAGAAGCTTTTCGCCGGCGCGGCTATGGCGGGGCGTTACTGCGCTACGTCGCCGCCTTGGCGCAGGAACGGGGCTGCGGCAGACTCGAATGGTCCGTGCTGGATTGGAACGAGCCGGCAATCAACTTTTACAGAAAACTCGGCGCCGTGCCGATGAGCGAATGGACCGTATTTCGCGTGGCCGGAGCGGCGCTGCAGAAGCTGGCGAAAGGTTAGATCGTCGTGACGTTCACTGGAAGGGAACGATGATTTCGATCTCGGTGCCCTCGCCCGGCGCGGTCTTAAGGCTGAAATTGCCGCCGAGTTTGAGAATGCGCTCTTTCATACCCTTGAGGCCGTAATGGCTGCCGCCGTCGACGGTCTCCGGATCGAATCCCACGCCGTTATCGCTTAACCTCGCCCGCCAGCCGTTTTTGTCTTGCGACAGCGAAAGGCTCAGTTCGGTAGCGCGGGAATGGCGCACGGCGTTGAGAAGTCCTTCGCGCAATGTGAAGTAAATTTCACGTTCGATGGCGGTGGGAAGCTGGTGGGCGCCGATGGCGCATTGGAATTGGAGCTTGAAGCCGGTGCGGGCGCGGAATATCTCTAATTCTTCCTTGAGCCGGCGCTCCAGAGAGCCGGCGACGAGGGCTTCGACATTCTGATTATCGGCGATCACGTTGCGAATTTCCGTGATCGCGCGGTCGATGATTCCTTCGATGGCTTGCAGTTCGGACTCCAGGCGATGGCGCTGGCCGAGCAAGTTTCTCCTGGAGCTTTCCATTCTCAGCCGGGCGCTGGAAAGCATCTGCAGCGCCCGATCATGCAGTTCGCGCGCGATCCGCTGGCGCTCTTCCGCGACTGCAGTCTCGACTGAAATCTCTGTTTTGGGCGGCTTTGAATCCATGGATCCGTCAAATCGGCGGCATGGACGCCTAATCGTTCACACCCCCATGCCGAAGCGGGAGAAAACCGAGGTTCTGTTCCAAGTGAGCATCGATTCACGCAGGTCGAGGACCTCACGGCCCGTTCAAATGCCGGCGTAAAAATTCCAACGTTCGCGGCCAGGAAGTTTCGTCCGCCTGGCGCCGGTAGCTTTCCTTGGTGTTGTCCATAAACGCGTGGCCGGCGCCGGCGTAGGAGTGAAAATCATGGATCTTTTGGAATTTGCTCAGTTCGGCGTCGAGTTTTGCCATGTCTGCCGCTGACGGATTTCCGTCCTCGGCACCAAAATGGCCTTGAATCGGACAATTGATTTCCGCGGTGCGTTCAAACGGCGAAGGTAAGTCGCGGCCCCAGGCGCGAAAAATGTTGCCGCCGTAATAGGAGACCGCGGCCTTGAAGCCCGGATGGGCCGCCGCCATGAGATAAACGATGCGCCCGCCCATGCAAAAACCGATGATGCCCAGGCGCCGCCCGTCAACTGCGCGGTGACGCTGCAAAAAACCGACACAAGCTTCCACATCACGAACGATTCTGCGGTCAGCGAGCCGGGATCGGCGCGTGACGAAATCGTCTTTGCACTCCGGGCCGTCGCGATGATAAAGATCCGGCGTCGCAGCGACATAGCCGGCGTCGGCGAGCCTGCGGGTCATACTCTGAATAAATTCATCCACGCCGCCTTGATGTTGAATCACCACGACCGCGGGAACGGGTCCGGGTTCATTTGGAACGCTCACATGCATGCGCATGTGGCTGCCGTCGGATTCCGTTTGTTGCCAAGAAACAGATATTGTCACGAAATTTCCCCGTTTTAATCTGCGCTGTAACCCAGCTCTGAAAATGTGTCAAGTTATTGCCGCATTGCCGCATCAGGGGTCGAGCATGGGAAGGACGTCGTCGAGACTCGCGATGCTCGGTCCTTGCGGCTTTGGCGTGTTGCGGCTCCGGTCGATCAGCACGCCTCGCAGGCCCGCCTCCTTGGCGCCCACAAGGTCGTTGACCTCGCTGTCGCCGACGTGGAGCGCGCTCGCGGCGTTCAGGCCGTGCTTTCTCAGCGCGGCAGCGAAAATCCTTCGATCCGGTTTGGCGTAGCCGACCCGGCTGGAAATGAAGATCTCATCGAACCAGGAGGCAGCGCCAAGGCCGTCGAGGATCCCGATCAAGCGCGAATCGAAGTTAGAAATCACGTCGACAATCACCCTGCGTTTCTTAAGGGCTGCCAGCGCATCCAAGACTTCGGGATAGAGGCGCCAGGCCGCGGGATCGGCGAAGTAGATGAAGAGATCGTCAAAATAGGCGTCGAAATCGACAAAGCCATCCCAAGGGCGGAAGATCTCCGCGACCAGCGTTTTCCACCAGCCGCGCTCCAGCGCGCCGAGGTCGTCGGCGTGCGCGCCGGGAAAAGCGAGCCGCGGCGCGGCGTCGAAGCAGATCCGAAAGCGCTCGTTGATCTCCGCCGCCGAGACCTTCACACCGTGATTGGCGGCAATAACGGCATAACTTTCACCCACCCGGCGCGCGGGTTTGAACAGCGTGCCGGCGGCGTCGAAGAATACGGCTTGGATGGCCACTTTGGTTTGCTGCGCTCCCGGTCGATTGCAACCAAAGTAGCATTCTTTATAATTAAAAGCGATGAATGAGACGGACGCTCTGATTATCGTCGACGCACAGAACGACTTTTGCCCGGGCGGCGCGTTGGCCGTTGCCGGCGGCGATGAAGTCATCGCGCCCCTCAATCGCTATATCGAGCTATTTACGGAACGGCGCCGGTCGATATTTGCGACTCGGGACTGGCATCCGGCCAAGACTTCGCACTTCAGGGACTATGGCGGGCCGTGGCCGGTCCATTGTGTGCAGAATACCAAAGGCGCTGAATTTCATCCGGAACTGCGGCTGGCGGATCAGGCGGTCGTAGTGTCGAAGGGCATGGCGCCGGACGAAGACGGCTATTCGGGTTTTCACGCCGTGGATGCAGACGGGACGCCGCTTGCCGAAATCTTGCGGCGAAATGGCGTTGCACGCATCTTTGTCGGCGGGCTGGCGACAGATTATTGCGTCAAACACACGGTCCTCGACGCTTTGAAGCTCGGCTTCAAGGTCGTTGTGTTGAGCGATGCCGTTCGTCCTGTCAATCTTCACCCGGACGATGGAGCGGCGGCGCTCCAGGAGATGGTTCATGCCGGTGCGACCGAAATCGCCGGTATCGAAGAACTACCCAAATAGAGCAAGTCGCAGACGTTTTGCCATCGCGCCAAAGTTGCCGTACTCCAAGATCTGGTGTTTAATAGACACCTGGAAAGGTTTGAAATCAGAGCGCAGGTGCAAATTTGATTGCCGAGGCGGACTATAAGAACGAGTTGCAGGTTGCCGAGCTGGCCGCGCACGAGGCGGGTGCGGCGGTTATGAGGCTGTTCAAGGGCAAGTTCGACGTTCACGAGAAAAGCAAAAACAACCCGGTGACCAGCGCGGACCTTGAAGCCAACCGGTTGATTCGGGAGAGGATTCGTCACCGCTTTCCGCAGGATGGCTGGCTTTCGGAAGAGGACAGCGATAGCTCGGATCGCCTGGCCGCGGCGCGGGTCTGGGTGATTGATCCCATCGACGGCACCAAAGAGTTTATTGAAGGCGTCCCCCAGTTTGCCGTCTCCATTGCTTTGGTCGTCAACGGGCGGCCCAAGGTGGCCATTGTTTACAATCCGGCAAAGGAGCGGTTTTATAAAGCGGTGGCGGGCCAGGGCGCTTGTCTCAACGACGCGGCTATCCGTGTCAACCCGCGCCAGATGATCAATGGCGCGTTGCTGCTCGTGAGCCGCTCCGAGCCACAAAAGAAATTTCAGGTGTTTGTCGATCGTTGCGATATTAAACCCGTCGGCAGCATCGCCTACCGTTTGGCCAAAGTGGCGGGCGGCGACGGCGACGGCACGCTGACCTTTCGCACCATCTACGAGTGGGACATCTGTGCCGGGGCGTTGATCGTCGAGGAAGCCGGCGGCAAGGCGGTTGACGGCGACGGCAACGCAATGTTTTTTAACCGTCAGTTTCCCAAGCATCGGGGTGTGGTCGCGGCCAACGGCGATCTGACCGCCGGGTTGCAGCGGCTGTGGGCGCAAGCGATGGGCGAAAAAAAATAATGGCGCGAGCGTGATGGTGAGCCGAAACTGCATTTATTGTTGCGAGCGCGTCCGGTTTTTCGCCAAGGTCTGCGGCGAGTGCAAAAAACTTCTGGCGCGCGTGAACGAGCTGCGCGGCAGAGCGAGCTACGGCCAATTTCTCGACGGCCTGGAGCAAACCGGCGTTTCCAGGGAAAAAATAATACAGTTTTTGCAAGCCGATCCCGACGGCAAGGGCAGCCTACAAGACCAGGTTGCCGCGGAGATGACCACCGAGTTGATGCGTGTCATGGGTATCTCGGGCCGGCAAAGTCCGCAGGAAGTCAAACGTATACGAAACATCGTCGATAGAGGCTCGGAGTAAAACTTTATCGGCGGCGGTTATGGCGCTCACGCTCTTTCTGTCGCTGGCCTTCCTGGCGCTCTATCTCATCGGTTTGGCTATTCGGCGCTGGTTTTTTGTCCGCGACCGACGGCGCATGGAGGAAGAAAGCCGGGACGGCGGCCGGGTAATCGCCAGAGTCGGCGAGCTGGCGCCCGGCTCGGTGAAAAAATTTTGGCTTATCTGTCAAAAGTATCGTCTGGACGGTTTTTTGATCAACGACCGGGGCAGCTTCCACGCTTACGTCAACCGCTGCCGGCACATGCCGACGCCGCTGGATTTTGTCCGCGACGAGTTTCTTAGCGACGACGGGCGTTTTTTGCGTTGCTACACCCACGGGGCGCTTTACGAATTCGGCACCGGTTTGTGCGTTGACGGACCGTGCAAAGGCGAGTCACTCTACCGGCTGCCGGTCCGGGTGGACCGTGGCGAAGTGCTGGTCGGTTGTCCGTCGGGCGACTTGAAAGATCTTGCCGACTAAGGAGCCGCGTGATGGAGAAGCGCGTGATAAAATCCAACCGAAAACGAGTTGCGTCCGTGGGCGAGCTAGAGCCCGGCGAGAGCAAAAAATTCACTTTGCGCCGCGGCCAGCGTGATCTCGAAGCGTTGCTCGTCAACTACGACGGGAGTCACTTTGCCTATATGAACCGTTGCCCCCATACCGGCATCACGCTCGATTGGGTCAATAACCAGTTTTTCAGCTCGGACGGCCGCTATCTCATGTGCGCGACGCACGGCGCGGTGTTCGAGCCGCCGAGCGGCGAATGCATCTGGGGCCCTTGTTTCGGTCTGTCGCTTCAAAGCGTCCCTCTGGAGATCGACGACGACATGATCTACGCGCGGCTTCCGGGTTCGAGCGGTGCTGATTAGCGCGCGGCGCGGGCGGGAGGAAGCGTTGGTGAATGATTGCCTTTTCTGCGGCATTGTTGACGGAACCATCAAGGCGAATGTCGTGTTTCAAAACGACCGCGTGGTCGCGTTCAAGGATATCAGTCCGAAAGCGCCGGTGCATGTGCTGATCATACCGCGCAAACATCTGGCGAGCGTCCTTGATATCGCAGTCGAGGACGGGGCGCTGATCGGTGAGATCTTTCAGGTCGCGGGCCGATTGGCCCAAGATCTGGGCCTCGCCAACAAGGGTTTCCGCGTGGTCGTCAACTCCGGAGCGGACGCGGGTCAGAGCGTTTTCCACCTGCACTATCATCTTCTCGGCGGGCGCCGGATGAGCTGGCCGCCCGGCTAGTCGGTGAAACGAACGCCACTTTTACTTTCCGTGACTGGAGGTTTCATGTCCACCGTGGAATGGCGCAGTCCCGCCAGCGAGATGGCGGTGCAACAATTTGATGTGGCCGCGGCGAAGCTCGATCTAGATGCCAATTTGGCTGCGCGATTGCGCCGGCCGGACCGCTCGTTGATCGTCAGCGTGCCCACTCGAATGGACGACGGTCGCGTCCATGTTTTTACCGGCTATCGGGTGCAGCACAACGACGTTCTCGGGCCGTTCAAGGGGGGCATTCGTTACCACCCCGAGGTCAATCTCGGCGAAGTTACCGCGCTGGCAATGTGGATGACCTGGAAATGCTCCCTGGTCGGTCTGCCCTTGGGAGGGGCCAAAGGCGGCATCGCTTGCGATCCGGCCGAGCTTTCGCGCCAGGAGTTGCAGTCGATGACACGCCGCTTTACGGCTGAAATCCTCAACGTCATCGGACCGGAAGTCGACGTGCCGGCTCCCGATATGGGAACCAATGAGCAAGTCATGGCTTGGATCATGGACACCTACTCGCAACATAAAGGCCACGCCGTGCCGGAAGTTGTGACCGGCAAGCCGGTGGCGATCGGCGGCACGTTGGGAAGGCGGGAGGCGACCGGCCGCGGCGTGGTCTATATGACGATCGAGGCCGCGAAGCAACTGGGCGTGGATCTCGCCAGGAGCACCGCTGTGGTCCAGGGTTTCGGCAACGTCGGCTCCGTCGCGGTCAAGGAACTCGCCAAAATCGGTGCGAAGATCATCGGCGTTTCCGACCGCACCGGCGGATTTTACGATCCGAAAGGATTGCCGGTGGACAAACTTCTCCAAGTGGCCGACAAGGACCATAGTCTTGAAGGCTGTCCCTACGGCGAGAAGATCACCAACGAAGGACTTTTGGAACTCAAGTGCGACGTGCTCGTGCCAGCCGCGTTGGAAATGCAGATCACCCAAGCCAACGCCGCGCGCCTTAAGTGCCGGATTCTTGTGGAGGGCGCCAACGGTCCGACCACACCGGAGGCGGATGCAATTCTCAAAGAGAACGACGTCTTTGTAGTTCCCGACGTTCTCGCCAATGCCGGCGGGGTTGTGGTCTCGTACTTCGAATGGGTGCAGGATCTGCAAAATTTTTTCTGGAGCGAAGATGAGGTGCACAAGAAGCTGCGGGATATCCTGGTCAGGTCTTTTCACAACGTCCTCGAGATGAGCCGCAAGCAAAACGTCGACATGCGCATGGCCGCGCTCATGATCGGCATCGAACGCGTCGCCAAGGCCATGCTCTGGCGAGGCCTTTACGCCTGAGGCGAAGGGGTTGCGCCAACCACCGCCCAGGCGCGTTGAAGCGGCCGCAAGAAACTGGTAACCAAAAATACGAGACGGCGAAGGAAGGACGTTAGGCGATGGTTCAAGCGACGCAACTCAGACCGGGGATGATCATCGTCCACGAGGGAGATCTTTTTCGCGTGACCGCGGTGCATCACCTCACTCCCGGCAACAAGCGAGGCTTCATGCAGACGAAGATGAAGAACCTGCGCACCGGTATCGGCACGGAGTACAAGTTTCGCTCGGAAGACCGCGTCGATCAGGCGATCTTGGAAATGCGGCAGATGCAATACCTGTACGCCGAGGGCGATTTGCACACGTTCATGGACACCGAAAACTACGAGCAGATTACTCTGACCGCGCAAGACGTCGGCGATCTGCTTTCGTTCCTGTTGCCCAATTCCGTGGTCGGTATCGAGTTTCACGACGGCAAACCGGTGGGTATCTATCCGCCTTCGACCGTTGATTTGGAAGTGATCGATACCGAGCCGTCGATGAAAGGGGCGACGGCGAGTGCGTCCTATAAACCGGCGAAGCTGGAAACCGGCGTGATCGTGCAGGTGCCGCCGTTCATCCAAGTGGGCGACAGAGTGCGGGTCGATCCGACCGACGGCTCCTACCAGGAGCGGGTCAAGTAGTTTTAATTGTTTCCAGAACGGCTTCCACCTGGCGTTTGAGATCTTCCAGATTGCCGTTGTTTTCGATCACGTAGTCGGCGAGGCGCCGCTTCTCTTCCAGGTTCATTTGGGCTTCGATGTGTTTTTGCGCTTGAACTCGATCCAAACCGTCCCGCTGTTGTAAACGCTCAATCTGGGTTTCGATGTCGCAGGCGATTAAAATCACCGGGCGAAGCCATTCATGTAAGCGGCCTTCGAACAGCAGCGGCACTTCGTAAACAACCACGGCATAACCGGCGGCGCCATGCTCGGCGATCCTCCGTTCGGCCAGGGCGCGGACGCGCGGATGGATGATCGATTCGAGTTTTCGGCGCGCGTCAGGATTGTTGAAGATGAGCGTTCGCAGCTTTTGTCGGTCGAGAGCGCGATCGGATTGCAGGATTTCGGACCCGAAGGCAGCGATGATTTCCTGCCATGCTTCACGACCCGGCTCGACCACTTCGCGCGCCAGAGTATCGGCGTTGACGACGGCCGCGCCGAGGCTTTCGAGGATTGTTGCCGCTGTGCTTTTTCCGGAAGCGATGCCGCCAGTGAGGCCGACCAACTTCATTACGCACTAATCGCAAAGTCCAGGGCGGCTTTCAAGCGGGCGCGGAGAATGTCAGAATAGCCGCTGAGCGGCTCCGAGGAGGTAGCCCGTAGATATGGCCCAAGTCGTGATCTATACGACGACTTATTGTTCGTATTGCACCGCCGCCAAGAATCTGCTGCGCTCGAAGAGCATTGCCTTCGACGAGATCGACGTGACCCATGATTCCGAACGCAGATCGCAAATGGAGAGTCTATCGCGGCGCCGAACGGTGCCGCAGATATTTATCGACGGCAATCCCATCGGCGGCTACGACGATGCCCGCCGGCTCGACGCCACCGGGGAACTGGATCGCTTGCTGGGACGCGTCAAAGCAGTGGAGCCATGACCGGCTGCTTTCGAGTTCAATTTGTGGATCGGGCAAAAAGCTGCGGAACAGCGGATTGGAGGCGGCGAGCGGATTCGAACCGCTGCATCGAGGTTTTGCAGACCTCTC
>CAZILB010000146.1:5709-9186 GCA_964539925.1 uncultured Syntrophobacter sp. | reverse complement strand
CGGCGAGAAAATAAAAGGTCGCGAGAATGCCCCAGCGGTCGGCGATGAAGCCGCAGATCAGCGGCGACATGGAGCTCAAGAGCGACTGGGAACCGGAAAAAAAGCTGACCGTGCTGCCGCCGAGCTCGCGCGGGCTCAGGTCCAGTACCCAGGCCCAGATGACCGGCCGCACCGCGTAAAGGAAAAAGCCGAGAATGGCGAGGCCGGTGACGAAAAACCAATCCAACTGAAAGTAGGCGAGGACGAAAAGGACGATGCTGGTGGAGAAAAGTCCGGCGGTGAGGACGCGCTTCCGGCCGCGGCGGTCGGAGATCCCCCCGGCGATGGGGGTGCCGATCATGCCGGCGGTCTGCGTCACCGATAGATAGAGACCGGCGACGGCGCTTGAAAGACCGAGGTTGATCGTCAAATAGATTGGCAGAAAGACATGCAGCCCCTGCTGTGTCATGGAACGCAGTCCGGCGACGAGCACGAGCAGGAGGATATTCGGGTTCTGGGCGAGTTTCTTCATGCCGGCGACATACTGGCGCGCCGACAAGCCTCTTTTTCTCTCGGCGCGGGAGTCGAGCTGGCCGAAGAGATATTTCCACAGGACGAAGGCGATGACCAGACCCGGAATGAGATTGATGAACAACACGGTGCGCCACGAAAGAGTCAATAATAGAATCCCGACGAGCAGCGGCGCGATGGCTTCGCCGATGTTCGGCCCCATGGCGTGGATCGCGATGGCGAAGCCGCGCTTGTCGGGATATTTTTCCGAGAGCGTGGAGATCGCTGCGGGATGCCAAAGATAATTGCCGATGCCGACGAAAGCCATGAACAGGGCGACCCAGAAAAAACTCTGGCTGATGCCGACGAGAAAATAAGGTACGCCGGTGGCGAGCAGCGCCAGGGCCATGAGCAGAGCCTTGCGGCCGATGAGATCGACCAGCATGCCTGCGGGTATGTTGACGACCAGGTTCGCGGCGGCGCGGATGGTCACCAAAAAGCCCGCCTGGGCGTACGTGAGCCCCATTTCCTTGACCAGAAACGGCAACAAAAGATAGAACGTCGCGGGACACCAGTGCGTAAAAGTGTGTCCCAGCGTAATGAGCCACATGAGAGAATCGGTCTGGCGCAACTGGCGGAATTGTGCGTTGAGTTTTTCGAGCATGGATGTCAGCGTTCCCTAGCGGATCGAAGCGACGATCTCTGGTGTCATAAAACGGCGGGGTCGGATTTACAAGGGCAGGCGCGCCGCGAGCCGCGCGGGTGAATTGAGAGAAAGGTCGAAATTACCGGAAGTGGCTCAGTTTGGGTTCGTTTCGAATCGAACCGGGGAAAAGATTCCTCGATTGCGCTCGGAATGACAACAAAGAAATGGATCTGTCATCGCGAAACTTTGGGTGCTGACTCAGGGTCAACTTCATGAGAGAACTTTCCCTAACCGAACCATGACCGGTTGACCGGAGAATTTTGCGCGTGGGCCGGCGGCGTCACCATTTGTTCCCGGGAACCGGGCCGCTCCGGAGGTCACCGAGAAAGCCGCTGTTGTCGAGGTTTTCTGCGAAAGAAGGATAAAGCCGCCGCTTATGGCACAGGTGGCGACGCGCTCCGGCATAGGTGCCTCGCCCGCTTTGGCAAAATAAGGGTTGGCCGACGATTTGTCGGTTGAGAACCCGAGAGTGAGAGTGAATAATGCGGCGAGTGTAAGACCCCTCATGAAGGATTCCCCGAAGCCAAATAGCTTTGCCAGGCATGCTTCGGCATGGGCATCACTTTTCTCGGCCGATACGGATGACTCGGGTACGCAGTTCTTTCTTCGCCTCGTTTCTTACGTGGTTTAAACGCTGCTTGAACCAAGAATCGGTCGCCGCTTCGCCAGTACCCCCGTACTCGCCAGCCCTGGCATGAAATTCATTGACGGTTCCGCGCTTTTTGGATTTCTCTTTTTTGTCCATGGCGATAGCTCCTTTCGCCGCAGGCACGGTTTCAGGCTCAAAAACTCCGTTTACATGAGCGTCCCAACGTTACAGCGATTGACACCGATCGTGCAGAGCGAAAATCGATCGCCATCAAATTTATCGCTTTCCATTTTCATTGAAACTGTAACTCTATAAATTTCAACAGCTTTTTTGTTGTGAAAAGAGCGTTTTCGAGAACCTTGGGACAGTATTGCTCCGTTTATTAAACTTTCCCTATAGTGTCAAGAAAAAACGTCATTAACGTTCAAGTTTTTCTAATTGGGTTTTAAAAGCTAACACGGGCTATCGCTGGAAATCATTCGATAATTCATTGTGGATAAGTATTTTCCAAGGCTGAAGAGCCTTTAATAACGGAGCGATTTTCAGCAATAAACCACGGCTTTAAAAAACCATATTGGGTTGAATTGGGCGGAAACTCGGGGGCGCGGGTGAAGGCAATCGAGACAGCCGATCCGGCTGGCGCCGGACCGAGGCTGTTACCCGGGCTTCGACTCAACGCTTAGTTGCCCAGGGTCGCGAGGGCTTTTTTGTAGAAGCGCTCGTCCACGTATTTTTCCGGCTTGGGCGCCGGCGGTCTCATCAGGCCGGCGACTTCGCGCAATTCGAGCACGGTGCGGATGCCGGCGAAATCGATGCGGCTGCGCGGCGTGAGTCCCATGGTCTGGCTGAGCGCCTGAGCGTACATGGCTTCGGCGCGGGCGCGATTGTTTTTCGTCTCGCCGAGCAAAAGCTGAATCGCCTCGTCCTTGTTTTTCTCGTCCTGCAGCCAGTCGGTGGCGCGGATCATCGCCCGGACAAAGCGCACGACCAGATCCTCGTTGGCGTTGGCCCAATCGCGGCGCGTGGCGCCAAGGCCGCGGGCATAGTGTTTGACGTAATCCTCGGCTTTCGCCAGCACTTTGAAGCCGCGTTTTTGGATTTCGTCATCCGACAAACTCATCATCGCCCCCGAGGCTTCGCCTTGGCTCAGGGCGTTCGCCCGCGCCGTGGTGTTGCCGAAGGCTTTAAAAGTGTAGTCGCGATTCCACTCGAGTCCGTGCTTCTTCATGATGTAAACGCCGACGACGGCGTACCCCGTGGTGGGCGCGTCGACGGCGAATACTTTGCCTTTGAGATCGGCGAAGCCGTTAATCCCGGAAGCGACGATGAGCTTCTGATCCACGCCCTGGCTGCCGCCCAGGAAAATCACGAAGTCGTTTTTCTGCGGATCCTCGCCCTGGCCCTCGGCCCAGGCGATCACGTTGTCGGCATTGTTGAGAATGAGGTCGTACTTGCCGTTGATCAGGCCGCGCAAAAGCGTCGGCGAGTCGGTGACTGTATTGATTTCGACGCGAATATTTTCCTGCTGGAGAAAGCCTTTGCCGACGGCGGCGATGATCGCCGCGTCGCGATTGAACATTCCGATTCGGATGACATCTTCAGCCATAGCCTGATGCGGCAGCAGCGCGAGCGCCTCCGCTACCACTCCTTTCACGAGTTTCATGGGGACTTTGAGTCCCCCGTTAATACTGGC
>CAZILB010000146.1:0-5609 GCA_964539925.1 uncultured Syntrophobacter sp. | reverse complement strand
CTAGGAGCGGTCAGATTTGTTCGGTTCGGTGCGATCGACGATATTCTGGTCGTTTCGTCGGCCGGCGAGCGGGTCGAAGACGGTATTTAACATCTTGCGCAAGGTGGTCAGGGACTTGTCCAGTTCGCCGCGTATTGCATCGGTGGTGCGGAAGGCTTCGTCAAGAATCTCTTCCTCATGTTTTTGTTTCATGCCTGCGAGGATCTTGCTGCGCGCGGCGAACAGCTCGGTGCGCCGCTTCTTGGCGGCGGAGAGCACTGGCAGAATCATCATCACCAGAACGCCCGCGGCGATCCCGGCGCCAAAAAGCAGCAGGTCGGAAATCCAGTTGTGCATCTTTGGCTCGCTTTGGGCGATTGTCAAAGTTTCCCGAAGCCTAGCACACGACGATCCAAATGGTATTCGCTATAACGAAAGCCTTTCCCAGTCGGATCCCGAAGCGTCGCGGGCGATGGCGAGGCCGCCGTCGGAGCCGGCGAACACCGGGTCCTTGACCACCGTGGCCCGGCCGCCGCCCAGCTCTTCGAGTGCCTTGGTGATGACTTCCGGCAAACCGGCGATGAGCGAGCTTCCACCGGCCAGGATCACGTTATTGCGCACCTTGCCTTGAAATTCAGGCTCGACCTTCGCAAGCAAGGCGGTCATGGTCTCGCACACGGGAGGAATAATGCTCTCGCAGGCCGAGCGCATCTCTTGAGTAATGTCGATTTCCGCGGCTCGACCTTTGATCGGCGCGGCGACCAGCACTCGATTCTTCGGTTCGCCGACGAAGCTCGATTTTTCCTTCCATTCGCGGATCATGTGAATGGAGAACTGCGCGTCCGGATAGCGTTCATGGACCAGCTTGAACAGCTGCTCGTCGATGGAGTCGCCTGCGGTGGTAATCGTCTTTTGATCTTCCTCGGTGGGATAGCGCCCCTCCATGACGCAAAAATCGGCGGTGCCGGCGCCGATGTCGATGACCAGAGCGTGGAGCAAGGCTTCGATGCCATAGGCCACCGCGAAGGGTTCGGAGACCAGCATGACGCTGTCGGCAATGCCTTCCATGGTGTGGCGCAGGTTCTGCCGGCTGACACGAAACGCTTCGGCGGGGACGCCGACCACGGCTCGGACCTTCGCCTTGTTCTTGCCCTTTTGTTTTATGCCGACCAGACCGATCAGATGACGGATTATTTCCTGGACGGCCTCCTGGTCCTTCTCGGAGCCTTCCTTCATAACGCCGCGTTCGAGGGGACGGCGCAAATCCAACATCGAGCGATTGTCCAGCGCTTCCCTGCCGACCAAGACGGGTTTCTTGACCAGTTTGCGGGCGACCATATCGACCGGCCAGCCGACGTAGCTGTCGATCACATGGCGCTCGCCATTGGACGAGGAGATGGAGCTTCGCGAAGTCCCGAGATCGATCCCCACACACACCGCATCGTTTGTTTCTTCCATGAGTTAACTGTCCTTCCTGGCATTTATGTTGAGATTGTTCGCGTAACGCCTCAGCCCCTGCATGAGCCCCAGCGCGATATTTTCTCGATAATCGTCTGTTGTCAACAAAGCCACTTCGTCCTCGTTGGACAAGCAGCAAATTTCGACGAGGATGGCCGGCATCTCAGTGCCGACGAGAACGACGAAAGGCGCGGTTCTCACGCCGCGGTTTTGCAATTTTTGGTTGGCCGGTTTCAGTTTGCGATAGAGTTGACCCTGGATCGAATGAGCCAGCGCGCGCGACTCGTCGCGCCTTTCATTAACGTAAATTTTCTCAAGTATTTTTTTGTAGTCGGACAAAGAGTAGCCGGAATCTTTGTTTTCAATGCTTGCCAGCTTGAGGGTGTCGGGATCGTCCGTCGGACCTACGTAATAGGTTTCAAGGGCGCGTATGGTCCTGGGCTCCATCCAGTTGGCGTGAATGGAGACGAACAGATCGGCCTTATTCTCGTTGGCGAAGGCGATGCGTTTTTGGAGGGACATGGAGCGATCGGTGTCGCGGGTCAGGAGCACCTCGTAAGGGCTCCCCTTCATGAGCCGCTGCAAGCGCAACGCGATATCGAGCGTCAACTCTTTTTCCGTTAAGCCAGACTCCGAAGTCGCTCCCGGCTCGCCGCCGTGGCCGGGGTCGATAACGATCCTCTTGACATCGAGCGGGATCGCGCCGCGGTCCAGGGGCCGAGGGTCGGGCAAGGGGGCCTCGGGGACGAGGGCTTGCTCCATAGGCGGCACCGCGGCCGGAATGGGCGGCGTAGTTTCGGTAACGGGCGGGGTGCCGCGCGAAGTCACATGACCAGGGATGATCAAGTAGGCGATGCCGACCGCGAGCAGGAGGGTCAACGCCCACGGAGGAACCCGTCTCCGCCGCTGTAGGGCGCGGCTGGTTCGCACCCCGTGCACGACGTCGATATTGTTTTGGACAGCGCCGCGAAGCAGCTCGGCCTTGGTTTCGTTGATTCTCGCCATCGGTGGCCGTAATTATACGACAACTTATAGCAGAATCGCGAACGGTGGAAAACCATCGACGGAGATCCGGAGTTTGGGCGAAGACTCCAGCCGATCCCAATGATTAACCAAGAATGTAGGTAATTCCTTTAGAATGCCTTGCAAACGGGCCCCTGCGGCGCGTACTCCTCGACGGTACGACGAATTCAAACGAAGGGGCGAACTGCCGGCAGCCTGGCATGCGGGCCCGCCGGTCGCGCGTGCAGCGTTGCCAATGCACGATGCCGCGGACGTGATTGGGCGTCACAACCACAGGACGGCAGTGTAGGGTTTCAAACCCGCCAATTTTTCGCGTGATGGATTGTAGGGCGCGGGTTTGAAACCCCTACGGATGCGAGATAACCACGGCCGTACGATGGTCAATTGAAATTTCTATTTTAACTGCGGCAGAAAATCTTCCAGGCGAATTTTTTTTATCACTTCCTCGGGAACGCGCAGTTCGGGCGGGAAGCCGGCGAGAGGCTTGGTCGCATCCAGGCCCATCTTGGCGTTGACGCCGCCCGGGCCGGCGGAGGGATCTAGCTCGCTGCCTTGGGCGTTGGGGATGACCACCAGCCCCTTGTCGGCTTGAAACCTATTCGATACCGCCCAGAGGACTTGCTCTTCGTCGAAAACATCGATGTCCGCGTCGACGATCACCACGTGTTTGAGCAGCATGTCGGCGGCAAAGGCGGCGCAGATGGCGTTTTTTGCCTGGCCCGGTGTGCGCTTGGCGATCGATATATAGGCGTGAAAGCGGCAGTTGCCGGAAACCGGCATGCAGACGTTCTTGACCGTCGGTACGGTTTGGCGCACCGCTTTGATCAGTGCGGCCTCACGCGGCACGGCGCCCATGAGCTTGTGCTCGGTGTAGCCGGCGTGGACGTCCTGAAATAAATAATTATTTCGGTGCGTGATCGCCGACACTTCGATCACCTGGCGCTCATCCTTCGATACGGCATGACCGGTAAATTCGCCGAAGGGGCCTTCTTCCCGGCGCACCTTAGGGAGGATTCTACCTTCGATCACCATTTCGGCGTCGGCCGGAACCATAATCGGTACGGTCTTAGCCTTCGTAACCCGCAACGGTGCGTTCATCATGCCGCCGATGACCGCGTACTCGTCGTCCGTGGACGGCGTGAACGCCTGGGCGCCAAGCGAAAAGAGCGGATGGACGCCGACGACAACGGCAATGGGCAAGGCTTCGTTGCGGTGTTCGAGTTTGTTGTGCAGCGTCCAGAGATGGCGGCCGACGGCCATGAAGATGCGAAGCTCGCGCTTGCCCGCCATCATCAATCGATTGTAGCTGGTGTTTCGCACGCCGGTGTCGGGGTCGGCGGCGACAACGATTCCCGCCGTCACGTAGGGCGCCGCGTTGACGTCGTAGTGGGTGAGAAGGGGGACTTTGGTGAGATCGGCGTGCTCGGCGAGCTTGACGACTTCGTGCACCGGCGCCTCGGCGACCTCCAGAGGCGCCAGCGGTTTGCTTTGCCGCTCGGTAAATCTCGCCGCCAGTTCTTCCGGTTTGCACTCCAGCGCCAGCGCCATCAGCTTGCGGCTCGCCTGGGCATTGATGACCACCGGCGCATCGCTCCCCTCCACGTTCTCACAAACGAGCAAGGGAAATCGTTTGCTTCTTTCCAGCTGCGTGAGCAGCGCCGTAATCTCGTAGCGCGGCGAGATCGCTTTCGACACGCGCGCCACTTCCTCCGGATGTTTGGATTCAAGTTCGGCGATGAAACTGCGGAGATCTTTCGGCATGCTTGGCGCCATCCTTATGTAACAGCGTGCAGCTCGACTGAATATTGACGAGGAGCCGCGCCAAGTCAAACGGGCGGGCTTCGAAGTCGGCCCGCCCGTCGCGGACGGATCCATGATTTCGCTCCGTAGCATAGGACCCGATGAGGCGTTCTCAAAAAACTTGACATGCCCTGGAAGGCTCGGGAGAATGCCGTCGCATTGCGGATTTTTACCGGTGTCGTACAAGGTTCGATAGGCTCGCGCATCAAGAGGAGCGGAGCGAAAATTCTATGGCTCAAGCTATCGGCGGACGAATCGCGATTCTCTACCCCGGCGATTATGAGGCGAGGTTAAGGGCAACGGCTGAAAATAACCGGTTCGCGGAGCTATTCAGAGTCTTTGCCGCCAAAGGGCTGCACGTGGAGCCCGCGGTATATCATGATGAGTTTTGTGCGGAAGTTCGTCAGCAACTCAAGCAAATGGACGGGGTTCTGGTATGGGTCAATCCCATACAGGACGGGCGGGACCGGTCTGTTCTCGATGCCATGCTTCGCGAGGTGGCCGCTACGGGGATTTTCGTCAGCGCGCATCCCGACATCATTCTGAAGCTGGGGACAAAGGAAGTCTTGTTTCGAACGCGCGACATTGGCTGGGGCTGCGACACACATCTCTATGGCAGTATGTTTCAGCTTCGGCAGGAACTGCCTATGCGGCTGGCATCCGGAAAAGCCCGAGTCCTCAAACAGTACCGCGGAAACGGGGGAACCGGCGTCTGGAAAATCCAGCTGCCAGGAAACACATCGACCAGGGATGAGAGTTGCGTCCCCGCTGCTCTGGCGCATCCTGAAACCGTAGTACGCGTTCGCCATGCGAAACGAGGGTGCAGCGAAGAGGAAATCACTTTGGGCGAGTTCTTCGACCGCTGCGAGCCGTACTTTGCCGCAAACGGCCGGATGATTGATCAGGAATATCAGGAGCGCCTCCCTGAAGGCATGATTCGTTGTTATCTGGTGCATGACAAGGTGGTTGGATTTGGCCATCAGGCCATCAACGCGCTGTATCCTGCGCCTCCGGGCGCACCACCAACAGAAGTTCCCCAACCCAGCCCCCGATTGTACCATCCGCACACCAAGCCAGAATTCCAGGCTCTCAAACAGAAGCTGGAGCAGGAGTGGGTACCGGCAGTGCAGCAACTTTTGGGAATTGACACTGAAAGCCTTCCCGTTCTCTGGGATTGCGATTTTCTGCTCGGTCCGAAGGGAGCCCAGGGCGAAGACACCTATGTCCTTTGCGAAATCAATGTCAGCAGCGTCGCGCCGTACCCTGAATCGGCGGTGGTTTACATCGTTGATGCGACTGCGGTTCGGGTACAAGCGACGAGACAGAGGCGGGGCGAGACCTCGTAGCAA
>CAZILB010000145.1:4968-9250 GCA_964539925.1 uncultured Syntrophobacter sp. | reverse complement strand
TCAATAGATAATGGACCCGGCCTCAATCTGCTTCTTGCGCGATTCATATTCACGCCGAGAGATTCTTTCATTGCGGTAATCGTCCTCGAGCCGGTCCAGTTGCCGTTTTGCGCTGATCTCGTACGCGGCTCCGGTCGCCAGCGCGCCCGTGGCCGCGCCGCCGAGGAATGCACATCCCGATTGCGTCAATCCAACCAACACCAACAGAGCGATATATTTTTTCATAATTTTCTCCTCGCGGTTTGCACGACCTGGCTTTCGGTTCTTAATGAGACTAGCTAACAAACCGCGTGCCAGCCTCCCGCCGAACTCCAGGTTGCTGTTTTTAGACAGCTTTCACCTCGGACGATCGGTCCAATAACCAATTGCTTTGTAGGATTTTTCCTACGTCGAGGGTTTTTACAGACATTTAGTAGAAGCTACGACACGAATTGTTGCCGCACCCGCAAAACCAAAGAATCCTGCCGCAAAGCTGCGGCTATCGCCGCGAGTGAGCCGTGCTGACTTGGTTAAGTTTTCTATGCTGCCGTTTGACTGGGTTCCCCTGCGGCTGGGGTGTTTAAGGGCAGGTGAATTTCGAACGCGGTTCCTTGTCCGGGGGAGCTTTTAACTTCGATCTTGCCGCCGTGAGCCTTGACGATGCGGTCGCTGATGGGCAGCCCCAGGCCCAAACCCCGCCGCTTCTTCGAAGTAAAAAACGGTTGAAATATCTTGGGCAAAACATCGGCATCGATGCCGATGCCGTTATCGGCGACGGTCAGGGTGATCTCATTGCCGTCGCTGACCGTCGCGCCGAGGGTCAACGTCCCGCCCTTGGGCATGGCGTCTACGGCATTCAATGACAGATTGAGTAAGACCTGCTGCAGCTGCTGCGCGTCCGCGCAAATCCGCGGCAAACTGCCGGCGATTTGCACGAACGTTTCGACGCCGTTTTTGCTCGCATGGGGCTGCACCAAATCCAAGGTTCTCCGGATGATCGATTCGACGTCGGTCGGCGCGAACTCGGCATTCTTCGGCCTGCCGAATTCCAGCAGCTCTTGCACGAGCTTTTCACATCGGTTCGCCTCCTCGGCAATTATCTCGACATGATGATAGTGGGGATCGGCAGGATCCATACCGGCCAACAACCCTTGGGCAAAGCCAAGGATGATTCCCAGCGGATTATTAAATTCATGGGCCATGGATGCCGTAAGTTCGCCGACGGCGACCAGCCGGCCGGACGCCAGCAGTTGCCGCTCGAGCTCCTGCGCCTGATTGCGCAGATTCTCTTCGCTTCGGCGCAGCGCGGCCTCCGCCCGCATGCGCTCGACGAATTGACCCATTTCGCCGCCGATGGCCTGCACCGTTCTCACCAGATCGTCATCCGGTTCGCGAATGGCGGAGCTATAAAATTCGATAACACCGAGTATTTCGTGGTGCATTTTGATCGGAAAAGCCAAGGCGCTGCGCAAGTCTCTCGCATCCGGCAGCGAGCCTTTCAGGGCGCTGGCTTCATCGGCGATATCGGCAATCCAGACCGGTTTCTCCCCCGCCCAAGCCCGACCGGGCAGTCCCATGCCGCGCGCGAGCGCCGGGCGCCCCTCGCATCCGGCAAAATTGTTTGACGAGCGGTGCCAGGTCTCCACGCATTCGATGGCTTGGGCCTGATTGTCGACCATCCATAACGCGCCCAAGTCCCAATCAAGACCGTTGCCCATGATCTCCAGGACTTTGCGCCAAGCCCCCTCCGGACTTTCCGACTCCGCCAGCGCAAGGGTCACCGAGTGTTCGGTCGATAAACGCCGCGCGGCTTGTTTGCGCTGGGTGATGTCGCGATTGCACTCCAGGACCACACGCCTGCCGGCGCGGTCATCGATCAACTTGAACCGGCTTTCAACATCGATGCGCTCGCCGCGCTTGGTCAGTTGCTTTAGCTCGCCGGTCCATTCCCCGGCGCGCAGCAGCGCCGCTTCAAAGTTCGATTTTCCGCCGGGAAATTCCGTGGCGAGCAGCTCATGACTGATGAATCCCTTGGCTTCGGCTTCGGAATAGCCGTAGAGTATTTCCGCGCCGCGGTTCCAATAGATAATCTGCCCCCCTACCTCGCGCGCAAAAATCGCTTCGTTCGCGAGATTCAACAAATCGGCCTGGCGCTGCAGAAACTGCTCCTGCCGGCGCAAAGCCGCCTCGACATGGTCCCGCTCCTGCGCGCGCTCGCGTAAAAGCATCGCCGCGCGCTCCATCTCCTGCGCCAGACTGTCCAGCTCGGTGATCGGCGAAGTTGCCGCAATGGTGATCGGGCGGCCTTGGCCGAGATCGTGCGCGACGGTGGTCAGATGGCCAAGCGAACGCGAAACCTGGCGGGCGAAAGCGGCCGCCACCGCCAATCCGCTGAGCAGCAAAAGCACCCCCCCTCCCACGACCATCGCGAGGGAGCGGTACATGATCGCGTAGACCTCGCGGCTCGGCACCGTGATCGAAACGAACCAACCCGGCCGCCATGAACGGCTGATCGCCGCATGGACCTTTTCGCCGTCTTCATTGACACCGCTAAAAAACTGCTCCGCTGCCTGGAGATCGGTCTTTTTGAGCAAAGGCCCGACGGGTTTGCCGATGAATTTTTCCCCGTCGCGTGTTCTCGCGATAATGATTTGCTTCGCGTCGAAGAGGGTGCCAAGCCAGGTGTCGGGCAATTTCTGCTGGATCAAGATGTCGTTGAACATGCGCGGATCGACGGTTGCGCTGAGGATGTAAATGATCGTGCTCTCGCGCACAACCGGAACATGAATACTGATGCCTCCTTCCTCGGCATCGGCGCCGGGAAGATCGCCGACGACGACCCGTCGTGCGCGCAAGACTTGTTCGAGGTCTCGGGCGCTTATGCTGCCGCCTTCTTCGAAATGGGGTTTTGCAATGCTGGTCAGCCGCGCTCCCTTGGGATCGAAAAGGGCAATGCTTCGCCAATCTTTCTGCGCGCGCAAGAAGCGCGCCGCCACGGTCCGGAATATCTCCACCCGGCCGAAGTCCAAAGGCTCCGAGGTTGCAAGCGCCTCGAGGTTGGTCACCGAGGACTCGATTCCTTGATCGATGGCCAGGGCCAGAGCGCGCGCGGTATCCTCAAACCCGCGCCGGCGATTGGCTTGCTCCTGGCGCGCAAAAAGGACCATCATCAATATCGAAAAAATCAGCAGCGGGGCGACTCCGCCGATGATCAGCCGAATCAGATAGGTATTGACCGTTGCGCGGCGGGAAAACCAGAGGGTCAGGAAAGTTCGATACGAAGACATTATTTTCTTTCGCCGGTCAAGCGATCGCAGAACGAACCGCTAGCGACAAACCGCGACATGCGCCAACCATGTTCACTCAGTTCAACTTGAGCGCCGCGCGATCATCCGGACATCGCCCGCCGTCGCAGCCCCGATTCAGCGAAGCTGAGGTTTATTCTTCGCCCTAAGTTAAAGAAGTCCATCAATCGTCGTGGAAAGTTCCTGCAAATCGACCGGTTTGGTCAACAAGCGTGCGTCTCCGCGATCAACGGCCTGCTTGATAGCCGGAACCGCCGGATACGCCGTCACCATGATGATTTTGATCCCGGGCTGGTGTAGCGGCAATTGTTCAAGCAAAAACAGGCCGTCGTTGGCGGAACCGATCCTGACATCCAGCAAGGCCACATTGAAGGTTTGCCTTTGAGCAAGACTCAATGCCCCGTCCACGCTGGACGCCGTATGCACTTCATAGCCTCGCTCGCTGAGGAACCACTGAAGGAGGGTCAAAAAATTCTCCTCGTCGTCAACCGCAAGGACCGAACAGCGGGCCTTGGCTGGCAAATCCCGGCCTGCTGAAGCTCTCGTCGCGCCTTTAGCTTTCACGCGGGCCGCCGATTCTTTCATCGTTGTACCCGGATATACACTGGTCGCGCAGTTGTATTTTGGCGATCAAAATCAATCTCAACTTCCTCTGCGTCTAACCGGACAAAAACTACGCTTTGCGGCGACCGCCGTTCGCCGGCACGCCAAGAAAACCGAGCCGCTGGAATGATCGCATAGTGTGGCAGGCTAGGCATAGCCGAACCTTTCTCCCAATCCGACATAGTTTTATCATCGTGGCGACACACCTGCACGCTGGTGAAGCCGCACGCCGGCTCAAAAACACCCCTGAGGGCGATTAAAGAGCAGAATTTATACCAACGGCTCTCATTTCGAAACTATCATGAATCCAGCCGCTTCCAGTGGTCGGCATGGAGCGACAGTCGGCGTCGCAGGATATTTATGGACGAGTTGTATGATTTTCCCTGACAGCTCCG
>CAZILB010000145.1:0-4868 GCA_964539925.1 uncultured Syntrophobacter sp. | reverse complement strand
GCGCACGTTGATCAGCGGGTCCTTTAGATCAACTTTGGGCGGCAAGCGCGGAATTCTTTCGTCTTCCACCAACGCTGCAACCGCGACCGACCGAACCTGCATCAGACCCTGTGCCCCCTTCTGGGAAACCGCTCGAGGGTCGAATCGACTTTCGACGTGGATGATCGCCAGAAGCAGCATGGCGTCGAGGCTGTGTCGTTCGCTTTCCTCCACGATGCTGCGCGCCAGTTGGTCCAATTTGGCTTCGCTCAAGTCCGACGGTTGCTGTTCAAGCACCGAACGAACCTTGACGACTTGGGATTCCATGGCGGCGGTAATTTTAAATCCGTCGCCGGCCAGTTGCGCGGGTGCGAGCAGAACAGCCAACCCGACCGCCACCGCCCAGCCGACAAGCCGGCAACGACGATAGATTCGCCGCCAACGATCGCCGGTAACCATGAGCTCACCGTGCCGGCTTCAAGGCTGCGATTTGACGGTTGCGCTGCGTGCGGCAAGCAATGGCCCTCGCCAGCTCGCGCCCGCCAAACGGTTTCTCCAAAACCTGGGCATGGTAAAGGCGGCTCTCGATCTCGAGTTCGCTCCGATAGCGATCGGGATTGCCGGTCATAAAGATCGTTCTCACCTTGGGATTATGAATCCGCACGCGCCGGACCAAATCCAATCCGTCTTCTTCGCCCATGGTGATGTCCGTAAGCAAGATATGGGGTCTTAATCTGAGATAAGCGGCGAATCCTTCGGCGGCGCTGTGTGCCGTTGCCACCTCATAGCCCTCGTCTTCCAAGCGCTGCCGGAGCAAATAAGCGAGATTTCGGTCGTCGTCTACGATAAGAATTTTACACGGCCTCATTTCGCAGCTCCTTTCGGCACCGTGAAGCAGCTTGGCATACTCCGATTACAAGGACCGTACCAACCCGTTCACATCGAACTAAGCCGCTGTTACTTAACACTTATCGGAATTAGCGGGCCATGTTTACCGGGCTATTCGCAGGAGTTTTTCTGACTCGCGGAAAGGAAATACCGGCTCAGCGCAAGCGCTGCGTCCGATTCGGCATCGGCATCGAACCGGGTCGAAAGATTTTTATGCGGGCATAAACCTGCGCCCGACAGAGCCGGGACCAAACCGCCCGCGATGCGATGTTAGGCTTAAGTATATTCGCAGCTCGCGCAAATTTCCGGAAGACTCACCGCGGAGGCGCGGAGTACACGGAGGGAAAAGATTCTAAAAAATCACTCTGCGCCCTCTGCCTCTGCGATGAGTATTGGTCTTCCTTTGGTTGCGGCTCGGCCCGCGGCGGGCCTTTACAGGTCAGGATTTGGCGCGTTCTTCCTCGATCAATCTCAAGACCTTTTCACGCAACGCGTCATCGGCGTTGACGGTATGAAACAGCACGCTGTATTGCTGCATCGAAAGGCCCTCCTTTTCCAGCGCCTTGCTGAACAACGCCACCGCCTCGTCCTGCACCGACTGTTTTTCCGCAGGCGTGGGAGCGGCATCCAACCGGGGCTCATACTGCGCCCGAATTTTTTCAAACTCAACGTAGGCCTTGGCAAAGGATCTGAGTTGGACATCGCTTACCGGCGGCTGTTCCACCCCCTGAACGCGATTCGGGAGTTGTTGTTGCGCCGGCAAGGCAGGCGCCGTCCAGATCAGCAAGAGCCACGCACTCAAGAAAAACAGTCCCGTGGGCCACAATTTTATCATCGTCAACCTCCTGCGTAGTTTTTCGGTTCAAACAAAGAAATTATCTCCGGCTAGATTTTTTGTTTTTTCGCCGCCCCTTCAAGGCGTTTGTCTTTCATCCTTTGCAAGAGCTCTTCGAACGAAGACTGGGAGACGACCCGATTGAACTGCGAGCGATAGTTATTGACCAGGCTGATATTTTCGATCACCACGTCATAGATCTTCCAATTGCCGCCGGTCCGAATGAGCTTGTAATCGACCGAGTGTTCCCGCCCTTGTTTTGTCGCGATCTTGCTTCTCACCTCGGCGTAGTCCTGCTCCTGCTGCTGACCCGTGATGGCGACCTTTTCTCCGTCGTAAGCTTCGAGATTTTCCATGTAGGAATCTTCGATCAGCTGGGTGAAGAGTTTCACGAACTCGCGCTGCTCCTGGGCGCTGCGCTTTTGCCAGTGGCTGCCGAGCGAACGCTTCGCCATTTCGGCGAAATCAAATTTCGGATAAATGACGCGTCGCAATTGCTCCAGACGTTCTGGTCTTTTCGCCGCCGCTTTCAAGTTGGGGTCGTTGAGTATGGCCACCACCTTTTCGACCGCTCCTTGAA
Organism: uncultured Syntrophobacter sp.; assembly: GCA_964539925.1. Lineage (GTDB taxonomy): Bacteria > Desulfobacterota > Binatia > UBA9968 > UBA9968 > DP-20. The sequence goes on along the minus strand of CAZILB010000145.1, from coordinate 2,586 downwards.
TCTCTTCGGCGGCGGCTCCGCCGCGCGCGGGATGGGCGATGACCAAGGCGAACAACAGGCCCGCCATCGAGACCACCGCCATTCGCAGCGAAAATCGAATCATCATTGCAACCAACCTCCTCGACATCATGCTCAAACCTCGCCTTCCATGAACTTGGACGAGTTGGCAACGCATAGCGTTGCGACTCGGCCTCGCGTCCACCTTGAATCAGCAACCGACGTGCCAATGAAGACGGCGTTGGAATTCGTTGATATTACAAGTTCTCGCCGCCGAGCCGGCGAGGGAGTAAAATTTCTCTAAGCGTATTTCATACAGGGGTGAAGGGCTTTTCGGCTCCGCGTGTCGGCGCCAATGCGTTGGCGATGCTCCAACCGCGACCGGAGCCGGCGGCGGTTTTAGGACTTCGCCAGTGCGTAAGCCTCCCGCTCTTCGGTAATCGTGGAATTGTCGGAAAAATTCCTGCTGATCGTCGGAAAAATACCTACAAATATTGACTCAGCGGCGGTGGAATCCGTCATTTTGCGCTGCCGCGTGTATGGCATATTGATTGCTCGAGCAAATCATAGTTAAGTGCATTCTGAAGCGTGCGCCGTTTATGAGTTACGAAAATTTGGCCGCCGATTGCTCGTCGCCGTTTAACAGCCCGTCCGACGCTGATGCCGTGTACATGAGTCCTCGCCATCGAGAGGTGTTGGCGACGCTGCGCTACGGCATCGAAGCGGAAAAAGGATTCATTCTCTGCGTCGGCGAGGCCGGCACCGGCAAGAGCGCGCTGCTGCAAATGCTCGGCCGTGAGCCGCGCGCCGGCGTCACTTTTCTGCTGATCTCCGACCCGCACTTGAGCTTGAGCGAGATTCTCCGCCGCCTGCTATGCCGTCTCGGTGTGGAGCCCGACTCAAAAATCGACGCGGAGCTCTTTCGCCAATGCCGAGCGCTCTTGCGCGCCCATAGCGTAGCCGGACGAATTACGGCCATCGCCTTCGACGACGCGCACCATATGCGCGATAGGGTCGTCGAACAGATACTGCAAAACTTTGTCGGCGACGGTTCGGCAGCCCGCCCGCACCTTGCCGAGATCGTTTTCGTTGGGCGGCCTGAGCTCAAAGAACGACTCCTGCGAGCGCCGCTGCGCGACGTCGCCCGGGTCGCGCTCGAATGCACGCTGCCGGTTCTGACCGCCACCGAAGTAAAAGACTATATCCAATTTCGCTTGCGCGGCGCCGAGCTGGCCAACGATCTCTTTGACGCCGCCGCGCTCCAGAGCATCGCTCACTTCTCCGAGGGGCGGCTGCAACTGATAAACGCCCTCTGCGACCGCGCCTTGCAGGGGGCCGACCGCTCGGCAAGAAGGCAAGTCGGCGCCGATAGAGTCGAGAGCGCGGCGAAAGACCTCGACCTCTGGCGACCCAAATGGGTTCGCAAAGAAGAGCTAGAAACGACGGCCGCGGCGCCTCCCGGGAACGATGAGATCTTTCGCTATGAGTTTCTCGGGGAGGAGGCGACCCAGACCGTCGAACAGACCTTTCTGCACCTTTCCGGCGCCGGCGCCGGCAGACGAGGATTGCGGGCCGGAGGACGCCGCAGACGTTTTTCAGGTTTCCTCGCCGCGGCGGCACTCCTCGCAGTCCCAGGGGTCTGGCTCTATGGCGATCTGTTAATAAACTCGGTGAGTGAATGGAGCGCGGTGCTCGGCGACATCCCAGCGGTCAAGCGGCAATTTTTTCCTCAAACCGAAACCTATCCGGTACCCGCGCGCGCGCAATCAGATACGGCGCATGAGCTGGCGCCCATGCCGGCCGATGAGAGTTTGCCTCCGACCCCGCACGCTGACGAAACCGGCGCGGCGCCGCCGGTCGAGATTGAAGCGACCGCGCCGCCGTTGCCGGCGCCGGGGAATCGGTTCGCAGATAATGAACAGCCAGTGCCGCGCCAAGCCGGCGCACGACGGCAGCCGCCGGCGCGAGAACTTTCCGACAGAGACCGAAACGGCCCGGCCGAGCAGATTTCCAAAGCCATCGAAAATCGCGCCATCGCCGGCGTGCGCGTCACGATCAAAGACGACATCGCCTTCCTGGATGGCCGAGTGGCCACCGAGCGCCAGCGCCGCGCCGCGGAAAAAGCCGCGCGCGAAGCCGGCGAAGTGCGCGGCGTGGTCAATCGTATCGTCATCGAGGATGAGCCCCCGCCGCTGCGCCAAGCTGGCGCGCGATCGCAGCCGCCGCCGCAGGAACTTTCCGACAGAGCCCGAATGGATCCGGCCACGCAGATTTCCAAAGCCATCGAGAACCGCGCCATCGCCGGCGTGCGCGTCACGATCAAAGACGACATCGCCTTCCTGGATGGCCGAGTGGCCACCGAGCGCCAGCGCCGCGCCGCGGAAGAGGCCGCGCGCGAAGCCGGCGAAGTGCGCGGCATACGCAATCGTATCACCATTGAATAAATCGTCGCGTCTCCTGGTAGGGTCCAGTTTGCGACGCGAAGAAACGCCTCAGAATGGTTCCCGTGCTGACTTCATCATCCGCGCTCGCACTGATCACCGAAGCGTAGGCAGTTAAAGCGACGGTCGTCGTCCGCTTCGATCATCC
>CAZILB010000144.1:0-9269 GCA_964539925.1 uncultured Syntrophobacter sp. | reverse complement strand
GCTCGTCGCCAACGAGAGCGGCGGGTGGTTGGGAAAGTTTTGGCAAAAGAGCAGTTGACGCGGCCCCAAAGCAGGCCAAGAATTAAGTCGGAGCGGGCAGTCGAAGGCCAAACATCCGGGAGGCTAGCATGAAAAAGTTCAGCCGTTGTGCAGCGATTATACTGATGGCATTGATCGCGACGGGCGCAGCGCCGGACTTCGCGCCGCTCAACGCCCAGGAAGGCAAAATTGTTCCTTACGTCCCGACACCGCCGGAAATCGTAGAGCGCATGCTCGAGCTAGCCCAGGTGAAAACGGGCGACATCCTCTACGATCTCGGTTCCGGCGACGGGCGCATCGTAATTACGGCGGCGAAAAAGTACGGCGTGCGCGCGATCGGCTTTGAGATCGACCCGGAGCGGATCAAGGAGTCGCGCGAGAACATCAAAAAAGCCGGCGTCGAGAAACTGGTGGAGATCCGCCAGCAGGATATTCGCACCGTGGATCTTTCGGGGGCGACAGTGTTGACGATGTATCTTTTGCCGGAGGTGAATCTGATGATTCGGCCGAATATCTGGAAGCAAATGAAGCCGGGATCGCGCGTCGTCTCCCACGACTTCGACATGGGCGATTGGAAGCCGGTCAAATTTGAAAAGGTAAAGAGCAATTCAAACTGGGATCACGACCTATATTTGTGGCATGTGGAGGCGGGGAAGAAGTAGCTGTGGGTCATGAAATGTCGATCGATAGGCGTTGCGGAGCGCCCGTCGCAAACGCCGATGACGTTGACAGCGGCCTATGCGCGGCGCCGCCGCTCGGCCGTTCTATGATCAGCGCTTCTCAGGGGCGGGCGGGTTTGCGGCGCGGGCCAGTCCAAGGACAGCGTATGACTTTTAAAATAATCTTGTTGGCGATCTGCGCGCTTGGTTTGGCGGGCGGCGCCGGCAGCACAGCCGAAATTAAGCTTGGCGTCGCGGAGGCTTTGACCGGCAACGCGGCTCAGTACGGCGTGCCCATTCGCCGGGGTTTCGAGCTGGCGGTTAGCGAGATCAACGGCTCCGGCGGCATCAACGGGCAAAATATCCGGCTCGTGGTCGAAGACGAACAGGGCCGCAAGGAAGAGGCCATCAATGTCTTTAGGAAGCTGATCTTTAAGGACCGGGTTTTAATGCTGTTCGGACCGACGTTGTCGAATTCGGCCCAGGCTTCCAACCCGGTGGCCCAGAGAGCGGGAGTGGTGGTCTTCGGCACATCGAACACCGCCGACGGGATTACCTCCATCGGCAATTATGTGTTTCGCAATTCGGTGACCGAGGCCGATATTTTGCCGGTAACGCTTAAAGTCGCCGCCCAGAAGACCGGCCTCAAGAAAGTCGCGGTGCTTTACGGCAACGACGATATATTTACCAAGAGCGGCTATGATAATTTCCGCAAGGCGTTGAATAATTTGAAGATTCCGGTGACCAGTAGCGAGACCTTCGCCAAGGGCGACGTCGACTTCAAGCCGCAGCTGACCAAGATCAAATCCGGCAACCCCGACGCCATAGTTCTCTCGGCGCTGGTGGCCGAGGGCGCGCCGATCATGGTGCAGGCGCGCCAACTCGGCTTCTCGCTGCCGTTCATCGGCGGCAACGGCATGAACTCGCCGCGAGTGTTTGAACTGGCCAAGGACAGCTCCGACGGCCTCTGGGTCGGCAGTCCCTGGTCGGTGGAGAATCCGGCGCCGGAAAACAAACGGTTCGTCGCCGCTTATCGGAAAACCTTCGGCGCCTTGCCGGATCAGTTTGCCGCCCAGGCCTACGATGCCATGTATATCGTCTCGCAGGCTCTCAAGAAGATCAAAATCACCGGCAAGCTCGATGCCGACCGCAGAGCGCTGCGCGATGCTCTGCCGGGGATTGAGTGGACGGGCGCCACCGGTCCGTTCAAGTTCCGCCAGGTCAACGATAAAGAGGGCAAACCGGCCGGCTATGACGCGGTGCAGACCGCCATCGTCATGGTCACCAAAGGCAATCGATACGTCATACAAAAGTAGCGGATGCTCGCCCAACAAATCGTCAACGCCATCTCCCTCGGCGGCGTCTATGCGCTGTTCGCCCTCGGGTTTACGTTGGTGTTCGGCGTGCTCAATGTGGTTAACCTCGCGCATGGCGCGATCTTTATGCTCGGCGCCTATAGCGCGCTGAGCGCGGTGGCTTCCCTGGAGCTGCCCCTGCCGGCGGCGATTTTGGTTGCGATGGCCGTAACCGGGGCGGCTGGGTGGTTGTTGGATCGCATGATCTTTGCGCCCTTGAGGGCCCGTCAGGCGCCCCATCTGGCGCCTATGATTGCAACCATCGGGTTGGCGATAACTTTAACCAGCCTCGTCGAAGGCTACTTCGGCGCCGAGAATCTCCGTTTTCCCGCCGAGATCTTGCCGGCCGACGCCATCAGCATCAGCGGCGTACAGGTGACCTGGTTGGAATTGAAGATTATTTTGCTGGCTTTTGCGCTGATGGCGGTGCTGTTGTGGGGCCTGAACAAAACCCGAGCCGGCGCTGCGGTGCGCGGCGTGGCCGAGTCGCCCAAGGCCGCCGCCCTGCTTGGCATCAACGTGGAAGGAATTTTTCGCTCCACCGCCGTCATCGCCTCGCTGCTCGGCGGCATGGCCGGGGTGCTCATCGCGCTTTACGCCAACGCGGTGTTTCCGCACATGGGACAACCGATGTTGCACAAGGGGATCGCGGTGGTGATTCTGGGCGGCATGGGGGATATCCGCGGGGCTTTGATCGGCGGCTTCTTCCTGGGTTTTGCCGAGGTCTTTTCCGTGGCCTATATCGGTTCGACCATGCGCGATGCCGTGGCCTTCGGTCTGCTGTTTGCCGTCTTGCTCATACGTCCCCAGGGGTTGTTCGGTCGAGCGCCGCAGCGACGCGCTTGACGGCTTGCGGTCGCCATCGTCAGGCCGATGCTCACGCAATTTCATGGAATGGCTCGAAATCTATTGGGCAACTTACGGTACGCTGGTGCTTTCCGTCGGCACCAATGTTCTGCTTGCGCTATCGATCTATTTGACCCTAGCCTGCGGTCTATTGACGGTAGCGAACGCGGCGTTCATGGGAATCGGCGCCTACACGGCCGGGATCATGACTTTGCGCTTCGGTTTGCCGTTCCCGCTGGCCCTCGCGGGCGGCGCGTTCCTGCCGTTTCTGGTGGCGTTGGCGATCGGCCGGCCGACGCTGCGACTCGCCGGCGTCTATCTCGCCATGGCGACGCTGGCGTTCGGCGAAGTTGTGCGTATCTTGATCTTGAATGCCGAAGGACTCACCGGCGGCGCGCTTGGACTCAACGGCATTCCGCTATTGACGAGCGGATTTCATGTGGCCCTGGCGGTCGGCGGCGCGCTTTATCTGCTGCTGCGTTTGGCGCGCTCGCGCATCGGCCGCACCATGAGCGCGATCTCTCAGGATGAAACGGCGACGGAATTGATGGGACTCAATGTCGCCGCTTATAAACTCTTCGCTTTCGTGGCCGGTGCGGCGTTCGCCGGCCTGGCAGGCGCGCTGAACGCCCACTTCACTTTTTTCATCAGCCCCAACGAATACGGCTTTGAACGCGGCGTTGAGATCCTCGCCATGGGAGTTCTCGGCGGCACGGGAAGTCCCTGGGGCGCGGTCGTGGGCGGAGTCTTGATCACGCTCCTGCCGGAGCTTTTGCGCGGATTCGGCCACTATCGTCCCTTGATCAACGGGCTGGTTTTGATCCTCATCATCCTTTATTCGCCCAAAGGTGTCTGGCATTTGTTAACCGTTTCCAGGCGCGCCGCGCAGGCCCGCCGCTGACCCATGCTCCGGCTAAACTCGGTTTCGAAAAAATTTGGCGGTCTCGAGGTGCTTCATCAAGTGAGCCTCACGGTATCCGACGGCGAGATCTTCGGACTGATTGGTCCCAATGGCGCCGGCAAAACCACCGTCTTTAATCTGATCACCGGCCTGATCGCTCCGGACGCCGGCCGCATAGAGTTTCTCGGCCGCCGCCTGGACGGTCTGCCGCCATACCGGATTACCCGTGCCGGGGTTGCGCGCACGTTTCAGAATATTCGGATTTTTAAAGAGATGACTTTATTGGAAAACGTTTTGGTGGCGCTGGGCGATCATCCGAGCCCTAGCGCGGCGAGCGGGCTGTTGCCATGGCGCCGTTATCGAGAGGCGGAACGGCGGTCACGAGAAGCCGCCGGTGAGTTCTTGCGCCGCGTGGGACTTAACGACAAGGGCGACATTCGCGCCGGCGCGCTTTCCTACGGCGAGCAGCGCCGCCTGGAAATCGCCCGAGCGCTCGCTACCGCGCCCAAATTGCTGTTGCTCGACGAGCCCGCGGCAGGAATGAACGTCGCCGAAAAACAACAGCTTATGGATGATATCATCAAGGTTCATGAGAGCGGATTGACACTCTTAATCATTGAGCACGACATGCGCTTTATCATGGGGATGTGCGGGCAAATCGCCGTGTTGAACTTCGGGCGGCTAATCGCCCAAGGAACCCCGGAGGAAATTCGCCGCAATCCGGATGTGGTCGAAGCCTATCTTGGGCCTGACCAGGAATCGCGCTCCGAATTGCCGGTGGAGCCATGAGCGAGATTCTGAAAGTGACCGGCTTGCGCGTCGATTACGGGATGATCAAGGCCGTCAAAGGCATCGACTTTAGTTTGGCCTCGGGGCAAATCACCACACTTTTGGGCGCCAATGGGGCGGGCAAATCGACGACCCTGCTGGCGCTCTCGGGTTTGATACATATTACTGCGGGCTCGATGGTCTTCGACGGGGTTGAACTGCGCGGCCTCGCGCCGCACCGAATCGTCGCCAAGGGACTCGTGCAGGTGGCGGAAGGCCGGGAAATCCTGACCACCCTCTCGGTGAGGGAGAATCTTCACTTGGGTGCCTATCGCCGGCGACGGGAGGGGATCGAAACGGATTTGGAGTTTGTGCTGCGCTTGTTCCCCAGGCTGGCCGAGCGTCTCGACGGCGCGGCGGGCAATCTGTCGGGAGGCGAGCAGCAGATGCTGGCAATCGCACGCGCTCTGATGGCCAGACCGCGGCTCTTGCTCCTGGACGAGCCTTCGATGGGTTTGGCGCCGCTTTTAGTGCAGGAAATCTTCAAGACCCTGGGCGAGCTCAAGACGCGCGGCTTGACGATTTTCCTCGTCGAACAAAACGCCCGCCAGGCGCTCAAAGTCGCTGACCACGGCTATGTCATGGAGAACGGGCAAATAGTGCTATCCGGTTCCAGCGCCGCGCTTCTCGGCGATCCTAGAGTTATCGAAGCCTATTTAGGTGCATAGAGCAAAGCCGTCACCGGCCATCGCGCTGTTGCGACGTTCGGTCGGCACCCCATGAGCCGGGAAAATGGACTTACAGGATTGTTTCCCCTTGTGCAGCTTTTCGCTTTTCCTGCACTTTCCTGTAGGACTTTCCTGCGCTTGGCTGGCGCAGAATCGGCCACCTGTCATTTTTTGGCTTAAAAATTGCCAACCTTGCCATTTGGCATGAAAAATGCGTACTTTTCGACGCAAAAGTTTTTGCCATGCAGGAGGTAGCCATGGATGAGATTTTGACCGCAGGCGAGGTCGCCGAGCTTTTGCAGATCCATCCCCGAACCGTTTACAAATTAGTGAAAGAAGGTTCCATTCCGGGCCGCAAATTTGGCGGCGGTTGGCGCTTTAGCCGCAACGAGATCCTGGCCATGGTTTCGCCGCAGGGAAGCCCGCCGGCGCCCGGGAAACTGCATACCGAAGAGCACTAAAGCATCAACTTTGTAACCTCAGTTTCATCTGTAGTCATTTTTCCCTAAACGCGCCGATCAGGGTGGTATAAACTGCCTCCCTGTTGGTGCGTTCGCATTTAACCCCGTCCCCCGAAAAATCTCTAGCCGGCACGGATTTGCGCGCTTGACTTGGCGCGCTCTGCAACGCTAGGAGATAGGTCGACGGAATTACGCTAGGAAAGGATGCCCTATGGGCGGCGCCCTGGCAGGAATAAAGATCATCGAGGCGGCGAGCTACGTGACCGGTCCGTTCGCTTCCCAATTGTTGGCCGATCTCGGTGCCGAGGTCGTCAAGATCGAAGAGCCCAAGCGCGGCGATCCTTTCCGCGGCTGGGGCGAGCGCAACTACGCGGCGACTTTTTGCAGTCTCAACCGCAATAAAAAGAGCGTCACGCTCGACCTGCGCACCGACGAGGGGCGCGACGTTGCCCTCAAGCTCGCCGCCGGCGCGGACGTGCTGATCCAAAACTTCCGCCCGGGAGTGATGGAGAAGCGCGGCCTCGGCTACGAGGACATCCGCAAGCTAAATCCCAAGATCGTTTATTGCTCGATCTCCGGTTTTGGCCCCAGGGGTCCCTATCGCGACATGCCCGGCTACGATACCGTCGGCCAGGCCCGCAGCGGCCTATTGAGCCTGTTGACCGACCCGGGAAAGCCGCAGGGCATGGGCATCTCGTTTTCGGATCATCTGACCGGCATGTATGCCTGCTACGGAGTTCTGGGAGCGCTCATGAACCGCATGCTTACCGGCGAAGGGCAGCATGTGGAAACGTCGCTTTTGCGCGCCTCGGTTTCCTTCGTCAGCGAGAACGCCGCGCGCTATTTCGAAACCGGCCATGTGCCGCGGCGCAAGCACCGCACGACAACGGCGGGAGTGTTCGCCTTCGAAGACCGCGATGGGCTGCCCTTTGTACTGCACATGTCTTCGCCCGACAAATTTTGGCTGGGACTGTTCGAGGTGGTCGGCAAGCCGGAGTGGGGAAAGGATTCCCGATTCAACAATCGCAAAGCCCGCATCGAGAACTACGATGTTCTGTTCGAACAGTTGGAGCCGATCTTTCGCTCAGGCAAAAGAGACGATTGGCTGCGCCGGCTGACGGATAAAGACGTGCCCGCCGCGCCCATCAATACCCTGGACGAAGTGTTTGTCGATCCGCAAGTAAAGACCTACGGTTTTCCGATCGAGGTCGAACACGCCAAGATGGGAAAAATGAAGTTGATCGGCAATGCCGTCGATATGAGCCGCACGCCGCCGAGCATCGACCATGCGCCGCCTACGTTGGGGGAGCATACGGAGGAAATTCTCGCGGCGCTGGGATATGATTCCCCCGCAATCGCCGATTTGCGGTCCAAGGGAGCGATCTGACTTTTTCCGGCCATGCGTCATCCAAGTTTAATTCCGCTGTCGCACGATCATCACCATGGTCTGGCGCTGGCCCTGCGCTGCCGCAAACAAGCCCTGGGGCAGCTCAAGCCTATGGGCGCGGCCGGGCTGCGCGAACGCGCCAAAGAAGTTTTGGACTTCTTCGCGGCCAATCTGGTCGCGCATTTTCGCGCCGAAGAGGAGGTTTTATTTCCCGCCCTGCGCCTCGCCGCGCCCGAGCGCGCGGCGCTTATCGACGAGTTAAACGGCGATCATGAACGGATGCGCGACCTCATGCCCCGGCTCGAAAGGGAAGAGGGGTTGGCGAAGTCGCTCTTCGATCTCGGCGATCTATTGGAACGCCATATTCGCAAAGAAGAGCGCGAGCTTTTCCCGGCGTACGAAGAGCGCGTGGCGGCGGATCGGGCCGAGGCTCTCGGCGCCGAAATGAAAAAAATACTCGAGACAAAGGCGGCGGCGGGGAGTGAGAAAGGCGGAAGGATGAAGGATGAAGGATGAAGGTCGGAACGGAATTGATCTTTTACTTCATCCTTCCGCCTTCATCCCTCATCCTTGCCCTTTACTCCATCAGTTTTAAAAGCACGTGGCGGCGATTCTTGGTATGCGGGCGAACCTGGCTCGGCCAGCGGCCATCTTCGATCGCTTTATCCCACTCCGGGCTTGTCAGGACATCCGGGCTTTCCAGTTCATAGATTGCGGTGTAAACGGGCTCATTCGGGATCTCGATAATCTTGCGCTCGCCGCCGATGTTCATCGTCAGCGTCTCCCGTTTGTAGCGCGTGATTCCCAAGACACCCGGCACTTTGCCCAGGTTCGGCACATGTTCTTGATCGTAGACCTCGTTGAAAACCGCTTCGTGTTCGGGGTCCACGTCCATGCTGGCGATCATCAGATACTTTGCCTTGCCGGCCATAATTTTATCTCCTCGGAATGTCTTCACTCAAGCTGGCGCGGGTCACATGCCAAGAAAACTGGCGATCTCCGGGGCAGGAGCTTTGATTTCGACGACGATGGACTCCTCGATGCCTTCGACCCCATGGGGTACGCCCTTCGGGTGGCGGCAGACGTCTCCCGGGCCGAGCACATAGACTTCCTTGCCCACGGTCATCTTGACCTTGCCTTTGACCACGTAGGCGAGGGATTCATGGTCGTGGACGTGCAGCGGAGCGCCGACGCCGGGCGTGTAATGAATTTCCAAGAGCGTCATCTCGTCGCCTTTGATCAGCGGCTTCACCAGCAGGTCGCCGCCGTACATCGGTTTGCCTTCGATGGCTTTTACGTTCAGCCCTTTGACGTCGGCGTTTTTGGATAAAATCATACTCATCTCCCCTGGGAACCGAGGCCGTACAGCTGCCTGTCCCATGCTCGATAATAAAAACCTGCCGCGGGTGGCGCTTAAGATTGCGCCAGCTCTTCGAAGGTCGGCTCCGGCATGCCCTTCTTCCAAGTCGGATCGCGCAATTCTAGACGGTTGCCGCTGGGATCGAAGAAATAGAGCTCCCGGCCCGGAAAATAGCCGCCGCCGCGGTAGTAGAGCCGATCGATCTTAACTTCGCGCTCGGCGAAGATCTTGCACGCCTGCACCAGAGTCTCCGGGCTCACGGTGAAGGAGTGGTGCACGTTGTGATCTTCGACATGGGATTTGTTGATCTCCGGCGCGCGCTCGCAGAGCAGGATGTTGTCGTCGCCGACGTTGAAGCACGACATGCCTGAGTTGCCCAGCCGCCCCAGATGTTTGAGACCGAGCAGGTCGCCGTAAAATTTCTCCGACTCCTCGAGACTGTTCACGGGAATCGACCAGTGGGTCACGCCTTCGATTTTCAATAGGCCCATAACGCCTCCTCTTGATGGCTGTTCGCGAACGTTGTTGAAATTGCCGATAATTCGATAGCGGCTCCCTATTAAATAGGGCAAACGGAGCCTATCCGTCAAGCGGCTGCGCCCAAGGTATCGGCCCCCTTGTCAAACCGACGATTGATCTCGTAGGATACGCGCAATCAAAAACATCGCAGAGGAGGAACCTCCATGGCGCGCATCCGGCACATCGCCATACTGACCGAAGACGTCGACAAGCTGGTGAAGTTTTATACCTCGGCCTTTGGGCTAA
>CAZILB010000143.1:6762-9313 GCA_964539925.1 uncultured Syntrophobacter sp. | reverse complement strand
ATCAGCCGGGCCTTGCGAAAGGATTCGAGCAGATCCTCCGAGATCGCCTCGATCAACGCCTTGGGCGGCCCTCTGCCAGAGCTGTGGCTCGTAGCCGACGGCGGTGTTGCTGTTTTTCGTTTTCGAGTCGTTGCGCTTTGCACGCACCATCACAACTTCGAGATTTCGTACGGAAGACCGTCGGAGAAAAGATAGAATTTCTGAAGATATTATGCGATTTGGCGGCTGTCTGACAAGGCAAAGCGACAGCTTTCCGCCAGAAGAACTGGTGAAACCCGGCTTCGCCGCTGGTCTTTTGTTCGGATATCAGGAAGTTTTGCGTTTAAATCCCCCGCCTCAGGTGTATTCCGGTATCTCAGAAAAGCGTGACGCTTCAATACTCGGCTGGTATGATCGGGCATATGATTACCGCCCATGCCGATGTCGTCGGCAGTCTGCTTCGCCCGGCGAAATTGCTTGACGCTCAGAAGCAACTCGCCGCCGGCAAACTGGAGGAGACAGAATTCACAGCGATCGAAGATTGCGCCGTGGACGAGGCCGTTGATCTTCAGGAGGGCGCCGGCCTGGAGATCGTCACCGACGGCGAGATGCGCCGCCAGTCGTTTCAAAGCCAGATGACCGCTGCGGTTGCGGGCTTCGGCGAGTTCGACCTCGACGCGTTTCTCTGGGGCGAGTGGCACGACGAAAAAGGCGTGCAGAACACACGCCGGCCGCGCCGGCTCGGCGCCGTCGCCAAGCTCAAGCGTCTGCGCTATCTCTCGGCCGATGAGTTTTCTTATCTCAAGATTAAAACCAAGCGAATTCCGAAAATCACCATCCCCAGCCCCGCCCTGTGGGCCAATTTCTGGTCGCCGAGACATTCACGGGAGGCCTATCCGACTCTCGATGCCTTTCTCGCCGACATCGTGCAAATCCTCCGGGAAGAAGTAGCGGAGCTTGTCCGCCGCGGCGCCAATTACATTCAGATCGACGCGCCGCATTACGGCCTTCTGCTCGACCCCAGGACGCGCGCCTTCTACGAAAGGCTTGGCTGGAACTTGGATGAATGGCTCTCGCTCGGCATCGAACTCGACAACGCCGTGGTCAAAGGTTTTCCCGAGGTTACCTTCGGCTTTCACGTCTGACGGGGCAACCAGGGCAGCCGGTGGTTGTCCCAGGGAGGTTACGAAGCGATCAGCCGCGAGCTGTTCCGCCGCATTCAAGCCCAGCGCCTGCTCTTGGAATACGACGATTCACGCTCCGGGTCGTTCGAGCCTTTGCGCGACGTCCCCGAGGACAAAATCGTCGTCTTGGGGCTGGTGACGACGAAAAGACCCGATCTCGAATCGATCGATTTTTTACGCCGGCGCATCGGCGCGGCAAGCCGGCATATTTCCAGGGACCGGCTCGGACTGAGCCCGCAATGCGGCTTCGCCTCGTCTGTCATTGGCAACCGTCTTTCGCCGGAGGATCAGAAGCGCAAGATCGAGCTCGTGGTCAACGCCGCGAAAACGGTCTGGCCATGAGCGGACGCCGGTTTCAGGCCTCCTGAGTCAATGCCCGCAGAATGAGAGTTGCGCCGATCAAGGAGAGCAGCGCCAGCAAGCCGCGGTTAAATGTTTTCTGGTTGACCCGGTCCTGGGCCTTGATGCCTACGTAGAAGCCGGCCAGGGTGAACAACACCACCTGTCCCGACAGGGTAATGGTGTCCCAGTTGAACAGATTCCAGGTCGAGACCGCCACCAGCTGGCTCAGCTTGGTGATCATAAATATGGTGGCGATGGTTTTCACGAAAGCGCGCTTCTCGAGCTTGAGGCTGTAGAGGTAGATCGCCAGAGTCGGGCCGGCGGCATTGGTCATGCCGTTCAAGAAGCCGCTGATAAAGCCGGAGATGGGCGAGAGGATTCTCTCGGCGCGCGGCGTGATGATAAAATCGAACTTCAGCAGATTTGAGACGACAAAGACGAGCACCATCACACCGAGGCTTAAATTGAGGATCCACAGAGGCGTCTTGACCAGCACGGTCGTGCCGAGAAAAACTCCTACGATGGTAGGTATGATCAAACTCGAGAAGCGCCGAAGGACTTCGGAGGGCCAGCCGTCGCGCAGCGTCTGGGCCGAGTCCATCAAAATGTTCGGCAGTATAAGCACGGCCACCGCGGTGCGGATATCCAAGAGCAAGGCCACCACAGGGGTGGCAATCAGCGGAAAGCCGAGACCGGTGGCTCCTTTGACGAACGCCGCGAGCAAAAGCGCCGCGCCGACGAGCATATGCGTGAGATCGAAAGCCATGGATATCTAGCCAGAAGTATTTGAAATTCTTGGTCGAGTCTTACATTACAAAGTCGGTTAGAAAACTTCTCGCGCAAAGGCGCAAAGAGCGCCAAGGTTAAAGCGATGAGAGAAGAATTTTTCTTCGCGCGCTTGGCGTCTTGGCGCGAGCCATACTCCGAAGTGGCATTGTCCAACATTTTCGAGGATAGTATCTAACGAAGGGCGGCGAGGCAGCGGAACCATTCATCCTTCATCCTTCCGCCTTTATCCTTTTTCTCTATCGCGCCTTCTTCCTTTG
>CAZILB010000143.1:0-6662 GCA_964539925.1 uncultured Syntrophobacter sp. | reverse complement strand
TCATCCTTCATCCTTCCGCCTTTATCCTTTTTCTCTATCGCGCCTTCTTCCTTTGCCCCGTTTGTTTCGCTCCGGTTTCGAAATAATCGCCTTTGACCGCCAGCTCGGCTTCCCGTTCGTCTTCCTCAGTCCAGGCGCCGAGACTATAGCCGTACCAGGGCATGCGGGGTTTAAGCGGCGGCAGTTCCAGTTCCTCCCAAATCTGCCTGGAGCGCTCCATGAATTCCTTCTTCGGCAGCGACACCGGCGTATAGGGCCAGGGACGCACGGCATTGATCAAGAGCGCGCCGATGGAAGCCATACGCACGGCGAGGCTCTCCATGCCGGGCGGATGTGCCGACGGATCGAGGCCCGGTGACTTGCCTTTGGCTATGAGGATGTCTTCCTCCGGCCGGACATTGAAGCAGATCGCCCAGTTGACCATGGCGGGATCGTGGATATCGATATCTTCGTCCACGGCGACGCAGATCTTCGCATAACTGCCGGTGAAGCCGGCGCTGGCATTGAGCGCGCGCCAGGCGTCTGCCTTGGTCGCATTTCTCATCTTGATCACGCAGTAAGCCTGGCCGCTGCCGCTCACTTCGTCGTGCAGCGCGACATCGAGCACCGCCGAGTTGCCGCTATCGTGCCGGAGAAATTTATAAATGATCTTTTCCGTCCCCGTATGCTTGATCTTGCTCGACTCGCTGGGCGGGAACTGGCTCATAAGAGCGGTATAGATCGCGTCGCGCCGGTGCGTGATGCAGTTCACTTCGAGAAAGGGCGACATGGTCCTGTGTCCCATGTAGCCTGGGTACTCGCCGAAGGGGCCCTCGGGCTCGACGACGTCCGTGGGAATAGTCCCTTCGATGATGATTTCAGCCGTAGCCGGCACGAGCAAATCGACGGTCTTGGCCTGAACGACCTCCACCGGCTCCCCGGCCAATCCGCCGGCGAGTCGATACTCATCGAAATCGTAAGGGATTTTTGCGGTGGCCGAATAGGCGATACTGGGGACCACGCCGATGGCAATGCAGGCTTCGAGACGCTTGCCTTTGGCCTGGCACTTGCGCCAGTGCTGGCCCATATGCTGCGAGGTAAACAAACCGCCGGTGCGGTCGGCGGATTTGATCTGGCTGCGATAGTTGCCGATATTGTAAATCCCGGTCTCGATATCCTTAGTTATCCAATTGGCCGATGTCAGATAAGGCGCGTTGTCGAACCCTGGCGTGGAAATCGGCACGGGAATCATGTCGAGCCCATGGCCGTTCAACAAGTCTGCTTCCTTCCACACCGTTTCCTGCACCGGAGCGTTTTTGACAACGACCGGCTCTATGGGATTGAGCTGCGCTTGGGTCCAGCGCTCGGCGATCTCTTCGGGCGCGCACATCATTCCGATGGCATATATCTCGGTGGTTGCGGCCAAGGTCCCGACGGTTACCGGCATGGGGTAGCGCCGCCCTTTGGAATCGACGACGTTCTCGAAAAGAAATGCTTTGCGGTCGCGCTCTTCCAGACCGCGAAACTGCCAGCGCACCAGCGGCATCAGCTCGGTATCTTTGTTGATCTCCCGTTGGATGCGCACCAATTTGCCCCGTTCCTCCAGAGCTTTCAGATGTTCGCGAAAATCCCGATAGTATTTTCCTCGGCTCGCCATGACCGTCTCCCTTTATCGCTTGCTGTGCCATCTATCGTCGGCCCGTCGCGGCTTGTCAAGCCTCCGATGCGGTCGGTGCTCGGAAACCCTCCGGAAGTTCGAAATCAAGCATGAATCAGGGGAATTTCGGAACATTTCGGCAGAGCCGAACCGATGCGGTATTTTGTCCTGAGCCTCCCCGGGAACACCGGCTGAAGGTCTTAGGTTCATTTTTATCGCTCGAATGCGGACCTCTTATTACGCTGTACCTGACCCAGTCGGTCTGGTAAACTGCGGTTTCGCAGTATGCGATTGACTTGCGCCCGGGAAGCCCATGGGAGATCGTCCGCAGTTATCATCCGCCATCGACGCCAACGCCGGCACGGCAAAACTGCCTCCGGGTTCGCTGTTCGGCTTTGGCGTACCCTTCCTATGGGTATTAGTGCCGCTCATTTTGATTCTCACCTACCTTGTCGAATTTGCCACCCCTCTCGGCATGACCATGCCGGTGTGTTATATCGCCGCCCTGATTCTGATATTTGCTGTGACCGGCGTGCGGGAAAAAATCCTGGTCGCAGCCACTTGTACGATACTTATAGGCTTCGACTATTTCTTATCGCTGGCTGCGTCCGCAGCGTCGCCCTGGATGGCCGCCGCGAACCATGGCCTTGGAGTAATCATAATCTGGGTGATCGCGGCGCTGTTGATTCGCCACCGCCGGATCGATGACATCAGGCGCAAGAACGAACGGGTTGCTAACGAACGACTGGCCCTGATTAACACCGTTTACGCGTCGGCGCCGGTGGGTCTATGTTTTCTCGACCGCGAAACCCGTTTTGTGTCGATCAATGACGCCTTGGCAGAGATGGTCGGACAACCGTCGGATTATTTCCTGGGCAAAACCGTGCGGCAGAGCGCACTCGATTTCGCCGATGGCATTGAAACCCACTGCAAGCGGGTCATCGAAACCCGCCAACCGGTCGTTGATATCGAAGTGAGCGGCCCGTTCACCCATGGGCGCCGGCAACGGCGCCATTGGTTGTGCAGCTTCTATCCGGTGCAAACCTCCGCCGGAGAACTTCTCGGGGTCAACGGTGCGGTGCGCGATATTACCCGTCGCAAACAGGCGGAAGCGGACACGCTATTTCTCCTCGATCTCGGCGAGTGCATTCGCTTCGCCGCCAATCCGGACGAACTCATGTGGGCGGTGGCGATAGCTCTCGGCGAGCATCTAGGCGTGAATCGCTGCGGTTTTGTCGAAATCGATGCCGAACAGGATCGGCTTTTGTTTCAGCGCGACTATCATCCCCATGTAGCCTCCATAGCGGGCCTTTACCGGTTTAGCGAAGTTGGGCCCGCGGTCATGGCCGCGGCCAGATCGGGCCAGGTATTCGCCGTCAATGACGTCGCCGCGGATCACCGCACCCAAGACCATGTCGACGCCTATCGAAAACTCGGCATCGGCGCGCTCGTCGCCACACCGATGATCCGCAACGGCACGCTGGTTTCCGGTCTGGCGGTCGCCATGGCAGGCCCTCATGATTGGAGCGAGCGCGAAGCGACCCTGGTCAGCGTCGTCGCCGAACGAACCTGGCTGGCTGTCGAGAAGCTGAGGCTTGACAACATACTGCGCGAAACTGACAAAACGCTGCGCGACGCCGACCGGCGCAAGGATGAATTTCTGGCCACTCTGGCCCATGAGCTGCGCAACCCCTTGTCGTTGATCCGCAATGTCGTCACCCTGCAAAAAACTCCCGACGGCTTGGATTACGACGCCCGCTGGGGCCAGGATATCATCGACCAGCAGGTGAGTTATCTGACTCGTCTAACCGACGACCTCATCGATGTCAGCCGGATCACGCGGGATAAACTGGTGCTGCAAAAAGAGCGTGCCAACTTGTCGGAGATCATCAAGGCGGCTGTGGAATCCAGCCGGCCGTTCATCGATGAGCGGCGGCATCGATTGACCGTGGACATGCCCGATATTCCGATCGTCGTGGATGGAGACCGTGTGCGCTTGACGCAGGTCTTCATGAACCTTTTAAATAATGCGGCCAAGTACAGCCCGGATCCCGGGCATATTCAACTCGTTGTCGAGCCGGACGGCGACGCCGTGGTGATACGGATAAAGGACACCGGCATCGGTATCGCCGCCGAAAATCTGCCGCGCTTGTTCGATTTATTTTATCAAGTTGACCGCTCCTATACCCGTGCCGAAGGCGGGCTGGGGCTGGGTCTCACGCTGGTGCGCCGTCTGGTCGAAATGCATGGCGGCAAGGTGAAAGTCCGAAGCGAAGGGCTGAACCGCGGCAGCGAGTTCCTGGTGCGGCTGCCGGTGCTGCCGCTGCGCGCGGCGAGCCATAAAGTGCAAAAAACGCAAAGCGCCAGTCACGACGGCGCTGCGCCGCTTCACCGGCGCATCCTCGTGGCCGACGATTTCCCGGAATCCGCCGCCACGCTTGCGCGCTTGCTGCAACAGGATGGCAACGAGGTACGGATTGCCGAGGACGGTATCGAGGCCCTCGAAGTCGCCGAGCGGTTTCGCCCCGAAATTGCTTTGCTCGATATCGCGATGCCGAAACTCAACGGCTACGACACCGCCCGTAGAATCCGCGAACAACCCTGGGGAAAGAAAATCATTCTAATTGCCCTCACCGGTTGGGGCCAGCAGCAGGACCGCCAGCGTACACAAGCCGCCGGGTTCGATGCGCATCTCACCAAACCGGTCAATTACGACGCGATCACGGAAGTATTGGCCAAATTGTCTGCCGGCGGAATGCGCATGTCGCCTCATGAGCCGCGCGCAAGCGCGTCCGAAGAAAAGCTGGTGGCGCCGGTCATCGCAGTCAAATGAACGACTGTTGGCCCCGGGCTCTTCATAAAAAAAATCGCTGTACAAAACCTCCAAACATCGGCTATCTGTCGTTCGCAGAGAAGCAAGGTAAGGAGCAAGCATTACGTCCAGTCTAGGTTTCGTCGGTCTCGGCGTCATGGGCAGCCGTATGGTGGAGCGTCTACTCACAGCGGGGCACCAGGTCACCGGATACAACCGCACTCGATCCAAGGCGGAGCGGCTTATAGCGGCCGGCATGAAGTGGGCCGATTCGCCGCGCGCCGTCGCCGAAGCGGCCGAGATCACCTTTTCGATGGTGGCGAACACTCAGGCGCTTGAAGCCGTCACCGCCGGGCCCAACGGCATTTTGGCGGGGCTCAGTAGCGGCAAACTTTATATCGACATGAGCACCGTCAGCCCGGCGGTGAGCCGTTCGCTGGCGCAAAAAGTAAGGGCCAAAGCGGCGGAGATGCTCGACGCGCCGGTGTCAGGCAGCGTCACCACGCTCGAAGAGGGCAAACTATCGATCATGGCTGCCGGCAGCCGTGAGGCATTTGACGAGGCGCTGCCGATCCTCCAAGCCATCGGTCCCAAGGTCACCCATGTCGGCGCCAACGGCCTCGCGGTTTCGATGAAGATCGCGACCAACCTCAGCCTGGCAGTGCAGATGCTGGCGTTGAGCGAAGGCGTGCTACTCGCCGAGAAGAGCGGTATCGCCAGGGAAATCGCCGTCGAAGTCCTGCTGAACAGCGTTATCGCCTCACCCATGGTCAAGTATCGCGGTCCTTTCGTGCTGCAAATGCCCGACGAAGCCTGGTTCGACGTCA
Organism: uncultured Syntrophobacter sp.; assembly: GCA_964539925.1. Taxonomy (GTDB): domain Bacteria; phylum Desulfobacterota; class Binatia; order UBA9968; family UBA9968; genus DP-20. Next base: position 1,387 of record CAZILB010000143.1, on the reverse strand, counting down.
ATATGATGCAGAAAGATTTGCTGCTGGCGCTGGAGCTGGGCCGTCAGCTCGACGTGCCGCTGCCGACCACGGCGATCACCAATGAAATGCTTACCACCGCGCGCGGTATGGGCCTGGCGGAAAAAGACTTCGCAGTTCTGTTCCAAGTCCTGGCAAGGATGGCGGGGCTAGATAATAAATAGTTGCGAGTTCCGCGTATTGTGGGGCGGGTTTCAAACCCGACCCTACGAAACCCGCAACGGGCGTGATCTATGCCGAAACCCAAAATGCCCAAAACGAAGGGACAGCCCTCTCCGATCCGCGACGAGCGCTGGCTCCATTTTTACCGCCAGATGCTCAAGATTCGCTTGTTCGAGGAAGAGGTCAACCAACTTTATCTCAGCGCCAAGATGCCGGGCCTGGCGCATCTTTACATCGGCGAGGAAGCGGTGGCGGTGGGCGTGTGCGAAGCGCTGCGCCGCGACGACTATATCACCAGCACCCATCGGGGCCACGGCCATTGCATCGCCAAGGGCGCGGCTCCCGATAGAATGTTCGCCGAGCTGCTCGGCAAAGAGGCGGGTTACTGCCGCGGCAAGGGCGGCTCCATGCATATCGCCGATCAAGATACCGGAAATCTCGGCGCCAATGCGATCGTTGGCGGGAGCGCGGGAATTGCCACCGGCGCGGCGCTGTCGGCGAAGATGCGCGGTCGCGATCAGGTGGCGGTGTGCTTTTTCGGCGACGGGGCCCTCGGGCAAGGACTGCTTTATGAGTCGATGAACATGGCCTCGCTCTGGAAGCTGCCGGTGATTTATGTCTGCGAGAATAATCAATACAACGAATACACCCACTACCGCGAAACCACCGCCGGTGACGTGATCGAGCGCGCGCAAGCGTTCGGCATGAATGCCGAATCGATCGACGGCCAGGATGTCAGAATCGTTCACTCGACGGCTCTCAAGCTGGTCGACCAAGCGCGGCGCGGCTCAGGCCCGGCATTTTTACAGTGCCATACTTACCGTTTTCACGGCCACCATGTCGGCGATATCGACCGGGCTTACTATCGATCCAAGGCGGAAGAAGAAGAGTGGAAGACGCGGCGCGACCCGATCACGCTGCTTGCAGCGTGGCTTCGGAAAAATAAACTCGCCGACGGCAAAGCCCTTGAAGCGATCGAAAATGAACTCTCAACGGAAGTGAAGTCGGCGGTAAGTTTCGCGCTAAACGCCAAATATCCGGAGCCGGATGAAGTCGATCAGCATGTCTACGCCTAGGCTATTTTCGATTTTGGATTTTAGATTTGGGATTGGAATCCAAAATCGAAAATCCAAAATTCTCTGGATAAGACCCGCTAGGCTATACCAATGTCAACTAAGCGCTTGTTAAAAATTAACTTTTCCAATTG
>CAZILB010000142.1:2515-9332 GCA_964539925.1 uncultured Syntrophobacter sp. | reverse complement strand
AGAAATTTGCCATTCTTTTGGGCGGCGACATTGTCGTCGAAAGCGAACTCGGCAAGGGCTCGAAGTTCACGATCACGATCCCGATGGAACTGAAACAGTGAAAGAATTTTGGATTTTGGATTTTGGATTTTCGATTTTGGATTAGAGGACGAAGAATAGGCGGTATTGATTTTTCTCCGGTGGATCCGTGGACGAGCAAATTTTCAAAGTTAGGACGAAACAGTTAGCCCTGAGAGTGATCACACTCCTAGAAACTCTCCCCAAAGGCAGAACGGCTGACGTTATCGCGAGGCAATTGCTGCGCTCCGCCACCTCAGTCGGCGCTAATTATCGAGCCGCTTGCCGTGGGAAATCGACCGCTGACGTTCTGGCGAAGCTGGCGATTGTTGAAGAAGAAGCGGACGAAACCGTGTACTGGCTTGAATTGCTGGTCGAGGCGGGGATCGTGCTCGAATCACAGGTAATTGGTCTGCTGCAAGAAGCGAACGAAATCGTAGCAATGACCGTAGCATCGATTAAAACCCTTCGAGGACGAAGGTAAAAATGCCAACACCTCGGTCCCGCGTTGAGGCTTTGGGTCCGACGTGACCGACAATCCAAAATCCAAAATCGAAAATCCAAAATTGGCGCTGTGTGGAGGCAATCCCATGTCACAAAAGAAAATTTTGGTGGTCGACGATACCGACTGGAACCGCGACCTGCTCGTGCAGCTGTTGGAAGACGAATACACGGTGCTCCAGGCCGTGGACGGCGAACAAGGGGTAAAGGCGGCGGAGAAGGACAGGCCCGATCTGATCTTGATGGATCTGGGGATGCCGGTGATGGACGGTTGGGAAGCCACCAAGAAAATTAAAGCGAACGACGATTTGAAGCATATCCCGATCATCGCCGTCACTTCCCATGCCATGGTCGGCGACGAGATCGAAGCGCGCAACGCGGGCTGTGACGACTATTTGCCCAAGCCGATCGATGAAGATTTGCTGCTGCGGAAAATCAAGAAGTTCCTGGAGTGACATTCAGGCGACTTATCGGATGCGAGACCACTTTGCAGATCGAAAAGGATACAGGGTGAGTCATGCCTAGCAAGATTCTTATCGTCGACGATGAGCCCTTCAATCTCGATGTTCTCGAACAGGAACTTGCGGATTACGACTACGTGATTGACAGAGCCGGCGACGGCGTCGAGGCACTGGAGAAAACCGCAAGCTTCAACCCGGACCTGATCCTGCTCGATTACATGATGCCGAAGATGAACGGCATCGAGGTCGTGAAGCATCTCAGAGCGAATGAGCAGCACAGAGGCATCCCCGTCATCCTGCTCACCGCCAAAGCGACGCAGGAGGACAAAGTCAAGGGCCTCGACGCCGGCGCCGATGACTACGTCACCAAGCCCTTCGACTCGGTGGAGCTCCTGGCGCGGGTCCGGGCGATGCTACGGCTCAAGGAAATGCATGACACGCTCGAAAATTGGAACCGGACGCTTGCCGAGACCGTGAAAAAGCAGGTGACCGAGATCCAGCGCATGGAGCGGCTGAAGCGCTATCTGTCGCCGCAGATCGCCGCGACGATATTGGACGAAGATCAGGATCTTTTTAAAACCCACCGGCGCGAAATCACCATCGTGTTTCTCGACCTGCGCGGTTTTACCGCGTTCTCCGACAACGCCGAGCCGGAGGAGGTCATGGAGCTTTTGCGCCATTACCACAATGAAATGGGCAAACTGATATTTAAGTTCGCAGGGACTCTGGAACGGTTCATGGGCGACGGGATTGTCGTCATTTTCAACGACCCGATCCCGACCGAGAACCACGCGCACAAAGCCGCTCAGATGGCGCTGGAAATGCGCGACCGCGTCAAAGAACTGCGCGCCGCATGGCTAAAAAGCGGCTATGATTTGGATTTAGGCGTGGGGTTGGCAGCCGGCTATGCGACTCTCGGTACGGTTGGTTTTGAAGGCCGAATGGATTATAGCACAGTGGGAAACTTGCCGAACTTGGCGGCCAGGCTGTGCGCCGAGGCCAAGGGCGGGCAGATTCTCACCGACCAAAAGACCATGAGCCGGCTGGAAAATACTTTCGCAGGGGAATCGCTCCCGGAGCTTAGCCTCAAGGGCATCAATCGGTCCGTGCCGGCCTTCAACATTGTCGGACTCAAATAGATAGCGACCCATGAGTACCAAATCGCCGAACGGCGCCAATGGTGGACCACGATTCCGAGTCAAATTTTGGGGTGTGCGCGGAAGTTATCCCACCGTCGATCCGAATACGCTCTACATCGGCGGCAACACTTCGTGCGTCGAGGCTCAAGCGGACGGGCGCCGGCTGATCTTTGACGCCGGCACGGGAATCATTGCTCTCGGCAAGGAGCTTTGCGACGGCCCGGAGCCCATTCCGCCAGCCTATGTCTTTCTAAGCCACACCCATATCGATCATGTCATGGGGTTATGCTTCTTCGAGCCGCTGCTGACGCCCAGGGCGCACACTTTCATTCTCGGTCCCGGCGCCAACCGCGGGGACCTCACCCGTAGCCTGCGGCATTTGACCCACAGCCATCTGTTTCCGGTCTCCCTCGACGAACTCAAAGGCAAGAAGGAAATCATCTCGCTGGCCGGCGGCGAAATTATTCGTTTCGGCTCGGCCGGCCGGCGGCCCAAAATTGAAACGGCGCGCGCGTCCAATGGCAATCGCGCCGACGAACTCGTGATCACCACCTGCAAGAGCTCCGCCCATCCGTTGAACGGCGTGATGCTTTACCGCGTTTCTTTTAAGGACCGGAGTTTCGTTTACGCCACCGATATCGAGCAGCGCAACGGCGGCTATCCGGAGATCATCGAATTCGCCCGCGGCGCCGACTTGTTGATTCACGACGCCCAGTATCTTCACGACGAGTACACTTCGGACGCCAAACCGCGCAAAGGCTGGGGCCACAGCACCATCAATATGGCGGCCGAAGTGGCCGAGAAAGCCCAGGTCAAACGCCTGGCGTTGTTTCATCACGAACCGACGCACGACGATAAAACCATGAAAACAATTGCCCGGCAGGCGAAACAACTGTTTCGCTCCACCGTGATCGCCCGAGAAGGGATGCAGATAGACCTGTTGTAATTGTCGCGATGCCGTGCGCCTCGAGGGCTTATGAAAAGAACACCGTGCGTTGCCAGGATGAACCTGCGGACATGCTTAACGCTCATATCCGCGCTCTTGCTCGCGGCTCCCGCCGCCGCGTTGGCGCAAGCCCCGGCGCGCATCGGCATCCTCGTTCAAGAGTTGGGACGGGCCCAGTCGCAAGCGATCAAAGGCATGGCCGAGGAACTCAAGCGGCTCGGCTATCGCGAGCGGAAGAATCTTTTCTTCGAAACGCGCAACGCCAAAGGAAACCGCGCCGCGCTCCAGCCCGCGGCCGGCGAATTGCTCGGGAAAAACGTCAGTGTCGTTTTTACCACCGGCACGAGCGCGACACGCGCGGCGATAGCGGCCACAAAAGATATTCCGGTTGTGTTCGTCTATCCCGGCAATCCGAGCAACGCCGGCATTGTCAAGAGCGTCGAAGAGCGAGCGAAAAACGTGACCGGCGTGGCCGCCTACGCCGGCCAGACAACGGAACAACGGTTGAAGCTTCTCAAGGAAATCATGCCGGCGCTGCAAAAAATTGTGGTTTTTTACGACGTCAACAACACCTTTTCGCGCGACAATTTTAAACGCGCCGAGAGCGCCGCAAAAAACATCGGCTTGCAAACCGCCGGCTACGGCGTCAAGTCGGTAGACGAGTTGAAGGCCACGGTTGCCGGTTTGCGCGCCGAACGCGGCACGGCGATCTTCCAGGTCGCCGATGAACTGGTGGAAAGCGAGGCGGACTTTCTCTTTGCAACCGCGCGCGCCAAGAAGCTGGCGACCATGTTCAACGAGGAGTCCTGGGCCGTCGCCGGGGCTCTGGCGGCCTATGGCCCTAACTATCTGGAGATGGGCCGCCAGGCAGCTCGCCTCATCGATAAGATCATCAAAGGTGAAAAGCCCGAATCCCTGCCTGTGGAGCGCGCCTCGAAGTTTGACCTGACGCTCAATTACAGAACCGCCAATTTCATTGGCATCCGATTTTCGGGCGCAACGTTAAAGCAGGCTGAAAAAGTGATCCGCTAGACTTCGGTATCCGCATGGAGCCGCTCGCCGAAACCATTCGCAGCATTGCGATATTCTCCGGCCTATCGCGCGAGGATATCGCCAAAGTCATGGGCAAGATGGAGGAGATCTCCTACGGCGCGGGAACGACCATTGTTTCCCAAGGCGAGGTGGGCGATGCGTTTTATTTGATTCACTCCGGCGCCGTGCAGGTGGTGGTCGAAAGCGGCGCGGCGAAATCGGAAGTCGTCGCGGTTCTTGGAGCACGCGATTGGTTTGGCGAAATGGCGCTGCTTTCCGGCGAACCTCGCTCCGCGACCATCGAGACGGTCAGGGAAACGATTCTCTGGCGGCTCCGACGCGAGGATTGGGACGAACTGATCGAAAAGCATCCTATTTGGTTACGGAAATTTTGCGTCACGCTGAGCCAAAGGCTTTCTCACGTCGATCGGCAGTATTCCACCGGTCGCGCCGCTTTCAATTCGCTCGCGGAAGAGTTTTACGCGTCGCTATCGCCCGATGAGCAGTCATTTTTTCGCCAGGTTTCGCTGCTCGGTCCGACTGATAAGCCTACCTTGAGCGCGCTGGTTCAAAACCACGCGTTAACCAAACTCGTCACCGAGTTCGGCTACAGCCAGTCTCCCCTGATTCGCCGCACGGAAACCGGAAAATACGAACTGCACAGCTTTTTCAGAGAGTTTTTGCACGAAAAGCTAATCTCACTCGACGGCTTGGAGACCATGCAGCGGCTTCATGCCGAGTTCGCCGAGCGTTACGAAGCGATCGGCGAGCTGCGAGAGGCGATTTATCATGCCGTGCAAATCCAAGATTGGCCGACCGTCAGCCGGCTGATGGTTGCGCAAGCGGAACAGCTGCTCGAGCAGTCGCCGCTGTTCGTAAAAAATACCCTGGATAGTTTTCCTCCTCAGCAGGTTCTTACCGACCGCCGGCTCGTCGATCTTCGCGGCAACGCGTTGATTAAGCTGGGCGATCTGGCCGGCGCCTATCGAGTCTATCGTGAAGTAACGCTCGATAAGGCGGCCGGGGCTGTGACGGCTGACGCCGTTGCCAACTATCGCCGTATGGCGGATACCCTGGCCCAGCGAAAAGATTACGCCCAGGCGATCAACCATCTGCGCAGCGCGCTCAACTTGATCGATCAAGAAACCGCATCGCAGGGCGATTATTCTGAGCTGCTTCAGGAGACCATGGGATCAACCTCGCCCGCCGTACGGCTAGCGGCCCGCCGAGCGGGCGCTGGATCGCTCGACCGACTGCGCGTGTGGCGCCCGCTTCTGCGCACGTCCTCCCTCAGCCGATGGTTAGGAGCGACAATCGGATTGGCAACCGGACTCTATCTGTGGTTCGGTCAACCGGATCTCGGTTTGGACCCCACCGCGATCAAAATGCTCGCCTTAATCTCTTGCACGCTGGTGTTTTGGGTCTTTCGCGTGCTGCCGGACTATGGCGTCGCCTTGGCGTTCGCGATGATGATCATCCTGACCAAGGTGGCATCGGCGCAGACGGTAATGGGCGGATTTGCCAGCACGACCTGGTTCATGACACTGGGCGTGCTAGGGTTGGGCGCCGCGATCACCGGTTCGGGTCTGTTCTATCGGCTCTCGCTCCATCTCGTCCGCATGTTTCCGTTGAGCTACTACTGGCAGATCGTCGCCACCGGCGTCATGGGCGTGGTGGTTATGGCGCTTATCCCGCAGCAGACCGCGCGCACGGTCATCACCAGCCAGATGCTGGTGAATCTCTCCGAAAGCCTCGGCTACAAAACGCCGTCGAAGGCTTCGACCGGTTTGTTTGTGGCGAGCTTTCTTGGTCTCGGCCAGTTGGGATTTCTGTTCTTGACCGGCTCGACGACAAGCCTGATCGCCTGGGGTCTATTGCCCGCCGACGTGCGCGAACAGTTCACCTGGGGTTATTGGTTGGTCGCCGCCCTGCCGCCGACTGTTGTCGTATTTATAATTGTGCTCTTGTGCACCATCTTCCTCTATCGACCTGAGTCGGAACCGAAGATTTCCCACAAAATGGTGCAAACCCAGCTCAATATTCTCGGCAAGTTATCGCACAAAGAATGGATCAGTCTGGGCGTGCTTTGTTTCACCGTCGCAGGTTGGCTCACGACGTCCCACCACGGAATCGATGGCGCCTGGATTGCGATCATCGCTTTTGCGACCCTGGTCAATACCGGCATCGTCGACTGGAATATGCTGCGCAAAGGGATCGACTGGGAATTGTTGATATACATGGGCGTGACTTTGAGCATACCGACGCTACTGAGGCAGGCGAAACTTGACAACTGGCTGGTCGACGTGATGTCGCCGCTGATTCTTCCCTTCATCGAGAGTCCCGCCTGGTTTTTCCTGATCATCGCGCTTTTGACCTACTTGCTGAAACTTGTCTTTACCAGCTTCTTAACCGTGGTGACGTTGTGTGTGGCGCTGCTCCCTTTATCGATCGACGTCGGCATGAGCCCGTGGGTCCTGGCCATGATTATCTTGATCGCCTCCGAGGTGTGGTTTTTCCCCTACCAGGTCGATTGGCATATGCTTGCTTACTCGACGACCGACGGCAAAGGATTCTCCTACCCGTTCATGCTGCGGATCAATCCGATATATGCCCTCGCCTATCTCGTCGCGCTAATAGCCGCGATCCCGTACTGGCGATATCTGGGGCTCATCGGCTGATAC
>CAZILB010000142.1:0-2415 GCA_964539925.1 uncultured Syntrophobacter sp. | reverse complement strand
CTAAAACTGTTTGACAAACATTCCAGTGGCGGATTATGAAATTTGACCGCGGCATCAGGTCCGAACCGGACTTCATCGACCGCAGGTAAACCGAACAGCGCCCATCGATGTTGAGTCGCTTTTTAAAAGCTCTGCCGCTCGGTGTGCTAATCGCGACGGCAGGCCTTGTCGTCAGTTTCTTTCAATTTACCCATGAACTTGAGGAAGATCTCGGGCTGGGGCTGTTGTTCAAGCTCCGGGGTCCGCGGCCGGCGCCCGCTGACGCGGTCGTCGTGAGCATCGACAAGGAGTCGGCCGACCGGCTCGGGATACCCGAAAATCCCGACAGGTGGCCGCGATCGCTGCACGCTCGCCTCCTCGACGTTTTGTCCAAAGCCGGCGCCGCGATCGTAACGTTCGATGTCCATTTTTTGGAGCCGCGCGTCGCCGCGGACGACCAATTGTTCGCCCGCGCGATCGCTCAAGCGGGCAACGTGGTACTTGGCGACCCCATGACCGCGAGAGAAGTGGCGGCCTCCGCAACCGGCGGATCATACGGCCCGGAACACAGTATCGTCAGAGTCGTAAAACCGCTTCCGCTCTTCGCCGAATCGGCAGTCGCCACCGCCCCATTTGTTCTACCGAGAATTCCCTTCAAGGTGAATCAGTATTGGACCTTTCAAACCGAGGGCGCATTGTCGCCCCCTGCCACTTTCCCGGTCGTCGCCTATCAGCTTTATTCTATGCGCGTCTATGACGAGTTTGTCCGTTCATTAGAAAAAGTTCGGCCAACCCTTTCGGGCAAGCTGCCGCCGAACCTTGAGGCGCCGATTAAGAGCAAAAGCGTGGGAAAGCTGATACGCGAAATAAAGGACATCTTCGACAACGACCCGGCGCTCAGCGGCCAGATGCTCGACGAATTACGACGGTCAGATTCGCGGACGGCCGGCGGCAAAGATCTATCCATGCTCGCGACCTTGGTAAAGTTGTACGGCGGGCCGAATCGTCGCTACGTGAACTATTACGGGCCGCCGCATACGGTGACGACGATCCCCTACTATCGCGCCTTACAACTCGGAGAGAGCAATGGCCTCGGCAAACCTTTCGACCTCAAGGGCAAAGCGGTATTTGTCGGGCTCTCGGAAAGAATCCTGGCCGAGAGAAAAGACAGCTTCTACACGGTTTTTTCCCAAGCGAACGGGGTCTTTATCGGCGGCGTGGAGATCGCCGCCACGGCGTTTCTCAACCTCCTTGAAGACAAGCCCGTAAAGCCGATCAGCTCTCATGCCTATCTCGCAATGATTCTATTGGGGGGCCTCCTCGCCGGCATGATTGGCCGGCTTTCTTCGATCGTCGTCGGCCTATCAACAATAGCCGGCTTGAGCGCGCTGTACCTCCTCGTGGCTCATTATCGTTTCGCCGCGGATGGCACTTGGTATCCCATCGCCATTCCCTTATTTGTTCAGGCGCCTTTGGGATTCGTCGGCGGAGTACTGTGGAATTATGTTGAAACCAACAAAGAGCGCCAGCAAATTCGCAAGGCGCTCGCCTACTACGTCCCTGACGAAGTCGTCGACCAACTCGCTAAGAACATGGTCGATATCAAAAACAGCGGCCAGGTAGTTTACGGGGCGTGTCTATTCGCCGATGTGGCGGGATACACGACGCTGTCGGAGAAGCTCAGTCCGCAACAACTGAGCGCTCTCATGCACAAGTACTTCGAAGCCACTTTCGACCCGGTGAAACGGCACGGGGGCATGGTCGTAAACTTAAAAGGCGATTCTTTCCTGGCGATCTGGAAGGCTTCGCGGCCCGACGATAATCTGCGCCGGCAAGCCTGCTTGGCGGCTCTCGACGTCGCCAAAGCAGTGCACCAATTCAATAGCACCGTGGAAAATTTCAGTTTTCCTACCCGCGTGGGCGTACACTGCGGGGAAATTTTCCTCGGCAATATCGGCGCCGCCGACCACTACGAATATGGCCCCACGGGCGACACCGTCAATACCGCATCGCGGATGGACGGGCTGAACAAGTACTTGGGCACCGAGGTGCTGGCATCCTCCGAGATCGTCGACCAAATCGACGGCTTGCTGAAACGGGAAGTCGGCAAATTCATGCTCAAGGGAAAATCCCAACCGATCGTGGTGCATGAGCTACTCGGCAACATCCAAGACGCGGACGCAAACCGTCGAGAGTCCTGCGAGATCTTCGCCGATGCTCTCGCAGCGTTTAAGCGACGGTCCTGGGACGAAGCCAAGGAAAAGTTTTATCGCCTGAGCGAAATCTCGGCTACCGACGGCCCGGCGCGCTTTTATCTAAAGCTCTGCGATGAGTACCAAAGGACTCCGCCTGGAGAAGGGTGGGACGGCGTGATCTTGCTGGAAGAGAAATAGACCGAGTCCTTTTGTTTACACCCATGTATCCAAAAGTTCACAC
>CAZILB010000141.1:3856-9423 GCA_964539925.1 uncultured Syntrophobacter sp. | reverse complement strand
GCTAGGTCTTTCGCCAAGAATCAATGTTTCGATTAGGGAGGACTTAAATCATGGCGAATCACTTGCCCTGCGGGATCGAGCTGCCGCAGGTATTTTTCGACGGCCCGGTCGACATGGGCCACATCCGAAACTTCGCCGTCAAAGCTGAGGCACTCGGCTACGATAGCCTCTGGCTGCAGGAGCGCATCATCGGCGACTTCACAATACTGGAGCCCGTGACGTTGCTCAGTTATGTCGCGGCGATCACGAACAAGCTGCGGCTCGGCACGTCGGTTATACTGCTGCCCCTGCGCAACCCGATTCAACTGGCGAAGGCTTATTCTACTTTGGATTGCATGAGCGGCGGCCGCGCCGTGATGGGCGTCGGCCTCGGCGGCGGCCATCTCGGTTCCCACGAGGATGTGTTCGGTTACACGCGCGCGGGGCGCGTGACCCGTTTCACCGAAGCGGTGCAAATTATCAAGCTTCTTTGGACCGAACCCAAAGCGAGCTTCGCTGGACGTTATTGGAACTTCAAAGACATTTCCATGGAACCCAAGCCGATGCAGAAACCGCACCTGCCGGTGATTTTCGGTGGTCACCACGAGAACGCGCTGCGAAGGGCGGTGAAATACGCCGACGGCTGGATGGGCGCCGGCTCGTCATCGTCGGCATCGTTTATTCGCGAGTCGGCGCGCATTCGAGGATTTTTGGACGAAGCCAAACGCGATGGCGCGACGTTTCATTTTTCAAAGAGGGTTTATCTTGCCATCGATAACGATAAAACGCGCGCTGAGAGACGCCTGCGCGAGTGGTTTCAAAAAAGATACAAAAACGCCGACCTCGGACCCAAGGTTTCTATCTGGGGCAGCGCCGCCGAATGCACGGAAAAAATCCAAGAAATCGTCCGCGCCGGCGCGCAGCAGATTGTCTTCAATCCCATGTTCGACGAGACGGAGCATCTGGAAATCTGCGCCAGGGAGATCATGCCGCACTTGTGAAACACCTCTCGTGTGGTTCCCGGTGATGTGATCTTCCACGGCAAAACTGGGTTTAGAATCCACGCAGCGTTCGCGTGGACGCCGGTTGAAGGAGGATTGGAAAATTGGACTTATCCCCTTTTCCTATCTGGTGGAGGCCGTATGAGAGACAAAGCGGTCGTTTATGATGCGGGGCAGGGTAAAGTGTTCAGCGCGCGCGGCAGCACGATGTTCTTCAAGGCCACGCACGCAAGCACGAATGGCGCGTTCTCGTTTATGGAGCGCACGCTCCCACCGGGCGGCAGGAAGCCGCCGCCGCACATTCATACCAATTGTGAAGAGGCGTTTTACGTGGTTGAAGGCGAGATTGAATTTTTTCTCGGCGACGACACCGTGACGGGCCGGCCTGGGTGTTTTGTGCATGTGCCCGGGGGCGTTTCGCACACGTTCGGCAACGCGGCAACGGCGCAGTCGCGGTTGCTTATCATCCATGCGCCGGCTATGGACGGTTACTTCGAAGAGTTGCAGGCGCTCTGGTCGGGAGCGATTCCACCGAGCGCGGAAGACGAAATGGCATTAATGAAGCGGCATGGTATGGAGCCGGGGCAAAACAGGGAGTAAAAAGCTCAGCCTGCGCGGCAGGGGTGCGCACCGAGATGGAAGGCAGCATATCCGCACAAGGGAGGATCTATGTTTGAAGTTGCGGAAGCTTACGAAAGGCAAATACCCGGTGGAGCCGGCGCGCGCAAACCTCCCATGCGCGCGGGCTCGCGCAACCGTCACATCGCGGCGCGAAAGCGCAGTTTTCTTTTGCGCGGCCCGGAGCGGTACTTTTTCAACAGGATGGGTTCTCGAGCTCTGCCCCGATTTGACAGGGTCAAGCGGTTCAGGCCGCACCGCATGTAGTTGGGATCGAGTCCCAAAGTTTCGCAGACATTGGTAAACGAGAAGATCCACTCCTCTTCCCCTTCAGTGTTGATCCAGTATTCGGCCTCTTCCGCGGATCGTTGATGCTGGCAAGCGTCCTCGCTCCCGCCTTTCGACAAACACGACACCGCGTCTTCGAGAATGGCCGCCATCAACCGGCGCTCCGGATCGTTAATCTGGCTCCTCTTCAACGTCGCGTAGAATTGATCCGGGATGAGCGTGTCCGGTTCGAAGAGTCTTGTGGTATCGACCGTTGCACTGACACTCGCCGATCTCATGGCTTTTAGGCTCCCTTCCAGATGGTAGGATTTTGAGCGGGAAAGATAAGCAGGATGGAATATTTTGACAAACTCATAATTTCTTATTAACAATTAGAAAAAGTCTAACCAAACTTTGCGCATGGAATGGCTTAATTATCATCACCTGAACTATTTCTGGACCGTCGCCCGGGCAGGCAGCGTATCGCGCGCCAGCGAGCAGCTGCGGCTAACCCAGGCGACGGTCAGCGCACAACTAAAGTCGCTGGAGCAGGCGCTGGGGGAAAAACTGTTTCACAGGGTTGGGCGGCATCTGGTGCTGACGGACACCGGCAAATTGGTGTTCCGGTATGCGGATGAGATCTTTTCCCTTGGCCAGGAGATGATCGGCAGTCTCAAAGGCCGGCCGGAGGGACGGCTGGCGCGGCTCACGGTGGGCGTATTCGACGTTCTGCCGAAGCTGGTCGCTTATCAGTTGATCGAGCCGGCGCTCAAGCTACGGCAACAGTACCGGATCGTTTGCCGGGAGGGCACCAACGAAGAACTCCTGCCGGCGCTGGCGCTGCACGACATCGACGTCGTGCTGGCCGATGCCCCCATCGACACCACGTTCAATGTCAAAGCCTTCAGCCATCTCCTCGGTGAATGCGCCATGCTCTTGTTCGGGAGCGGGCGATTGGTCGGCAAATACAAGGGGGGTTTCCCTCGATCGCTCGACGGCGCGCCTTTCTTGCTGCCGACACGCAATACCACGGCGCGCCGCTCTTTAGACCAGTGGTTCGATGCCCAGCGTATTCACCCCCGGATTGTTGCCGAGTTCGAAGACAGCGCTCTGATGAAAGTCTTCGGGCAGCATGGGCTCGGCTTGTTCGCGGCGCCGTCGGTGATCGCGCCGGAGGTGCAAAAGCAGTACGAGGTCAAAGTCGTTGGGCGTATCGCCGAAGTGCGCGAGCGCTTTTTCGCGATTTCCCTCGACCGCAAGCTGCGCCATCCGGCGGTGCTCGCAATTTCCGAAGCCGCCCGCGCTCGTTTGTCCGACTGATCGGACGGCGGCGACTGACAAGGATCGATGGCCGGCTGGATGTCCAGGCCATTCTTGGAAATTCTCCGAGGCTGTTATACAGTCGCGACCCATGTTCCGGTAACGATCAAGCGCGAGGAGGACGGCATGGAAGTCAAGTCGATCAAAGATACGCATAGCGAGCTGACGATGCACAGTGTGCGATTCGCCAAGGAGGAACAGGGCCGGCGCAAAGGGCAGGATGTGCTATTCAAATGGCCCGAAATCGAAAAGAAACTTGGCGAGCACAAGCATATCTACGTCGTCGACGCGCGCCTCGGGTCCAATAACCACACGCACCGGCTGTGGTACGATGTCATCCCGCCCCACACCGAGGAGGGCCAGGATTGGCGCACCCTCGGGCACCGCCACACGGTGGAAGCGATCATTTATTTTCTCAAGGGCAGGGGCCACAGCATCATCGACGGCGTGCGCTACGATTGGGGGCCGGGCGATCTGCTCAGCGTGCCGATGTTTTCATGGCACCGTCACATCAACGACGGCGATGAGCCCGTGCTGCGCATTGCTTCGACAACCGGGCCGCTGTCGCTGGCTCTGGGCCAGGCGGTCTACGAAGACGAACGCTACCCTGAGTTTTGGATTTACGCCCAGGAAGGCGAAGACGCGAGAACAACACTCATACCCGGCGGCGGCGGGAAAATAGACAACGGCAAGTTCAGCGGCAATCGCGCCGCCGAGATGTACGCCGAACAGGTGGCCTTCGCGATGCACGAAGAGCAATTGCGACGCAAGAGCAAGGTGCTGGTCAAGCAGAAGGACCTGGTCTTCGAGCCGACGGCGATGGGAAAACTCGCCTACGTCGTCGATCCGCGCATCGGTTTTCACAGCAAAGCTCTCGGCGTGGTGATGGCGGAAATTCCGCCGGGCAAGCGCTCGGGCGCGCACCGCCATCTTTACGATGAAATCGATTTGATCGTCGGCGGCAAGGGCAAAGTGATCGTCGAAGACAAGGAATTCACCTTCGATACTCTCGACGTGCTATCGATTCCCGTGTTTCAGTGGCACCAGTATTTTAACACCGGCACCGAGCCGTTGCGCATCCTCGGCATCAACACCCGCTTGGCCATGGACAATTTGGGTTTGTCGCTGACGCACCAGGGCGAGCACGCGGATTATGTCTGACGCCGAATTAAAAGAGAGGGAGGAGTTATTCCATGGCGCGGCCGTATCGCTATTTTTCCGCGGATAGCCACTTTGAGTCGTTGCCGGAAACCTGGACCCACAGGGTGCCGCCAAAGTTTCGCGATCGTGCGCCGCGCCGGATCAAGCTCGCCGATGGCCGGGACGCGATTTTAGAAGAGGGCCAGCCGCTCGAATATCGCGGCACCGCCTTGTTCGCCGGCAAATCCCCCGAAGATTTCAATCCGGTGCATCTGGATTTTGAAACGTCGGCAGGCGCCGGCCCGCCTGCGCAGCGGCTCAAGGAACAGGATGCCGACGGCATCGACGGCGAGCTGTTATTCGCCAGCGAGGCGCGCAACACCAAGATCAAGGATAAGGAAGCGTTCCTCGCGATCATCCGCGCGTTCAACGATTACTTTATCGAAGAGTATTGCGCCGTCGATCCCGATCGGCTCGTTGGTGTCGCCGTTATGCCGGATATCGGCGCGGACGAGAACATCGCCGAGATGAAGCGCTGCAAGGAAAAGGGCTTCAAAGCGGTGCGCTTGCACACGTTTCCGAGCGGCAAGAGCCAGCCGACCCCGGAGGACGATCGTTTTTGGGCCGCGGCTTTGGATCTGGACGTGCCGATTACGATTCACACTTCGTTTCCGCGCCGCACCGACGAACGGGATGTCTACCTGATGAAATATCCCAAGGATCCCCAGGGCGAAGACCGCCCTTTCGACTTTCTCCAGCGCTTGGCGCGCCACGGCATTTATCATTGCGGCGCGGTGGAGGCGACGCAGTTGACCTTCAGCGGCGTTTTCGATCGCTTTCCGGAGCTGAGAATCTATTGGGCGGAAAACAATATCGGCTGGATTCCCTATTTCTATCAGCAAGTGGATCAGACGTATAAAGTGAACAGTTCGTGGGCGGAACGGCTTCTGGGCCTGCCGAAGTTAAAAAAACTCCCCAGCGAATATTTGCGGGATCATGCGCTTTGGGGTGTGTTTGACGATCCTGTCGGTATTCAATTGCGCCACATGCTCGGCATCGACAAAATCATGTGGTCCACGGATTTTCCGCACATCGTGACGCGCTGGCCGAAGTCGCAGGAGCTGGTCGAGGAACAATTCGCCGGTGTGCCCGACGCTGAAAAGCAGGCCATACTCGCCGGCAATGCGGTGAAATTCTTTCATCTGGACGCGGCGTAAGACAGCGGGCGGGTTCGGATAGGAA
>CAZILB010000141.1:0-3756 GCA_964539925.1 uncultured Syntrophobacter sp. | reverse complement strand
TCGCTCGCTTCGCAGCACCCCTATCCCGGCCTTTCCCCATCAAGGGGAAAGGAGCCGGAGGCAGCGCCAGTCTGCCGTTTTCATGCATCGGGGACGAGCGTAGGCTCATGACTCACTCTGCGGTGAATTCTCTTCCGGACTGCTACGATTAGAAGTGCCGCTTTCTCAGCGCAGCGCGGCGAGCTTGTTTTGCCAGTGCTGGCGCCAGTCGCCGCCGGCGTCGACCACTTCGGAAATCACCATGAGATGGGGGTAGTGGTTAGCCGCGGCGGAGCGTATCACATTTGGTCCCGGCCGTCCTTCCTGCACATCTTTGATCGCTCGCAGCACCTGGCGGCGCGCCACGATAATCGCGCGATCGGCGGGCCCGAGAAATTCCTTGGTGCGGTCCACGATCGAACCGCTGCCCTCGACAATGGCTGTGTCCTGGACGTTGAAGATTCGACCCATGCCGGCAAAGCTCCAGGTTTTCATCGATTCGCGGTCCTGGAGATAGCGGTTGGCCTTGTTGCGCTTGGGTTTGAAGTCGGGGTTTAGTTCGTCCAGGATCTCCTGATTACGCCGAATGTCTCTTTCTTCCATCGGCGCGCTGCGGCGAAATACGATGTCGTAGCGCCAGTGGTGCGTGTCGTCGATGGGCACATGCCAATAGAGATTGTAACCATCGCCGGACATGGGGCCGGGAATGGTCGCCATGTTGGGCAGGATGAAATTGGTGACGCGGAAAAACGTTCGCGTGTCCTCCGTGCAGCGGATCGAAAAAATCCGCACGCCGTAGTCGGTTTCCTCGGCGTCGATCTCGGGAGCAAGGTCGGCGGCATAGAGCGCGAGAGGGAGCTTGCCGTCGGTGCCCTGCACCGTTCGTTTCAGGTTTTCGGGGACGTTGTCTTGTCGATGGAGAAAGGAAACGTGGCTTGGATCCAGGTTTCCTTCGTTGGCCTGAAAATAGTTGCACTCATGATAGATCTTGGTCACCAGCAGGTGGTCTTGCGGCGCGAGAAAGGGTTCGTACGCGGGGAACAGCGGTGGCTCCCCCGGGCCCATATAAGCGAATATAATCCCACCCCGCTCGGTGCACGGATAGGCCGGATGGCGGACTTTTTGACAGAATCTTTTGCCCTCGGGTTCGCAAGGTTGCTCCAGGCAGTTACCGTGCCGGTCGAAGAGCCAACCATGATAGAGGCAGCGCAGCCCGCCGTTTTCGACGCGGCCGTAACTTAGATCGGCGCGGCGGTGGGAGCAGTGCCGCCCGATCAAGCCGATTTCGCCCAGGTCATCGCGAAACAAAACCAGATCCTCGCTCAAAATTCGCACCGCCAACGGGGCGCCGTCCGGCGGCAGCTCGTCGGACAAGGCTACGGGCTGCCAGTACTGGCGCAGCAAATTGCCGCCCGGCGTACCTGGCCCGGTTTGCGTCAGGAGATCGTTTTCTTCTTTGGTCAGCACGGGAACACCTCTCTAAATCGGGCTCGGAAATTTAACCGAACTATATCTTTTTCACGGAGAATGGGTCAACCGATGTAGGGATCATTGGCGGAGTTTTGATGCGCCGGCTCACGACCGGGAGACTCCTGCTCCCGCGGTGATCGATTTTGGTTCACCAATCTTGACCGACGGCGACCGGGTGTGTTTATGTAGGTCGGCGATCGTTATGCAACGGCTTGCGGAGGTGACTCATGGCGAGTTCTTGGGAAAACGTGAAAGTCGATGACAGCAATATGCCGCTCTATACCAGCTTGCCGGCGGGCGGCGCGCCGGTGCCGGGCATCGTCGTGGTGCACGGACAGTCGGGCCTGGAAGACTTCATCAAGGACACGACGCATATGCTGGCGCTCCAGGGCTACGCCGCCGTGGCGCCCAACCTCTATCATCGCGACGGTCCCGACTGCAAAGACGACAATCCGACGCGGAAAGCGCGCCTGCGCGACCCGTCGATCATCAAAGATATCGAGGGCGCCCTCGGCTTTGTGAAAAATCACCCGCGGGTGAACGGCGCGAGGGTCGGCATTGTCGGCTTTTGCATGGGCGGGCGCATCGTATATTTGGCTTCGGCCGCGAGCAAAGATCTCAAGGCCGGCGTTATGTTTTACGGCAGCGGCACCATGGTGCCGTTCGGCGAGGGACCGACGCCTTTCGAGCGCACGCGCGAGATCGACTGTCCGATTCAGGGGCATTTCGGCGCCGAAGATACAAATCCGTCTCCGAAAGACATGCGCAAGCTCGACGCCGAGCTGACGCGCTTCGGCAAGGCTCACGAGTTTCACACCTACGCCGGCGCC
Source organism: uncultured Syntrophobacter sp. (assembly GCA_964539925.1). Taxonomy (GTDB): domain Bacteria; phylum Desulfobacterota; class Binatia; order UBA9968; family UBA9968; genus DP-20. The sequence goes on along the minus strand of CAZILB010000141.1, from coordinate 1,477 downwards.
GCGCACGCCTTCTGCAATGCCGGCTCGGCCAACTATCGGCCCCACGCGGCGGCGCTGTCCTGGCCCAAGGCGATGGAATTTTTCAGCCGGCACCTGGTGGAAAGTCCTCGCAGCTAAAGGGGATAGAAAAAAGCATGTCTCGCGCAAAGAGCGCAATGGACGCCAAGGTGACGGGATTTGGCCCGTCATCCCGAGCGAATGCGAGGGATCTAAGAAAGAGGATTTCTCCCGTTGGTCGAAATGACAGCCTGGGCGGGGACCTTTGCGGGCTTACCGTTCTTGGTGCGACGATTTCCTGGCGCCGATAATATCAAACGTGTGAACCTACCGATCTTTTTCAAATGCGTTACGGAATATTTCATTTGCCGTCATTGAGCGCCGCGGATCGCGCGAACGGATCGGACCGCCTCAAATCGATCGTCGAGCAGGCTGCTTACGGTGAGGCGCTGGGGTTCGATTCGTTCTGGCTCGCGGAACACCATTTCCATTCGTTCGGCGGAACATTGTCGAGCCCGCCGGTGATCGGCGCGGCGATCGCGCAGAGGACCTCGAAGATTCGCATCGGCACCGCGGTGACTTTGTTGCCTTATCACAATCCTTTGCGCATCGCCGAAGACTACGCGACACTGGATTGCTTGAGCGGCGGGCGGCTGGACTTCGGGATCGGCCACGGCTTTATCAAATGGGAGTCGTTGACCTTCGGCACGCCGCTTGAAGAGCTGCGCGATAGATTCAAAGAAAATCTGGAGATCATTCTCAAAGCCTGGAGCGAGCCCTGGTTCAGCCATAAAGGCAAAGCTTACCGCTACGATAACGTCGAACTATTGCCGCGTCCGGTGCAAAAGCCTTATCCCGCCGTCTGGATGGGTGCCACGTCGACCGCCGAATCCTTCGAGTTCGCCGGGCGCAGCGGCTTTCACATGATGCTGATTCCGTTCTTGCATGAGATCGACGAGCTGCGCACCATGGTCGAGCTTTATTTCAAGGCGCGCCACGCGGCGGGATATGATCCCGAGAGCGCAAGGGTGATCGCCATGTACCACATCTACGTCGGCGAAAATTCCTCCGAAGCGCGATCCACGGCCGAGCCGGCGCTCGCGGCTTATCATGCGGCGGCCGCCGAGGCGCGCAACTTGACTCAAGGCATACCCGAGCCGGAATCTTATCGCACTCATGACGAACACCGAGCCAAGATGCGCAAGCTCACGTTCAACGATTTAGTCGAACATAACCGCGTGCTGGTCGGCGATGCCGCGGAGGTACGGGAAAAAGTAGCGCACGTGCGCGAGCGCCTGCACCTGACCGATCTCGCCGGCAACTTCGCTTTGGGCAGCCTGCCCGACCGACAGACACGCGCGACGCTTCGGCGGTTTATGGAAGACGTGGCGCAAAAAATTTGAACCGGGCTAATCGTTAACAGGCGGTTAAATCGCGCGGTATTTTAACTGACCGGGACAAAGAAGCTGCCGATGGCGGC
>CAZILB010000140.1:1866-9800 GCA_964539925.1 uncultured Syntrophobacter sp. | reverse complement strand
GACGCTGATGGCGACGTATAGGTCGCCCTTGGGGAAAGTGTAAGATTTGCGGTGCTGTTGAACTTTAAAATCACAGGTGACCCTCATCTCACTCATCTCAGTTCGGGGAGTTAAGACCGTCGAGCCGTCGAGGGCCAGGACAGTTCTGTGGCTCTCCATTTCGTTGACTCCCAGCGGGGTCGCTTGTAAACTCCTGCATTATGAAGCTGTCGATTAGCGAAGCGCGCAAGCGATTGCCCGAACTCGTTCGTAGAGTCGGGAAAAGCCCGACCGCCAAGGTTGAAATCACCGTGGGCGACAAGGTCGTTGCTGAGCTGCGCGCCTCCACACCCGCGCCGCAAGCGGGCGTCGCGGCGACGAATCTGCTGTCATTGATGCGTAAGCTGCCGAAGCGTCGCGGACGGCAACGCGATATTTCCGGCCGTATTAATGAGTATCTCTACGGATCGGCTAGAACTAAGCGGTGATGGCACTGCCGGACCGATTGTTCTGCGATACGTCCTTCTTCTACGCCTGTCTGGATGTGCAAGATGCCAACCACGAGCGAGCCGGAGAACTTACGGCGGATGCGATAACGTCGGCAACGGTATTTTTCACCACTTGGGATATCATCAGTGAGACTGTCACCCTGCTACGGTACCGAAGGGGCTTCGACCCGCTGTAAAGGGACGCTATCACTAGCGCGGAGATGACTCCCATGGCCGAGACGCAAACACGAAACGAGATTATCAACCTGCGGGCAACGCGGCGACGAAAGGAATTGATTGACCGGGCCGCAGCGCTGCTCGATCGAAGCCGGTCGGATTTTATGCTGGAGGCCGCCTGTCGGGAGGCCCAGGCATTGCTCGTGGACCAGAATCACTTTTCACTCCCTGAAGAGAAGTTTAAACGGTTCCTGGCGGCGCTCGATAGGCCTCCCAAGGACAACCCGAAGCTTCGACAACTGCTTCAGTCCAGGGCTCCTTGGGATCGGTGAGCCCTGCCGCGATCAAAAACGCTCCGGAGAAACTCCAACCGGAGCATGACCTCTCGAAATTCGATTGCGGCGAGCCGGTGCTGAACGATCGGCTCCGCCGGCGCGCATTGCCAAACCAGCAATGCGGGGCGTCGAGCACCTATGTCGTTCTCGACAGGATGCGATTCGCCGGTTACTACAGCCTGGCGGCCGGCTCGGTGTCGAGAGAGACGGCGCCGGGTCGCCTGAGGCGCAGCGCGCCCGGTCCGGTCCCCGTAGTCGTTCTGGGGCGGCTCGCGGTCGACAAGGATTATCAGGGTCAAGGGCTGGGTCGCGGGTTGCTGCGCGACGCTATCCTGCGAACCCTGCAAGCCGCCGATATTATCGGCGTTCGCGCCATCCTGGTTCATGCGCTCTCCGAGGAAGCGAAGCGGTTCTACGAAGAATCCGGCTTCACCGCTTCCCCGATCAACCCTTTGACGCTGATGGTCACGCTTCAAGACGCCATAGACGCACTTCGGCACAAGTGAGGGGCCGATTTTGGGTCTTTTATCCGTCGGCAGGTCAAGCGGAAGCAACCTATCGCTCTGCCCGAGCCGCTATTTATTATCCGCAATACCCTGGACTGCGCCACGGATGGGACAAGCACCGTCCGGCGATCAAGCGGGCTCTTCAAACTGGCCGCGCAATTCGTGTTCAATTGATGAAACAACGGCCGGATGCCAATGGCGCTGCGCTTGCCAAGATGAGGGGACTAGGATATTCGAGCGGTTAATCGGAATAGAAAGCGAGCGAACAAACTATGTATTACGGAGCGCGGGGCATTGTCGGGCTCGTTAAACCGACGTATCGGCCGGGGTCGATGGAGAGTTTTATCAAGCTCATGCCGGAGGGGGTGGGGTTTATTCCGGCGCACGCCGGAGTTCGGGCGGGGAACGAGCAGGAACTGAAAGAGGCGTTGACGGTGGCCGAGCGAAAAGTCGCCCGGTTGGCGGAGCTTGGGGCGGACGTGGTGATGATCATGGGCGCGCCGCCGACGATGGTGCGTGGGCATGGGGCGGATCGGGAGATCGCCGATTCGTTGACGAAAAAATATAAAATTCCGGTGACGGTGGCGACCATCGCCCAGGTGGATGCGTTTCGCGCGCTGGGAATGAAGAAGCTGGTGGGCATTACGTACTTTCCCGAAGATATGAACCAGAGGTTTGCCAAGTTTCTCGAAGACGACGGCTTCGTGGTCAATGCCATGAAGGGCATCGATGTGCCATTTAAAGACGCGGGCAAGATCGCCCCCGAGGCGATCTATAACTTCGCCAAGAAGGTGTTCATCGAGCATGGGCCGGTGGACGGGATTTATATGCTTGGCGCCGGCTGGCATAATCTGCCGGTGATCGAGATGTTGGAGAAAGATTTAAAGACCACGGTGGTTTCGAGCATTCCGGCTCAGGTGTGGTCCACCAAGAAGATTCTCCATTTGAACGAACCGCTGGCGGGTTACGGCCGGCTGCTGGCGGAGATGCCATAATGCTCGGTTCGAGGTTCCGAGTTCGAGGTTCGAGGCTGAGTACGCGGAAGGCAAGTTGCGTTTTACGCCGCCCTCGATGCCACCGATTCGGATGTGGTGATCGATACGTTCGCGCTGGCCGCTGAATGAGGCAGTCATGAAGGTTGTCGTTCGCCGCTTGACCAAAGAGTTTGTGACCCGGGAGCGGACTTTCCGCGTGCTCGGCGGGATCGACTTCGAGGTGCGCGACCGGGAGTTTTTCGGCATCATCGGCCCGACCGGATGCGGCAAGACCACGCTCTTACAAATCCTCGCGGGCCTTGACGAGCCGACGCAGGGCAGTGTCGAATTTGTCGGCGAGAAGCGCACCAGATCCATGGTGTCGATGGTGTTCCAAGACTCGGCGCTGATGCCCTGGCGCACGGTGGAGGAGAATGTGCCGCTCGGCGATGAATTTCGCCACGAGGAACCTTCGGCGCTGAAGCGTGTCAGCCAATTTTTTCTCAATCTGGTGCGGCTGGACGGTTTCGGCGCGTATCGGCCTTATGAGCTATCGGGCGGCATGAAACAGAAGGTCGCCATCGCCCGCGCCCTCGCCAACGACCCCGAAGTAATTTTGATGGACGAGCCCTTCGCCAATCTGGACGCGCAAACCCGGCTGCTCATGCGCGAGGAGCTTTTGCGCATCTGGGAGCGCGATAAGAAAACGGTGATCCTGGTAACCCATAATCTCGATGAGGCGGTGATGCTATGCGACCGCATCGCGGTGTTGAGCGCTCCCCCGGCGGTGATCAAAAGCGTGATCACCGTCGACGTTCCCCGCCCGCGCACCATTCGCAGCATGTCGAGCCCCGATTTTACCCGCTGCGTGGAAAAAATCTGGGATCTGCTGCGCGATGAAGTGGAGAGCTCGATGCGCCGAAACCAGCCGGGAGGGGCCGTTTAGTCCATGACCCGCAAAATCCGATGGATCGCGCCTTCAAAGCCGGACTATGCATTGCAAACGAAATTGGCGGGGCAAATCCTCCGCCCCACTTCGACACTGTGTGGCCGCTTTTCCTCGTAGCGTGAATTTTCCGGGCTGAGTCGATCTTGTGTCCTTGGCCGAGCAAACCGGGCCCGAGTCCATGCCAAGCTTCGTGGCGAACGTCAAAAATTACGAGCCGGCCTTGCGTCGGACCATTCTCCTGGCCGCGCTGTATCTCATTGCCCCGGTTCAGGCCCTGCTCCCGAACCAGGATCCGGATATCTGGTGGCATTTGCGGGTCGGCGAGTGGATTGTCGCCAACCGTTGGGTGCCGTTTGAGGACCATTTCTCGGCGTACGGCGCCGGTAAGCCCTGGCTTGCGTATAGCTGGCTCTTTGAAGTGCTGATTTACGCCCTGCACAATAGCTTCGGGCTCAGCGGCATAGTGTGGTTTACGGCCGCCATGGGGATACTGATCACCGCGGCCGTTCATCGGCTGGTTCGCCTCGCGCGTTTGCCCATCATCGCGGAGGTCGCGTTGACCGCTTTGGCCGTTGCGGCGATGAAACCGTTGATGTCGCCCCGCCCCTGGTTATTTACGATTCTATTCTTTGCCATCCAGCTCGTTTTGATCAGCCGAGCGCGCGAGGAAGGAAAGGCTCGTTTGCTCTGGCTTATGCCGCTGATCTTTGTCTTCTGGGCCAACCTCCACGTTCAGTTCATTTACGGCCTGGCGATTCTGGGTCTTCTGCTGCTAGAAGCCCTTCTGCTTGCCGGCGCGAGCCGATGGAATTTTCCTGCGGCGCCGCCGGCATTGCCCGCGAATCCCTTGATTGCGGTGACCGGCTTGAGCGTTCTTGCCGCTTTGCTCTCGCCCTATCATTTTTTGATCTTCCGGCCGATTTGGGAGTACGTCGTCCAGACCGGAACGTTCCAAAATATCCAGGAAATGCATCCGATGTTTTTCCGGTCGCCGGATAACTGGACCGTTTTGGCGTTGGCTCTGGCGGCCGTGTTTACGCTCGGCTGGCGCCGGAGGCTGTCGCCATTTCCTATGCTCTTGCTGCTACTGGGCATAGGCCTGGGGTTTCGCGCGCGGCGCGATATCTGGCTGCTTGTGATCACTGCGGTCTGGATTGTCGGCAGCCATCTTCGCTACCGGCTGCCGGGAAGCCCGCTCGCTTTCGCGCGAGGGCAGACGCTTGCGGTTGTGGTGCTGGTGGCGGTGGCCCTCTACGGGATCGGTTTCCAGCGCGGCATCCGTGAGCCGAATTTGCAAGCGGTGGCGGCGAAAGAATATCCCGTAGCCGCGGTGGCCTATATCAAAAGCCACAAGTTGCCGGGACCGGTTTTCAACACCCTCGATTGGGGCGGATTCTTGATCTGGAGCCTGCGGGAAATACCGGTGGCCATCGACGGCAGAACCAATCTTCACGGCGACGCCCGCGTGGCAAAATTCGTGCGCGCCTGGCTTGCTTATCCGGGGTGGGACAGCGATCCTGAGTTTTTGAGCGCCAGGCTGATTATCGCCGATCACAGCCGCCCGCTCACCTGGTTGCTGCGCCGCGACCCGCGCTACAGGGTGGTGTACGAAGATGATACGGCCGTGGTTTTCGTTCCGCGAGAAACGGCGCAAGTCTCAGAGGGCGCGCGACCGGGCAGCGAACCGAGCCCCCAGAGAGGTGTCTTGCTATAGCGCGGGCTTCACTTGCCGGCGCCGCTGCGACACCGGAAGCGTACGGCGCGCGCACCGGGCCAGGATACGGACATCCTTGCGCTATTGGTCCCGCACAATGTTACATTCCCGAAGGTTTGTCCCGAACCAGGCGCTGGACGAAGCATTGAGTATCCCTGGAGGTATGGGGGCTTTCGCCGCAAGTCAAGGTTCCCTTGAGTTTGCCTTGGCCGGGGAAGGCGTCGTCGGTGTTATTCCCCTGGGCCGGGCAGAAACGAGCCCAATCGACAATCGTTTGGCACTGGTTCAAGTTGCCGGCATTGGGAATGATCGGAATCAGATAGCAGCGTGAAGGGTCGGCTTTGAACATCGGCTTGATATGCTGATTGAAGACCGTGGCATTGACGCCGTTGGCGATGTTGCCGCAGTAGCCGGTATCGATCGCCGGCTGGCCGGCGCAGTAAGGGAGCTTTTCGAAAAGATTGCGGACCTCGGTCGTGCTCGCGTTGATAATGTGGTAGGTTTCCCAGCCGCCGGTGCCTGCGTTTCCGGTCTGAAAATCCAGCACCACATAACCGTCTGCGTCGCGTTCGATTTCGTCGCAGAGCTTTTGTACGGCGACGATCGGCAGTCCGGGAAGCGCCTGGTTCACGGCGACGGCGCTGACACTTACGTCGGCCGTGGTCTTTGTGGACTGCCCAAAGATGTTGAGCAAAGGCGTCAAAAACAGCGGTGATTTAATGGCTTGCCCAGCACTTCCGCCATAGGGATTGTTGTTTTCCAGGGCCACTCGGGCGCCGTTGGCATCGGCGATGGTGACTCCTGACGTCGTGAATTGCCCGGTTTCCTTGTCGTATTTTACCAGCGTCACATTCTCGGCGCTGATTTGATTATTGGGACTGTCCACATAATTGTTTCCCGTGCCCGGGTTGCTACCTCCCGGATTGAGCCGCGCCGCTCGATCGATGACGGTCGACATCTTCCCCGATGGAATTGCCGAGGCCGCCGCCAAAGCTGCCGCGTCCACGGCGGGCTGCCCCTGGGACCGGATATAGGTCAAATGCCCGGTGTCCAATCCCATGCCGACCATGATCAAAAGCAAGACAATCATTAAGGTCGTGAAGACCAGAGCAAACCCCCGTTCGTTTTTAACAGGCTTCATATAGGCCTCCATTCGATCTAAGCAGGGTAGGGTCCATAGGTGATCGCGGCGGTGCAGTGGTCGTCGTGCATGTACGGCTGATATCTGTAGCGCATCTGGGTTGTTCGCGAGATCGTCATTTGATCCGGCACCGGGGCGCCAAACAGCTTCATCATGCGATACAGAGTGAAATTGTATTGACCCTCTGCCGTGACCTCGAGAAATTCCATACATTCGGTGCCCGAATAGAACTTCACCGTCACCTTCTTGTCCGACAGATAACTCGGCATTCGAGCCGACACTTCCGTTCTCACCGTGTTTGCTTCCGTGGCGCTGAAGATCAGGTCCGGAACTTTCCCGCTTTTCTGGAGTCCGCTGCCGACTCGGGCTCCCTCCCGAGCCGCGGTCTGAGTGAGGTTGCCCATAAAGAAGGCAATGCCGAAATCGGCGGGGATATACAGGGCGATCAATAGAAGCGGTGTGATGAGCCCAAGTTCAACAATGCTCTGGCCTCTTTGACTCTTGCGCGCGGCATTTTCTCTTGCGGCGTTCATTTGACTCCTCCCTCCTTTGTCGAAGCCGTCATGGCGATTCCCAACGTGGGAGTCAGCAGCCCGATTGCGCCTCCCATCTCATGCGGGTTTGGCGAGTTATCGGCGTATCGTTCAGGTTTCCCGTGACCCCCAGCGTGTGCAGGAGCTGATAGAAAAAGAAATTATAAGTTCCGGATACAGTTACCGTCACCATTCGATTGCAGTTCGTGCCCGTATCGGGCTCCAGATCCAGCGTGATGGTCGCATCCGGAAGCAGCGCCGAGGAGATCCTCGCAGCCGTTTCTTTGAGAATATTCTCCGTGCAGTCCGGCGCGGCGCAGCTGACCGTGCCGGGTGCCAGCGTCGAGTCCGCGGCGGCGATTCTCGCGCCTTCGCGCGCCGCGTTGTGAGCAATTTGTCCGGTATAAAACGCCAGTCCGAAGTCCGCCGGGATCCAGGCCACCACCAGGAACAGGAGAAACACGAGAGCGAACTCGACAAGAGCCTGCCCGGAGGCATTGACCAGTTTATTCGTCGACTTTTGAGCGCGGGCGAAGCGAAATCTGCCGGCGCGCAACCGCCGCAACAAGAATGGATAAAAACGGCTTGTGATATACGTCATAAACCTAACCCTTGTCCTCGGCGTTCAAACCCGCTGGCACCGCGATTCCATGGCAATTGTCGCGTCGTACCAGGGGTTAACGATTCCTCGCATCACTGATGGGAGCAGGGGCTATGCCACTCCGGCGCCGTTGAGGCTTCGGCGAAACGGAGTGACAGGGAGGGACAAAATCGCTTATAGAGAGACGCGGCAAGCGTTGCCAGCGTCCAATTTCGTCTCAAATTGCCGCGAGCAGTGAACAAAAATGGCGCATCCGGTGTGGCCGCTTAGATGACGGCCGTCTTTTCATAAGCCGGCGTTTTCTCTTGAAATTACCGGGCGGCCAGTCCCCGATGCGGCCTGAAAAATACGCGGCACTACCTGCGCTTCCGCGGCAGCAATGAAGGCTAACCAAAGGCATGCCGAACGGCAGCGCTGGAAACTTACGGCGGTCGTGAATCTTACCGAAGGGAGTGAAAAACCCGGGATTGTCGGCCGAGCGCATTTACAAGACCGGCGGAACCATGCCGGGCGACGCTTGCGGGACCCATCTAAATC
>CAZILB010000140.1:0-1766 GCA_964539925.1 uncultured Syntrophobacter sp. | reverse complement strand
ATTTACAAGACCGGCGGAACCATGCCGGGCGACGCTTGCGGGACCCATCTAAATCTCGGTCACTTTTCGCGCTTTGAGTTGCTTCCGCTTGACCTGGTCGAGGACGTATTTGCCCACGGCCAAGTCTTCGTCGGCGATGCCGTTGGATTGAAAGAAGATTCTTTTCGGCCGCGGTTGGGGCGGGCCGTGGGCGACGAACTTTTCCAGCGGCAGGATATCTTCCCATCGCGTGATGCCGCCTTGGCAAGCCTCGATCAAATCGCCGCTGTCGGCCTTGGCGGCCGCCAAGTCGTCGACCACGACGAGGCCCATCTGTTGAATGAGAAAATTTGACACTTCGTGTTTGACCGCGGCGTTGGCGCCGATGGAGGCGACCAGGACTTCTTGTTTCAAGTTTTCGCCGGTGGCCACCGGTGTCGTCGAGTCCGTGGAGACCACCAGAATATCCGCAACGGCTTCGACTTCTCCGACGGTCGTCACTTCTTGCCAATCCGCTTGGATCACCTTGCTCATCTGCTTGATGAAGCCCCCGCGGCGCTTGGGGCTGCGTCCATAAACGACGACTTGTTCGATGGGGCAGGCTTTGGCGACCGCCTCCGCTTGAAAAGTCGCTTGCCAGCCGGGGCCGATGATGCCCAGGACTTTGGAATTGCCGGGAGCGAGGTATTTAGCCGCGACGCCGGTGGCTGCCCCGGTGCGAAGACTGCTCAGATAACCCATATTGATAATCGCCTGAATCGCGCCGGTGCGGCCGCTGTAAAGCGTGGTCGTATTCGCTGCGCCGGCATAGGCGCGCAAGCAGAGCAGGTCCATATCTCGGTGCCAAGCGGCCATCATGTTGAGCTGCTTTTCGCTGCCTTTAAGGCGGCGGCGCGGCACGCCGCGCACTTTTCCCGCGGCGCGGTCGCGAAACATCTTGTCAAGCTGCTTGACGGCCTGGGTCATGTCAAGGAGTTTTCGGGTCTGGGGTTCGCTGATGATTAGAGCCATGTCGCAAAAATCCTCCAGGGGTTCTATAGCGCAAGCGATACTCTCGGGCAAGGCGTTATTATAACTGGCATACGCCGGCGTCTAATGGTAAAACAACCCTTGACGGACGCGAGTTAGAGTTTCACAATGACAGCGTTCGAGCTGCTTTTTTCGTCTGCACCGCGTTCAACAGGCTGTTTGGATGTTGCGCCAACCATGAGGATCCGCTGATGGCTCAACCGACGATTGGGACGCGGCTTTGCCCGCACTGCGCCAATAGCGTCGCTGTCGACGCGCTCAAGTGCCTTTACTGTAAGGGCGATCTAAGCCCCATGCCGCAATGGCCCGAGCGCGACGAGCCTTTGACCAGCAAAGTCCCCCGTGCCGAGAAGCCGCAACTCTCAATTAGGTCAAAAGCGATCCTGAGTTTTGGCTTGCTCCTCTTTGCTTTTGGTGTGTATCTGGTCGGGGGGCAGCAGGAGCGCATCGATCTTGAGCCGTTGTTGGCGAAGACGCAACAAGAGTCTCTGGAAAAAGAGGAAAAAATCAAAAAACTGGAAGCGCAGGTTGCTCAGATAAACCAGCGGGTACAAGGACACGGCGCTGAGATCGAACAACTCAAGGCCAAACTGGCGGCGAGCCAAAAAGAACTGGCCGCAAGCCAAAAGGAAGTTGCCGCAAATCAAAAAGAATTGACGGCGGCGCGCAAGCGTTTGAGCGAGGCGACGCGCGAGCTCGACCGCCTTGCCAAGAGTCGCGCCGCGCCGGCGCCGCGAGCGGGAGCGCGCAGCGCCGAG
>CAZILB010000139.1:0-9944 GCA_964539925.1 uncultured Syntrophobacter sp. | reverse complement strand
GGCTCGTACTGCAGGTTGTCGCGGATCAAGTTCGAAAGACTTCTGGCGATCGGCCGGCGAATCTCTTCGCCGACGTGAGCGAGGCCACCGAGGGCGCGGCCGAGAATGGCAAAGCTCTTGGACATCTGCCAGTGAATGCCCATGTCGAGCGAAATCGCGGCGATGGCGCCGGTGACGTTGACCGGCAAGTGTTTGCCGACTTTCTGGTCGGCAATCTTGCCGATCTTTCGGAGCAGCTCGCAGTAGCGGCCGTAGACTTTGGTTTCCTGCGCGACTTCGAAGAGCCGTTCGGCGCGCGGGTCGCCGCCGGTGTGAATGCCATGGCCGATACCCGGAATGATCTGCTTGTTGGCGAGCCGCTTTTCGACCGTCTTGAGCGCGACTGCGTCGAGATCGGTTTCCTTGGAGTCTTTCGGCAACGCGTCGTGGAGCATCCTGGCGCAGTGTTCCGACGAACCCAAATGCACGCTGCCGGCGCCGAGGATGGCCGCCGCCACTGCGCCCTGGATCGCCTCGGGCGCCGAGTGAAATGTCATGCGCGCCGCCGCCGCGCCGGTGGTCATGCCGTGATCCACCAGAACGATCAGCATGGCGTCGATCATGCGCGCCTGCTCCGTCGTCGGCAGGCGCCCTTCAAGCATCAAATACAGCATCTGGGCGAAGCTGATCTTGCCCAGCAGATCTTTGTTGAGATCGTAATCGCGCACGAAAATCCGATCGAGTTCGGCTCGGCCCATCGAAGAAACGAGTTTCGGTATCTCAGCCATAAACCCTCCCTGTATTCCGTTTCGAGTTGCCTGTTTCGAGTCTTCTTGGAGATATCTGATACCTGAAACCCGAAACCGGCCGCCCGCTGTCAATCGAGTTTTAACAGCCGCGCGGCGTTTTCTCCCATGATTTTTCCTTTGGTCACCGCGTTCATGTCCTCGCGGTCGAGTATCATCTGGGTCACTCCGGGAAAGGTCGCGTCCCAGTGGGGATAGTCCGAAGCGAAAAGAACCCGGTCGGCACCGATGGAATCGATCACCTGGCCCAGGCGGCTTTCGTCGGCTTCGAAGGATGTGAAGCACTGGCGGCGAAAATAATCGCTCGGCTTCATTTTGAGCCAAGGCACCTGGAAGGGGAGGATCTCGTAGTGCTCGTCCATGCGCCAGAGCCAGTAAGGCAGCCAACCGGCACCGGATTCGAGAAAGACCACCCGCAGCTCGGGGATGCGTTCCAATGTCCCTTTGCAGATCAGGCCCAGGCTCGCCAGCATCTGTTCGAAGGGATGAGAGATGGTGTGCGTGAAAAACCACTGGCCGGCGAAGCGGTCCGCGCCCGCCGTGGGCAGAAACGCGCCCGACCCTTCATGGACCAGCAGCGGCACGCCAAGCTCGACGACGGTGCGATAGAGCGGATCGTAATAGAGGTCGTGGATATTGCGGCCTTTGACCGGATTGGGCCGGACGAAGATGCCGCGAAATCCCAACTCGTTCACCGCGCGCTTCGCCTCTTCGATCGCCAATGCAACATCCTGCGTCGGCACCGCGGCAACGCCCATGAGCCTTGTTCGGTCCGCCGCGCAGTAATCGTAAAGCCAATTATTATAAGCGCGGCAGAGGGCCGCGGCGTAGGCCTCCTCGTGTACCGACGGAAGATATAAGCCCGCAGATGGGAAAAGCATGCCGCGCTCGATGCCGTCTCGGTCCATCGCTTCGAGCCGCTGCTCGGGATTCGTCGCCAGGTGGCGGTGCTCGTTCACCGGCGAGCCGTCGTCTTTCAGGCGAAACGGCGTCTCGTCGGGACGGCGATGGTGGCGCTCGCCCTCGAGGCGAAACAACAACTGGCCGTTGGCGACTTTTTCGATTTTCGGCGCGCGGGTGCGATAGGGCGGTTCCAGATATTTTTCAAAAAGATCGTCGGCCTCGCGCACGTGGCCGTCCATATCGATGATCCGGGTGCCGTTTACGCTCATAGTCATCTCCGTTCGCGCAACGCTTCTTCGGCGACGGAGGCGTCGACGACGCGGGGGGGCGACGCGGCGAAGGGACCGACAAAAACGACGAAACCAAGGTTGACGGCAGGCGGCGTGGCGACGCTGTGCATACTTAGCTGCTCTCTATCCAGGCGCCGGAAAGAATGCAAGGGGTGTGCGGCCGCGCGGTTGCGGGCCTCGCTCGGTTGGATGTATAGAATTTGGTCAGGCGAGACCGATGGTCGCTTACGTTTAGTCAGGAGGTGGGTCATGGTTCAGTATGCGCCGAAGTTGACATTCGGGCCGGAAGCGGCGGATTGGCAGGAGCGTCTCAATCCCGAGCGCATGCGGCGACAACGCGTCGAGCGCGCGCAGGCGCTGATGCGCAAGCACGGCGTGGCGGCGCTGCTGGAAGCCAACCACCACAATATTCGCTACCTGACCGCGCTCAAAGGGTTCGCCTATCCGATGTGCCGCTACGTGCTTTTTTTTGCCGAGCATGATCCGGTGATGTACGAGCATGACGGCTACTATCATCAGATGCCCGATCAGTGCCCGTGGATCCAAGAGTGGCGGCCGGCGCGTTCCTGGCTGACCGGCTCGCCGGGCCCGACGGCGTCCGCCGCAGAAGCGAAGGCGTTCGCCGGCGAAATCAAAGCCGAGCTGGAAAAGCGCGGTTTGCTCGGCGAGAAGCTCGGTCTCGGCAGCTTCGACGGCACGGCGCGCGAAGCGCTGGTCAATGCCGGCGTGAAAAATATCGTCGATACCCGTAACCTCCTGCTCGAAGCGCGCATGATCAAGAACCAGGACGAAATCGCTTGTTTAAAAACTTGCGCCGCGATGGTCGACGGCGTGTGGTTTCGCGTCTGGGAGAATCTCAAGCCCGGCCTGCGCGACACCGATCTGATGACGCTCGGTTCTTCAGCGGGCTATGAAATCGGCCTGGAGGCGGCGGTGCCTGGAGGCTGGCGCACCGGACCAACCACTTTCGACCGCGGCCCGCACGCCACCGGCCGGGTCATTCAATTCGGCGATCTGGTGTATGGTTCCTACTGCGGCGCGACCTACATGGGCTATGGCAGCTGCACGTATCGCACTTTTATCGTCGGCAGAAAACCGACGGCCAAGGAACAAGACTGGTACAAAGAGGTGCGCGATCGCCTGGACGCGGTCATCAGTGAAATCAAACCGGGCAAGACCACGGCGGACGCGGCCAAGCATTTTCCGCCGGCAACCAAGTGGGGCTACAAGAGCGAAGTCGAGATCCTCGCCAGCGAAATCGGCCACGGCATCGGTCTCGGCACCAGCACCGGTTACGATATTCCGATCATCAATCGGCTCTGGTCCTTCGATCATCCGCAGGTGTTCGAAGAAGGCATGACCATCGCCGTGGAATCGCGCGAAGGCGAAACTCGCGTTGGCGGGGCGCGCCTGGAAAACATGCTGGTCGTCACCAAGAACGGCGCCGAGATCATGGATTACTTCCCGCGCGACGAGATTCTGATCGCGCCGCGCTGATGCGGCGCGATCGAGATAACAGTTCGCATAATTTCCCAATCCTGAAAGCCCCGGTACGAATCGCTGCTGCGTCAATGCTGCTTATGCGCGGCCCGGCGCAGTTCCAAGCAGAGGTCGGATAGATCGTAGGCTAGTCGGAGATACTCCCCCGGTGTGGAGCGGGTGAAGGGTTTTGTCCAAGAGGGCTTGCGGCGCAGCTTTTGGCTAAACGCCAGCGGCGCCCTGCGCCGAACTTGCGAGGATCGGACCGGCGGGCAAGCTTTGCGCTCGGGCGGTGGTTTGCATTGCGTAGCCCGCCGTGGAAGATTAGCCGCGAGGAATTAATCCGTGCCCTTCGGCGTGCTCAAAGATGTCACTGTCGTCGAATGCTCGACCTTCGTTACCGGCCCCTACGCGGCGGCGCTTTTGGGCGATCTCGGCGCGCGGGTGATCAAGATCGAGTCGCCGCCCGACGGCGATCCGTATCGCTACTTTGCGCCGGACCCTTTCTTCAGCTTCAACTTCGCCCATCTCAACCGCAACAAAGAAAGCTTGGTGCTGGATCTCAAGGCCGCCGAAGGCAAAGCGATCTGTCTTGAGTTGTTGAAAGGCGCCGATGTCTTCGTGGAAAACTTCCGGCCGGGAACAGCGGAACGGCTTGGCATCGGCTATGACACACTACGCCGCGTAAATCCGAAGCTGGTTTACTGTTCCATTTCCGCTTTCGGGCAGAGCGGTCCCTACGCCGACAAGCCCGGCTTCGACACTCTGGGACAAGCGATGAGCGGTTTGCTCAGCCTGCTCAGCGATCCGCACGATCCCAAGGTGATGGGCATGGCGGTGTCCGACTACGTGACGGGATTATCGGCGGGTTACGGCATTCTCGGCGCTTTGCTCGCTCGAGAGAAAACGGGCTTGGGCGATCGCGTCGAGACTTCGCTGCTGCAGGCGACGCTGTCGTTTGTCGGTGAAACAGCCGCAGGCTATCTTCGCACCGGACAAGTGCCCAATCGCATGGCCCGGGTCAAAAACGCCCACGCGTTTGCCTTTGTCTGCAAGGACCGCCGGCCGCTGGCGATTCACTGCTCGGTGCCGGAGAAATTCTGGCTCGCTTTGCTCAAAGCGGCCGGGCGCATGGATATCGCCGCCGCCGACCGTTTTAAAACCCGCGAGGCGCGCCGGCAAAATTACGAGGCTCTGGAAAGCGCGCTGGCGCCGACTTTTCAAACCAAGACCAGGGCCGAATGGCTGGCCATCTTGGAAGCCCGCGACGTCCCGGCGGTGCCGCTCTACAACGTTGCCGAAGCGCTGGACGATCCCCAGGTGAAGCATCTTGAGCTTGTGGAAGCGGTGGCCCATCCGCAAGCGGGCGAGCTCAAGTTTGTCGGCGGTCCGGTCCGTTTCGTCCAGTCCGACAGATATCCATCCGCGCCGCCGCCGCTGGCGGGCGAACATAGCGGCAAGATTCTCCGCGAGTTGGGCTACGCCGATAAGAAGATCGCAGAGCTTGCCGCACAGGGAATGACCAAAACAATTTGAAGGAGCCGATGTTTTTTCGCGGAATCGGCTTAGCCATACTCTCGATCGAACTAGGGTAGTGCGTTATCAATCTCTTGACTTTGATTGTCATTCTGAGCGAAGCGAAGAATCTCGTCTTTTCAAATCCATGAGACCCTTCACTGCGTTCAGGGTAACATCTTAAGATTTTTTTTCGGCGTCTGTATGAAATGAAGCGTTAGAAACACCACGCTACGTTCATGAAACTCCTTCGCGCGTATTGTTTTCTCCTTTTACTCATTGGCCTCGCGCCCCAGCCCGGCGCCGCGCAAGCCCCGCTTGCCCCGGGGACGACGCAGGAAATCTTCAGGCAATATTCGGAATACGTGGTAAAGATCGAAGTCGTCGAAACCGGCTCGGCGGCAAAAGCCTCCATCGGCACAGGTTTTTTCGCCAATGGCCGCGGCCATATCGTCACCAACTACCATGTCATCTCCAAGCTGATTCACGCGCCGGAGCGATATCGCATCGAGATCACCGACGTGGCTGGACAGATGAGCCAGGCAAGCGTAATCGGGGTCGACGTCGTCTACGATCTGGCGGTGCTGCGCGCGGCCCGGCCGGCCAAAGGATTTTTGGTATTGGAATCCAAATCCGTGGAACAGGGGACGCGGCTTTATTCTCTCGGCCATCCGCGCGACCTTGGTCTGACGATTGTGGAAGGGACGCACAACGGGCTTTTAAGGCATACGCTCTATCCCAAGGTTCATTTCACCGGTTCGCTCAATCCCGGCATGAGCGGCGGGCCGACGCTGATGCAAGCGGGCCGCGTGGTCGGCGTCAATGTTTCCACGGAGGGCCAGCAGATCAGTTTTCTCGTGCCCGCCGAGCGCGCTAACGCGCTGCTGCAGAAAACCGCGGCGGTCGAACAGCGGCCGCCCGGGAGTTTTCTCGCCGAGGTCGGGGAGCAGATCCGCGCCAATCAAGCGCGCTATCTTGCGGGATTGTTCGCTTCCGGCACGCCGGCTGTCTCGTTAGGCCCTTACGAGCTTCCGACCCGGCCGGCGGAATTTTTTCGCTGCTGGGCCGACTCTGTGCGCCGCCAAGAGTTGCCCTACACGGCCGTCATGCACGATTGTTCCACGGACGATTATATTTTTGTCTCGAGCGAACAGTCGTCGGGTATCGTCCGTTTTTTTCATCAATTCTTATCGACGCAGGAACTCAATCCGTCGCGTTTTTTCACCCTCTACGGCGGGCAGTTCCAGGGCGGCAGTTCCGGGATGCCGGGCAACGAGGAGGAAGTGACGCCGTTTCGCTGCCAGACGCGCAACATCGCCACCGGCACCGGCAAGTTTAAAGGAGTATTGTGCGCGCGGCAGTACCTCAAGCTTCCCGGGCTCTACGATGCGGTTTTTAAAGCGGCGGCGCTCGGATCGCGCAACGCCGGCGTGGTGACCACTCTGGCGCTTTCGGGGGCGACCTTCGACAACGTCCAGACAGTGACCCGGCGCTACATGGAGAACATCAAATGGCGCCGCTAGGTTACATCGAGGTGCTGGACGCGAGAGGGCATGTGGCCGAGCGGATACGCATCGACCAACTGCCGGCCCATATCGGCCGGGCCTATACGAACCATGTTGTTCTCGACGATCCCTATGCTTGCCCGTTGCACGCGACCGTATTTGCCGATGAACAGGGGCGTCTCGTCTGCCGCGACAGCGATAGCGTCAATGGCCTGCGCAGCGTCGCTAGCGGGGAGCGCGTCGCCAGCCTGGAGCTTCATTCCGGCAGCGAATTTCGCATCGGCCGCACGGTGCTGCGCTACCGCGCCGCCGATCATCCGATCGCTCCGGCGCTCATTGACCGCGATCGCCAAGCGTCTCTCTGGCGATACCCCTACGCCGCGGCCCTTGCCGTCTTGGCGGTTTTGTCGGTGCTGATTGTAGAGTCTTTCCTCAGCAGCATCGAGCGGGTGACGGCCGCCAAAATAGTCAGCGAGCCGTTGATGACGTTTTCGATGATTCTGGCGTGGGCCGGTTTGTGGGCCCTCGCCGGGCGCGTGGTGGTCAGCAGATTTCACTTTCGCCAGCATGTAATCATCGCCTGCGGCGCTATCCTGGCATTTACCGCTCTGGGCGTGGTTTCGGAGTGGACCGAGTTCTTTTTTCCCGTACTGCACGCCTTGTGGTTTGCCGGTCTGTTCGGCACCGGGGCGATTCTGGCCCTGCTCGTTTACTGTCACCTCGGGTTTGCTTCGCCGATGCGGCGATGGTCACGCCTGTGGGCGGCGCTTCTGGTAAGCGGCGCGTCCATCGGATTGAGCGTGGTTCTCGACTTTGCCGCCCGCGCCAGATTTTCCACCGCCATGGAATACAGCGGTGTGGTGAAGCCCATCGATGCCGCGTGGGTGCCGTCGGTTTCGATCGATCGGTTCATCGAGGACAGCGCAAGGCTCAGGAGCAATTTGGACGCGCTGGCGAAGAAGGGCAAGCGGCCGCAGCCCTAACGGAGAATCAAAACGGGGAGCGCGCAGATGGTTTGACATAGGCCTGATCGCTGGCTAGGTTACCAAAGATTTTCGGCACTCCATATTGGCGCGTTCAAGGTTCAACCGTTCAAAAGTTCAACGAGCAGAAGGGAGCCGATCATGATTTACGACGTGGAGATCAACTCGGCGGCCCATTACCCGGCGGCGGATGTGCCGGGGTTGGTCGTCTTGGCCGAACAGGCGGATTTCGGCGCGTTCTGGAAGGGAGAATCCAACAGCACGGACCCGATTGTCATGCTCTCGGCGGTGGCGAGTCGGACCAAGACGATCAAGCTCGGCACGGCGATCTACCATATCTACGGCCGCAGTCCGGTGACCCTGGGGATCCAGTCGGCGACGCTGCAAGACCTTTCGGGCGGCCGTCTCTTGCTCGGCCTCGGCGTGGCCAATAAGGCGATCGCCGGCTGGCATGGAGGCGTGTTCGACCGGCCGTTGAAACGAGCGCGCGAGTATATCGAGATCGTGCGCAAGGTGGCGGCGGGCGAGCGCGTCGAATACGAAGGCGAGGTTTATCAGACAGGCAAGCGCTTTCAGCTCTCCTGGAAGCCGAGCCATCCGAATTTGCCGATCTACCTCGCGGGTCTCGGCCCGCAGATGACCAAACTCGTCGGCAAGATTTCCGACGGCGTATTCATCAACATGGCGACGCCGGCGAAGGTGAAAGAGATCGCCGCACGCGTACGCGAAGGCGCCGTGGAAGCCGGGCGCGACCCGAGCAAGATCGAGATCATCGCCAAGTCGCGGGTGTCGCTCAATCCCGATAAGAACTTGGCTCGCGGCAAGCTGCGCCAGGTTTTGACGTTCTACAACATCGCCGACCACTACAGCGATATGCTCCGCGGCATGGGCTTCGAAAAGGAAGTCAACGCGATCCACGAGGCGTTTCAAAAGGGCGGCTTCAAGGCCGCCACGGCCGCGCTGACCGACGAATATATGGACAAGCTGCCGGTGGTTCCGGCCAGCAACATCAAAGAAATCAAAGAAAAAATGAAAGCCTTCGAGGAGGCGGGTGTGACCCGGATGGTCATCCCCTACGTGCCCGTCACCGAGCCGGTGGTGGAAGACGCGCGGCGGTTTTTGGAGGCGTGGGGGAATGGATAAGCGTGGCTCATGATCGTGATCGGTGATCGTAAAAACCACGAACACGAAACGAACAGGGAAGGCAAGAGAGATTGATTTTCACTGGATACGAACGGGGAGGAGAACGAGATGTGTGATTTTGCTGCAGATGCCAAAGCCGCCGAGGAATTGATGGTGGGCCGGACCTTGAGCGTGGCGCGGGTGCGCGAGCTCAACGCCAAGGATTATTTCTATCAGATGCTGAAAGACAACCCGGAGATGTTGAAAATCTATCCGGGCATCGAAAACGAGCTGCTTCAGGGCGCCATCGACTGCCATATTCATGCGTTTCCCGACTTCGTCCATCGCTCGCAGGACATGATCCAGATCGCCATCGAGGCGTCCAAGTGCGGCATGCGCGCGATCGCTTTCAAGGATCACTGGAACATCAGCGCGACTTCGGCCTATCTCGCCCAGCGTTACATCGACGACATGATCGCCCGGGGCGAGCTGACGCACCGGGTCGAAGTTTACGGCGGCGTCGGCATGTGCTTCGGCATGCGGCCCGAGTACGTCCGCGTCGGCCTGCAGTATCCCAATTTCAAGATGATCTGGTTCCCGACGTTTACGTCTTACGGCTTCTGGCGCGGCGCCGGCCATCCGGACCATGAAGGGGTGCGCCTGTGCGGCGAGGACCGAAAAGTGCTGCCGGAAGTGAAACAGATCATGGAGATGGCGGCGGAGAAGAAAGTTGGCATCGGCTTCGGCCACACCGACTTTGAAGAGCTGCTGCCGCTGGCGCAGCTCGCCAAGGAGATCGGCGTGCGCGCCACGCTCGACCATCCGCTGCTCGAACTGAACAAGTTGTTGCTCGACGAAATGAAACAGTTGCGCGATCTCGGCGTTTATGTCGGCACTTATTGCCAACCGATGATCCCCAGTCTGTACCAGCCGGTGGCCGATCCGATGGAAACCATTCGGACTATCAAAGAAATCGGCCCGGACCGCTGCATCATCGGCAGCGACTTCGGCC
This sequence comes from uncultured Syntrophobacter sp., assembly GCA_964539925.1. Lineage (GTDB taxonomy): Bacteria > Desulfobacterota > Binatia > UBA9968 > UBA9968 > DP-20. The sequence goes on along the minus strand of CAZILB010000139.1, from coordinate 350 downwards.
AGGTGCTGCACATGGACGCCATCGACGGCATGCGCGTTTTTATCCGGGCGCTGCTCGGTTTCGGCATCAAGCCCGAGGAAGTGAAAATGATGCTCAAGGACAACCCGGCCAAGCTCATGTGCCTGGAGGAGTAGAAGAAGGCAATAGGCATTAGGCAACAGCGATAATAGGAGCACGGCAGGCCTCGCCCCATTTTTTATCCGCGAAATTTTCAACCACGGTTTAGCCTGCGCGGGCGTCGGAGTCACGTCCGGAATTCCGCCCGCGCTGGTTCAACGGAACGGCTGCCGTTACCCTTTCTCTGTTCGCTTTTAGATTCTTATCTCAGAAATGTTAAGACAAAACGACTG
>CAZILB010000138.1:3477-9975 GCA_964539925.1 uncultured Syntrophobacter sp. | reverse complement strand
AACCGCCGACACGAGGATTTTCAGTCCTCTGCTCTACCGACTGAGCTACCTGGCCGAAAGATGGAAGACTGAAATATTGCTTAAATGCTTTAGGGAGTCAAGTTGCCGGCGACTCCCGGCGGAGTTTTTCCACTTGTCCTTCGACGAAATCGACAACCTGATTTTCCAAACGGACGCCGTTTAGAGCGTTGATCTCCTGGATGCCGGTGGGACTGGTGACGTTGACCTCGGTGAGAAAGCTGCCGATCACGTCCAACCCCGCGAAGTACAATCCGTCGGCTCTCAAGAGCGGCGACAAGGCGGCGCAGATTTCCCGGTCGCGCTCGCTCACCTCGGCCTTGACGCATTGCCCGCCGACGTGAATGTTGCCGCGCGTCTCCGATTCCAGCGGGACTCTGAGAACCGCGCCCAGGGGCTCGCCGTTGAGCACGATGATGCGTTTGTCGCCCTGGCGAATCTCGGGTAGGTAGCGCTGCCCCATGACCATCCGCCGGCCGTTGTCGGTGGCGGCTTCCAAAATCGCATTCGTGTTACGGTCCTGCCCGTTCAAGTAAAACACTCCGCTGCCGCCACAGCCGTCGAGCGGCTTGATAATCAATTCGCCGCCGAGTTCCTCCATAAAAGTTTTCAGCCGCCCCATGTCGCTCGTCACCAGCGTCTGCGGGATCTGTTCGGGAAAACGCAGGGCGTAGAGTTTCTCGTTGGCCTCGCGCAGTCCTTTGGGGTTGTTCATGACAAAACACTTGCTTGGGTCGATCAAGCTGAGCAAATGGGTGGCGAAAAAGAACTTGAGGTCGAACGGCGGATCCTTGCGCATCCACACGCTGTGGAAGTCCTCCAGCGCGCCCGTCACGAATTCGCCCAGATCGTGGTGCGGCGTGGCCCGCTGGAGCCGCACTCGGCGATAGCGCGCGTTGGCCGTGCCGCCGCGGATGAATAAATCCTCCAGCTCCATGAAATACACTTCGTGACCGCGCCGCTGCGCTTCAAGCATCAGGACAAAAGTCGTGTCCTTGTCGATATTGATTTTGTCCACGGGATCCATCACGACCCCAATTCGGAGCGTTCTCATAATGATCAACGGACCGGCGTCAGACTCGAATGACCCATGTGCGCGCAAGGTAATCATGCCAGCCGCGCTTTTCCCGGTTGAGAAGAATCCACAGCACCCCGGCGGCCAGCGGAACCACGGCAAGGACGAGAGCGAGGCAGCGCAAAAAAGCCTGGTGATAAGTAATCGGCGATTGCCCGGGCCCCACCACGCGCAATCCCAACAGCCGCTTGCCGATAGTGCTGCCGTCCATGCCGTGAAACAAAACGAAATACCCCGCTGTCAAAAAACTCCAACCCAAGGTCAAAAATAGCACCAGCGGTGCCGCGTTGTCGATGGAGAGCGCACGATGGTGCGCGGCCAGGCCGACTTTATAGCCGACGAAAGCCATGATTCCCATGAGCGCGGCGAGCAGCAATAGGATCGCGAGATCGAGACACAAGGCGCCGGCGCGGCGAAAAAAACCGCCCCAGCGCGGCTCCGCAACCGGCGCGCTCAGCGCCGCAACCCGCGGCGGCACCGGAACAAACTCCGCACGGGCGTCTAAATCCCAATCGTCGCTTGCGCCCGGCGATTCCTCCTCAAGCCGCGGATCTTCTGCCGTCAAGGCAAAATCTTCCGGTTTCGGAACGCGGGAGAATACCCGGCGATGCAAAAGCTTTGCGCCGCATCGGCCGCAACGTTCGTCGGCAAACAAGGCTGGGGCATCGCAATTTTGGCACTTCATGGTCGATCGACTAACCTTCTTTCGAGCGGATGCCGGAGAACCCTCATGGCGGGGACGAACCCTCGCCTAGATCGCCCCAAAGATACTGCGCCAGAGTTGCCGCCGCCAACGCAGCGGTCTCCGCGCGCAGAATTCGCCGGCCCAGATGCACGCATTCGAAGCCGTGGGACCGAGCCCGTTCCGCCTCTTCGGCGTTAAAACCGCCTTCCGGTCCGATGGCCAGCAGGAGAGCCTGGGCCGTGGAATGATTCTCATACGCATGCTGCAGCGAATATTGCCCCTCTCGCTCCCAGCAAAGCAATTTGAGCGCCGGTTCCGGCCGGCTCAGCAAGGTCGAAAAGTCGCACAGCGGAGAAATTGCCGGCACCTGCGTTCTGCCGCACTGTTTCGCCGCGTTCAACGCGATCTTGCGCCAGCGCTCGGCCCGCCGGGCGGACTTCGCCGCATCGAACCTGGGCACGGAGTACGCCGAAATAAAGGGAGCGATCGTTCGGACGCCCAGCTCGGTCGCCTTCTCGACAACCAGGTCCATCTTTTCGCCCTTGGTCAAACCGAGCGCGAGCGTCAACTCGAGCGACGACTCCCGGACTGATTGGACGGATCGCAGAATTTCGATCTCGGCTCGGTCGGCGGTCACCGATCGAACGACCGCTTCGTGCTCGCCGCCGAGATCATCAAAAACAATGATGGGGGCGCCGGGCCCCAAACGCAAAACTCGGCGCAAGTGCTCGAGTTCCTGGCCGTCGATCACTCCCCGTTTGGCTTGCAGGTTTTCTCGCGGCAAAAAGAAGCGTGCCATGGCCGGTTACTTTCGCCGCAACAAGAGCGTCGCCCATTCTCGGCTGCGCCGGCGCGCGAGAACGCGAAATGCCGGCGCAAAACGGCGCGCAACCGCGCCGGCTTTTTGCTGCAAGATACCCGACAAAATCAGAAAACCCCCCGCGGCCACCTTCCGTTCCAGTCCGCCGGCGAGAGCCATGATCGTTTCCGCCGTTAGATTGGCGACGACGACTGGAAATTTCTTTCTAATTTCACTCAATAGCCGTCCGGACAAATGAACTTTCTCCGCAACCTGATTCAAGCGCAGGTTTTCTCGCGCCACTTGCAGCGCCACGGGATCGTTGTCTATGGCCCATACTGGCTCGGCGCCGAGCTTGACCAACCCGATGGTTAAAATCCCCGATCCGGTGCCGACGTCAAGCGCGCGAAACGGTTGATTCTGAAACGACTCTGCAACTCGTTCGATGAATTCCAGACAGCCCCGCGTGGTGGCGTGAGTGCCGCTGCCGAACGCCATCCCCGGCTCTATGGTGATCACCCGGCGCCGGGGAGCCCTCGGCGGCGCGATCCAGGGCGGTGTCAGCCAAAAAACCTTGCCGACGCGCCGCGGCTTAATGAAACGTTTCCAGGAATTCTGCCAGTTTTCGGCCTCAACCACTCGCCAGTCGGCTCGCGGCCGCGCGCCGTTCGGCGAAAGCCTGGCGATTCCTCCGAGAAAGCGCCGAACATCCTGCTTTAAAGCAGCGTCATTGGGCGATCTCGGAAAGTAAGCGTCCAGGCCGCGACTTTTTAAGATCACTCCCGGCGCGCCGCGCTCCATTAGAAAATTGGCAATCGCATCGAGGTTTCTCGGGCGAGTCAAAACCGTCAGTTGTAGCCAGGCATCAGTCACGATTTTTTATGCCACAGCCCCCGCAGGGGATCAATTGACGCATCGTTTTTCGCCGGAGTCAGCGGCGCGCGACTTGTGAAATTCGGCGCTTCAATATATTGAAAATGATACTCGGAAAGGAACTTCGAATGAAACTCGCGACGATCAAACCCACTGATCTGGCAATTGTGAAACAAGACGTTTTGATCCCGCTTGGCGCAGCGCTCGAAAAAGAAGGTGTTTTGCCCAAGGGTTCGACCATGCTCGACCTCATCGCCCGATACGAGGGTATCCAAAGCAAGCTGGCCGAACTGGGTGCCAAAAACGGCGGCGTCGAGCTGGATGCGAAAATGCTCAAGCCGCCGGTCGAGCGGCCGTCGAAGATCTGGGCGGCGGCGGGAAATTACAAACGCGGCACCGGCGGCTTGGATGATGCCCGCGGCCGCGGCAGCGCGTCCAAAGTATCGCCGGAGGAATTGCTGGAAAATATCTTCTTGAAGCCGCCGTCATCCATCGCCGGGCCGGAGGACCACATTCTGATTCCCAGGAACGCCGACTCCATTTTTCCCGAGCTGGAGCTCTGTGTCGTCATCGGAAAAAAAGCCCGCTATTTGCGCAAGGAGCAGGCTTTCGACGCCGTGTTCGGTTACACCATCATGCTCGATGTCACCGCCCGCGGCTACGGCCTTAGCAAAAATCTCGCCGGCACCCGCAGTGTGCGCAAAGGCTTTGAAACCTTTTCGCCCATCGGGCCGTGGATCACGACCAAAGACGAGATCGCCGACCCGCATAATCTCTGGATGAAGCTCTGGATCAACGGCGAGCTCAAGCAGTCCGCCAGGACCGACGCCATGATCAACGACATCGCCACCCAGATCAGCTTCCTATCCCAGGTGACCACCCTCTATCCCGGGGATCTGCTGACGACCGGGAACCCGGATTCGCCGGAGTTTCAAGAAAAGCTCAAGCCCGGCGATCTCCTGAAAGCCGAGATCGAAGGCATTGGCGCGATGAGCCTCGGCGTGGCCCGCGAGAGTTAGACGAGCGGCAGGGTCTGAAACGATGGTACGCATCGCGCCGTTTCGCGGGGTCTTTTACAATCAAAAGAAAATCCGGGACCTCGGCAAAGTCATAGCGCCGCCCTACGATGTGATTTCGCAAGAAGAGCAGGAAAAGCTCTACAAGAAATCGCCCTACAATTTTGTCCGACTCGACTTGAGCCAGGAACCCGGAACCTACGAAGCGGTGGCGCAAATGCTCGGCGCATGGCAAAGCGAGGACATTCTCCAGCGCGACGATCGGCCGGCGATCTATTATTTATCGCACCGTTTCAAGATCAAGAGCGGCGAACAGAAACTGCGGCAAGGGTTTTTTGCGCTCACGGAGTTGCAGGATCCCGATTCGAGCGAGATCCGGCCGCATGAAAAAACCCTCGACGCGCCGAAGGAAGACCGCTTGAAGCTGATGCTCGCATGCCACGCCCAATTAAGTCCGATCTTCGCCCTCTACTCCCAGCCGAGCCTGGCGATTCAGCGCCTGCTCGGGCTCGCCGTCGAAGGTGCGGCACCGTTTATCCAGGTCGACCAGGACAACGGCGACGAATTACGCCTCTGGCGCATCACGGACGGAGCGGTGATCGAGAAAGTGCAGCGAGAAATGCAGAATCAGCCGCTCTTGATCGCCGACGGCCACCACCGCTATGAGGCGACGCTCAACTATCGGAACCGCACGCGCGCCGAGCGCGGGCGGTGGAGCGGCCGGGAAGCCTTCAACTACATCATGGCCTACTTCGCCAACATGACCGACGACGGCGTGGTGATCCTGCCGACGCACCGCTTGGTGCGCGGCTACGCGCACAAGCCGTTTTTGGAGTTGGAGGAAGCGCTGCAAGCCTACTTTTACGTCGAGCAGCACCCCAAGACGGCGGAAGGCAAGGGTTCCTTTCTCAAAGCGCTTAAGGCCTCCGCCCGAAAACATCGCGTCATCGGCGCCACTTTCAAGCGCGATCCGCGCTACTTGATTCTGCGCTTGAAAAACAAGCGCATCATGCAGCGCCTGGCCAAGGACATGAGCGCGCCGCTGCGCGAGCTTGACGTCAGCACGCTGCATTTGTTGATTCTCGAACATATTCTCGGCATGACGCCCGAACAGCAGGTAAGCGGCGACCGGATCCGCTATTCGCAGGACGAAGACGCCGCGCTCCAGGTGTTGGAGAAAGAAGACTATCAGGCCGCGTTTATCCTCAACGCCCCGAAAGCCGAAGAGGTCCTGGCCGTCGCCTCGGGCGGCGAAAAGATGCCGCAGAAATCGACCTACTTTTACCCCAAACTCCCCTCCGGGTTGATCGTCAACAAGATCGACCCGGCGGAAGAGATCGCGCTCGCACCCGACATGTAGGGGCGGGTTAAAACCCGCCCCTACGCCGATTCCCGGTAAGCAAATAGCTTTCGCGGTATGCCTACCGGAGCGGCTTCACCAATTGCCCGTCCCCCGGCTTACCGACGATCTTACCGTCGAGCATGACGGTTTTGCCGCGCAGGATCGTGCGCACCGGCACGCCTTTGACTTTCCGCCCATGATAGGGAGTCCAGCCGACCTTCGTGTAGGTGGTCTCGTTGCTGATCACTTCCTCTCGGTTCATGTCGAGGATTACCATGTCGGCGTCCGAGCCGGGCTGAATCACGCCCTTGCGCGGATAGACATTGAAGATCTTGGCGGCGTTGTAGGAGGAGATGCGCACCAACGTATCGAGAGTGAGCTTTCCTTCGTTGACCGCGGTGAGAAACAGCCGCAGATAATCTTGAATCTGCGGCTCACCGCCGGGACAGCTCCACATGTCGTGCCAGCCCTTGTCTTTTTCTTCTTTGGTGTGCGGCGCATGATCCGTGCCGATGATGTCGACCGTGCCGTCGTTGATCGCCTGCCAGAGGGCGTCCACGTGCGCCGGCGGCACCCAGAAGCCGAGGCAATAGGGACCCAGCTTTTCGACGTTTTCCCAGGTGCCCAAAAACATCGCCCAGGGATTGACCTCGCAACTGCACGGCCGCCCTTCGTCCTTGGCGCGGCGCA
>CAZILB010000138.1:0-3377 GCA_964539925.1 uncultured Syntrophobacter sp. | reverse complement strand
GCGGGAATCTCTTCCGGCACCGTGCCCGAGGGATTGTGATTGAAATCGACAATCGCATTTTTGCTGTGGTGTTCGACCAGCGCGCGATAGCGCTCGACCGTGGTCGTCGGCGGATTGACGTTGGGCATGCCGATGGAAAGAGTCACGCCGCCGGCGGCGGCAGCCATCGTCGCGGTGGTGATGTCTTCCTTGTGGGTAAATCCGGGGTCGCGATGATGCGTGTGCGTATCGATCAGACCGGGGATGACCTTTTTCCCATTGGCGTCGATCACGCTCTCGGCGGCTTGGGGCAAGGCCGCAGCCTCACCGAGCGCTAGCACTTTGCCGTTGCTGACCGCGATATCGGCATTGATGAAGCCGCCGGGGGTCCAGACCTCGCCGCCCCGAACGAGCAAATCTGCTTTATCCATGAATTCAACTTTCTCCCTTCGCGATGGTAATCTTTTATATGATCCGCTATCAGCAGTGTCAAATCCGTCGGCAAATCGAGCACATGCGCAAAGCTGAGGCTTGACTCAGAGGGGGAAATCTGAAAACATTTTGCGTTCTTGGGGGAATATTGGTGATGTTTGTTAAATCAGGAGGACGATCATGCAAATAAAGGTAAAATTTTTCATCGCGGTTTTCGTCGCGATGATCTTCGCCGCAGCGCCGGTCTATAGCCAAAGCACCGATCTTGTGGCTGCAGGAAAAAAAGAGGGCAAGGCGGTCGTTTACGGATCTCTGGAATCGGATGCGGCGAATACCATCTTCGCCGCATTTAAGAAGTCCACGGGGATCGAGGTGGAGTACTGGCGCGCCTCGGCGACCAAGGTTATGGACCGGGCGCTCAGCGAGTACCGCGCCGGCCGGCCGCTCTTCGACATCATTTTAACCAACGACAATCCGATGCGGATTATGCAAAAAGAAGGCATCTTCGCCAGGTACGATACGCCTTCGGCGAAGGATTTCGCCAAGGACGCCGTTGACCCGGATCTCGGCCCGCGGTATCGCAACGTGATCGTCGGCGTCGTTTATAATACCAAGGCGATCAGCGCCGCCGACGCGCCCAAGTCGCTCGAAGATCTGGTCAAGCCGCAAAACCGCGGCAAGCTGGTGATGCCCGACCCGACGCAGCACACCACCACGACCCAGTGGTTCGCCAGTCTCGACAAGATCATGGGCAAGGAGAAAGCGGATAAATTCATTCGCGATCTGGCCGCCATGAAACCGATCCTCGTCGAATCTCTCCTGCCCGCCGCCGAGCGCGTCGTTACCGGCGAAACGCCGATTGCCATCACCTACGTGAAATACGTTCACACCTTCGGTCAGAGGGGCGCGCCTCTGGACTACACCCGTCTTGGCAGGTTCATGGGCGACGGCCACTACCTGACGTTAAGCAACAAAGCGCCGCGCCCCAACGCGGGCAAAGTGCTGATCGATTACTTCCTCGGCCCCGACAGCATGAAGATGATGGCCAAACTCGGCGAATTCGTGAATCGCAAAGGCATCTATCCGCCGCTGCCCGATGCCGACAAAATCCAGTTCGTCAACATGGTCGAACTCGACTCAAAAGGTTTCGCTGCAAAGAAGAAGGAGTACCAGCAGATCTTTCTGCGGTAACTCGGTTCCGCCGTGTCTGTTAATCAAAGAGCACAGGCGGTCGAAACCGGCGTTTCGACCGCCTGGAGCCGATCTCGAATAGGCGCTTTTCTGAGCCAGCCGGTGAGCTGGGTCTTTCTAATCGTCGGCGGGATCATCGCCTTTCTCAGCCTCTACCCGACTTTTTTTCTGTTCTACGGCAGCCTCACCGACGCACCGCTCGGTGTTCCCGGCCAGTTCACGTTTCAGAACTACGTGCGCGCCTACACCGACCCGGAAGCCTATCCGCTGTTGCTGAACTCATTTATTTTCGGCATCGGCGCCTCCGGCCTGTCGATAACCTTTGCGCTCACTCTTGCCTGGATCACCATCCGCACCAACGCTCCCTATCGCCGCCTGTTCGAACTGACGGCGATCGTGCCCAACATCCTGCCGCCGATCCTGGTTTCGATCTCGTGGGTCATGTTGCTCAACCCAAGCAACGGTTTGATCAACGCCGGGCTGGTTCAGATTCTCGGCGTGGAAAAGGGGCCTTTTAATATTTACTCGATGGCCGGGCTGATCTTTGTCGAGGGACTGATCTTGACGCCGCTGGCCTTTTTGATTATCGCGGCGGCAATGAAGAGCATGGATCCCTCTCTTGAAGAATCGGCAAAGACGCTGGGGTCCAATGAATTCGGCATCATGCGGCGCATTACATTCCCGCTGCTTCGGCCGGCGATTCTCGCCGCCGCGACTTTGAACTTCGTGCGCGCCATCGAGAGCTTCGACACTCCCGCTATCATCGCACTGCCCGCCCGCATCGAGGTCTTTACGACGAAAATCTGGCGCGAGGCGCTGGGATCGTTTCCCACCAACCACAATCTCGCCGCCGCCTACGGCGTCGGCATCCTCGGCATCGCTCTGGTATTCGTTTATCTCTACCGGCGCTTTACCTCCCAGGTCGAAAGTTTCTCCACCGTCACCGGCAAAGGTTTTCGTCCGCATCAGATCGATCTCGGCCGCTGGCGCTACGCCGCGTCGGCAGTCGCCTTGCTGCTGTTGGTCCTGCTGGTGCTTTTGCCGATCCTGGTTCTTATCTTGGTGGCCATCCTGCCTTATTATCATGTGCCCACTTGGGAGACCTGGCATAATTTGACGCTGGATAATTTTCGCTATGTTTGGGACACGCCGCGCGTCCACAGAGCGTTCATGAACAGCCTTTTTCTCGCCCTGGTCGGAGCGACGGCCTGCATGGTCCTCGCGTCTTTGGCTTCTTACATCACGGTGCGCTCGAAAATCGCCGGGCGCGGCATCATCGAGGGACTGGTGTTTATCCCCTGGGCGTTCCCTGGAACCGCCATGGCTTTGGGACTCCTTTGGGCATACGTCGATTTTCCCATTCCGATTTACGCGACGATCTGGATTATTCTGATCGCCTATGTCACCCGATTTCTGCCCTATGGACTCAGAGCCGTGACCAGCACGATCATTCAAATTCACAAGGAGCTGGAAGAAGCATCCATCGTCTGCGGCGCCGGTTTCCTGGCGACGTTTCGCCGCGTGCTGATCCCGATGATGCGCCCCGGCGTCATAGCCGGCTGGATCATTCTGGTGACGATCTTCATGCGCGAGTTCAGCGCGACTTTGTTTCTTTACAGTCCCGGCGCCGAACCGCTCGGACCGCTGCTCTATTTTCTTTACCTCGACGGCATGCGCGGCCGCGTCGCCGCCATCGGTCTGGTGATCTCGGTCATCTCCATCATCCTGATCGCCATCGCCCAGCGCTATTCGCGCTGGGACACAAAATAAGATAA
>CAZILB010000137.1:3503-10080 GCA_964539925.1 uncultured Syntrophobacter sp. | reverse complement strand
ACCACGCGCGGGTCGCGCTGCAAAGCGGCGACGTAGCGCTCGCCGAATTCGCCGCCGTTTTTTGCCGGGACCAGCAAAAATACCGACTGGTTCATGACGGCTTCGATGTCGGCATTGGTCAACGGCTCTTTGGCGTCGAGGGTTTCGTCGATGGCGACGATCAGTTGTGAGATCGGGCGCAGCCACGCGAACCACGGATCGTTGGTGAGAAGCCGAAAAAAATGGTTCGGCGACTCGATCGGGCGTACATTTTTTTCGTACACGATCCGTTCGGAGTCGAGCAGGGCTTTATGCAGCTTGAGCAGCGCACCGTGAAGATCCAGGAGCGGCCGCCGGATCGCTTCCTGTTCCCGTGTTGTTTGTTTTCGTTCGTTCGTGGCCATCGGATAATGGACTGGATTTTACCTGTCATCGCGGCGTTCAAAGCCATGCTAAACGTTACCGGCATTAAAAACTAGCCGGGGCGGGTTTGAAACCCGCCCCGACCGCACCAGCCGATCATCGTTGGGACCAAATTCGCGTTTGCCCGCGGATGGCGCCTAGCGCGCAAACGTTCCTTGTTGCAACTCGCGCAGCGTCTGCTGGATCTCCGCCTGCGTGTTCATCACGAACGGCCCATAGCGCGCGACGGGCTCGTTCAAGGGCGCGCCGGATACCAGCAGAAATCTCGCCGTTTTATCGCCGGCGCGGACTTCGATGATTTCACCGTCATCCCAGACCACGAGCTTGGTCGCCGCAACAACCGCCGAATTTTCCGCGCCGAAACGCGCTTCGCCCTCGAACAGGTAAGCAAAGGCCGAATGGCCGCGCGGGATCGGCTGGATAAACGAACCGTCCGGCGCGAGCGTTACATCGAGATAGGTCGGTTCGGCGGCGATACCGCTGATCGGACCGGCGACGCCGCTGACGGTGCCCGCAATGACGCGAATCGTGGCGCCGCTCTCACCCATGATCTCGGTAATCTCGTTCGCGTGAATGTTCTGATAGCGCGGCGCGCTCATCTTCTGCTTCTTCGGCAAATTCACCCAGAGTTGAAATCCCGCCACCCCTTCCGGACGCACCTGAGGCATCTCCTCGTGAAGAATACCGCGCCCGGCCGTCATCCATTGCAGACCGCCCGGCCCGATCTCTCCGGCGTTGCCAATCGAATCTTTGTGACGCACGGCGCCAGCGAGCAGGTACGTCACAGTCTCGATGCCGCGGTGCGGATGCATCGGAAACCCAGCTTCGTAGTCCGCGGGATTTTTCGACTGAAAGTGATCGAACAACAAAAACGGATCGAGATAATCGAGCGCGCGCGTGCCGATGCTACGATTGAGCCGCACTCCCGCGCCCTCGACGACCGCCTGCGGTTCGATGATTTTAGCGATTCTCCTTGGTTCTGCGTTCACATTTGTCCCCTCTCCTGAGAGTTTCTCCCGCTCCGCCTTAAGATAAACCTTCAAGACCATCGCGGCTAGACGGGAGAACGGAATTATCCAGGCTTCATTAGCTAATTTGCTATTTAAACGTCTGTTTTATATCATTGCTTAAAATATATGTTTGACCCCCAACTCGACAAAAAAACCTCCGAGGAACCCAACGGCACCGAGCGGCGCCTGCTCGAAGCTGCCGGGGAGATCTTCGCGGAGCATGGTTATCGTGTCGCCACCGTGCGCCAGATCTGCGAAAAGGCGGGCGCCAACATCGCCGCGGTAAACTACTACTTTGGCGACAAGGAAAGGCTTTATCTGGCTGTGCTGCGCTCGGTGCCCGACGCCCATGCGGAAAAATATTCGCCGCAACCCGGCTTGGCAGCCGGGGCGAGCGCGGCGGAACAACTGCGTGCCTATATTCGATCACTCCTCAATCGAGTGTTCGACGCCGGCAGGCCCGGCTGGCACTCCAAAATCATCGCCCGCGAAATGATTGAGCCTACCCGCGCCTTAGACTCGCTGCTTGAAGAAGTCGCGCGTCCCTTGCACCGCGAGCTGGCAGCCATTGTGCGGCGATTGCTCGGCGCATCGGCCGGCGAAGACGACATACGACTTTGCGCGCTCAGCATTATGGGCCAGTGCGTGTACTACCATCACGCCCGAACGGTGCTCGCGCGTCTCTACCCCGAACAAGGCTACGGCGACGCGGATGTCGCGCGGCTGGTGGATCACATCACGGAGTTTTCCCTGGCCGCGATCCGGGAGTTAGTCCGCAAAAGGCAGGTCCAAGACGATGCGGTTCATTAAACCGACATCTTTAGCACAACCGTGGCGGTCGGTGATCATGGTCGCCATCGGCGCGTTGGGCCTCGCGGCTTGCGGTGATCCTCCCGCCACGGCGGTGAACCAAAGCGACAATCCCGCGCGACAAGTGCGCGTGGCGCAAGCGGCGGAAACCGAGGCCGCGCGAGTCGTCAGCGCCAATGGCACTCTGGCCGCGGACGACCAGGTCGTTTTGGGCACCAAGGTCATCGGCCGCCTGAGCGAGATCAGCGTCGATCTCGGCAGCCGCGTGAAGCAGGGACAGGCCATCGCCCGCGTCGATCCAAGCGACTATCGCCTGCGCGTCGATCAGGCGGAAGCGGCGTTGCAACAGGCCCGCGTCCGATTGGGGCTGGCGCCGACGGGGAACACGGACCAGGTCGATATCGAGCAAACCGCGTTGGTCCGCCAGGCGGCGGCGGTGTTGAAGGAAGCCACGCTTAACCACGATCGGATGGTCGAACTTTGGGACCGTAAACTCATCGCCCGCGCCGAGCTGGACACCGCCGTCTCCCAGCTCACGGTGGCGGACGGCCGCTATCAAGACGCCCTCGAAGAAGCGCGCAACCGCCAGGCGGTGCTGATGCAGCGCCGCTCTGAACTTGAAATTGCGCGCCAGCAGCTTGCCGAAACCGTCATCGTCTCTCCCATCGACGGAGCCGTCCGAGAACGGCAGGCTTCCATCGGCCAGTACCTGCCTGCCGGCGCGCCGGTCGTGACGCTCGTTCGCACGGACCCGTTGCGCTTGCGTCTCGCCGTTCCCGAACGCGAAGCCGCGCTGGTCCGCACCGGCCAATCTGTAAATCTGACGGTGGAAGGCGATCCTAATAAATACCAAGGACGCGTCGCGCGGGTCTCGCCGGTCATTGCCGAGGACAGCCGTACCTTGATGATTGAAGCGGAGGTGCCCAACGGACAAAACGCGCTACGCCCGGGGTCCTTCGCCAAAGCGGATATCGTCATCGAATCCGGCCAGCGCGTCGTGACCGTGCCGTTCGATGCCATTGTCACCTTCGCGGGCATCGAAAAGGTGCTCACCGTGGCCGATAATATGGCTGTCGAGAAGCGCGTGCGCACCGGACGGCGCATCGATGATCGAGTTGAGATCACCGAAGGCATCGACGCCGGCGACGAAGTCGTTGTGCGACCAGGGAACCTTGTCGCCGGGGAACCGGTGCAAGTAATTCGCTAATGCAAAAACTCGCTGAAATCTGTATTCGCCGCCCGGTTTTTGCTTCGATGATCATTCTGGCTTTGGTGGTGATCGGCGCGACGAGCTATTTCCGCTTGGGCGTAGACCGTTTTCCAGCGGTGGACCTGCCCAATGTCACCGTCCGCACGACGTTGCCCGGCGCCTCGCCCGAAGAAGTCGAAACCACCGTGTCGCAGGTCATCGAAGAGGTCGTCAATACGGTGGAAGGGATCGATGAGCTACGATCGGTCTCCGGCCAGGGAACGTCATTTGTCATCGCCACCTTCAACCTCAACCGCGATATCGACACCGCCGCCCAGGACGTGCGCGACCGGGTTGCCACCGCTCTCAATCGTTTGCCGCGGGACATCAACCCCCCGGTCATTTCCAAATTCGACAACGAAAACCAGCCGATCCTCACCATCGCCGTATCCGGCGATCGCACTCTCCGGGAGTTGACCGAAATCGCCGACAAGATCGTGAAGGTGCAGCTTGAGCGATCGGCGGGCGTGGGAGAGGTTCGTCTGGTCGGCGGCTTGCAAAGGGCGATCAACATATGGGTGGATGCGGACCGCCTCGCGGCCTATCAAATTCCTATCACCGCCGTGCGCGACGCAATCGAGCGGCAGAACTCCAATGTCCCCGGCGGGAACGTCACCGGCGGGGCGCGGGAAGAAGTGCTGCGCACCATGGGACGCATCGCCGATCCCAGGGATTTCAACGATCTTGTCGTTACGACGGTGAACGGCTCGCCTATTCTCGTCCGCGACATCGGCTGGGCTGAAGACGGCACCAAGGAGCAGCGCTCTCTGGCGCGGTTGAACGGCGTACCGACGGTCCAGGTGCAAATCCGGCGTCAGTCAGGCGCCAATACCATCGCGGTTATCGAAGCGGTGAAAGAAAATCTTGCCCGGGTCGAGCGTCAAATTCCGGCGGACGTGAAGATCGAGGTCATTCGCGATCAATCGCGTTATATCTACGCCGCGCTCCATGAAATCACCGTCCACCTGATTCTGGGCAGCATCCTGGCAACTTTGGTCGTGTTGGCGTTCATGCGCAGTTGGAGATCCACCATCATTGCCGCCGTCGCGATTCCGTCGTCGGTCGTGTCCACCTTCGGCATGATGTGGGCGCTCGATTTTACGCTCAACAGCGTGACCATGCTCGCTCTTGTGCTGATGGTCGGTATCGTCATCGATGACGCCATCATTGTCCTGGAAAACATCTTCCGCTTCGTCGAGGAAAAGAAGATGAACGCGTTTGAGGCGGCGCGCGCGGCCACCGCCGAGATCGGGTTGGCGGTGATGGCGACTACCATCAGCCTGGTCGTAATCTTTGTTCCGGTTTCCTTCATGTCCAGCATCTCGGGCAGGTTTCTCTACCAATTCGGAATTACCGCGTCGGTGGCAGTTTTGGTCAGCTTGCTGGTTTCCTTCACGCTCACTCCGATGATGAGCGCGCGCATGCTTCGTGCCGAGGATGCAGCCGGAGGCGGCGACCAGCATCAGGCCCGATCCCGGACTGGTTTCTACGCCTGGATTGACCGGCGCTACGAACGAATGCTGCGGTGGTCGATGGCTCATCGCCTGGTCGTCATGGCATTGGCCGCCCTCGTGGTGTTCTCTTCGGTGCCCCTTTATAACCTCGTGCGCCAGGAGTACATCCCCAGCGATGTGGATGAGGCGGAATTCAATCTCAACTTCACCGCGCCTCAGGGAACCAGTCTCGCAGCTATGGACGATATCATGCGCACCGTGGAAACCGAGCTGCGGGCTATCCCGCTGGTGCGCCTGATGCTCTGCGACGCGGGCGGGGGATTTATCAGCGGCGTGAGCTCGGGCGGTTGCTACGTGCGCATCGCGCCCCACGACGAGCGAATATTTTCGTTCGGGCGCCTGTGGCGCGAGACCCTCAACGGGCAACCCTGGGCGGCTTTCCGGAGCACTTCGCAGCGCGATGTCATGCAGCAAATCCGCCGCCGGCTCGCAAAGTTTACCGATTTGCGCACCTCGGTGCGCAATCTGCCGTCGTTCAACATCGGCGGCGGCAACTGGGATATCGATTTTGTCCTGCGCGGGCCGGATCTGGTGGCTCTCGCCGACTACGGCGAAGAATTGCGTGTTCGTTCCAGAGATCTGGGCATCATCGACGCCGACACGACGCTTAAACTCGACCGGCCTGAGCTGCGGGTCGTCATCGACCGCAAACGCGCGGCGGATCTCAATGTGGATACGGAGCATATCGCCTCCGCGCTCCGCTTGATGGTCGGCGGCGACCAGGAAGTGTCCCGCTTTCATGACCCCAGCGTCAATGAAGAATACGATGTGCAACTGCGGCTGTCGGCGCGTGATCGCAATAGTGTCGACACCGTCTCGCGGCTTTATGTGCCCCGGCGGGGCGCCGGCTTGGTCAGGCTCGACAACTTGGTACAGGTTGAATCCACCCGCAGCGCTTCGCGCATCGACCGCCTCGACCGCCAGCGCCAGACAAGCCTGCGCGCCCAAATCGCGCCGGGATTTGCGCTCGGCGATCGCCTGGAAGCCCTGCATGGGGCCGTACGGGAGATGAACCTTCCGGCCGGGTACACGACCACCGTTTCCGGACGCGGGCGCGAGCTGACCCGCACCTATAACGAATTCATCTGGGCGATGCTCCTGTCGATTATTTTCATGTACATGATCCTCGCTTCTCAATACGAAAGCACGATTCATCCCTTCACGATTTTGCTCTCGTTGCCGTTGTCCGTGCCGTTTGCGCTGCTCTCCCTCTGGGCCACGGGCAACACGCTGAACCTTTACTCGGCCCTCGGCATTCTGGTGCTGTTCGGCGTCGTCAAGAAAAATGCCATATTGCAAATCGATCATATGAACAGGCTGCGCGCCACGGGTATGGAACGGATAGCGGCGATCATCCAGGGGAACCGCGACCGTTTGCGCCCAATCCTGATGACCACGCTGGCGTTGGTGGGGGGCATGCTGCCGCTGGCGCTCGGCTCCGGGCCTGGAGCCGAAGAGCGCCGGGCGGTGGCCGTTGTCGTCATCGGCGGTCAGAGTTTATGCTTGCTCCTGACGCTTCTAGTGACGCCGGTGGCCTATTCAATGTTTGAAGACTGGGCGAAGTTGTTTGGCATGAACCGGCTGCGCCGCGC
>CAZILB010000137.1:1421-3403 GCA_964539925.1 uncultured Syntrophobacter sp. | reverse complement strand
CCGCCCGCGAGTTTTTTGAAGATTTCCACCGCCTCGGCGTCGCGCGGCAGCTCGCGCACAACCTTCTCCAGCGCTTCGGGCATGAGCGGCGTCGGCGCCTCGCTCGAGAGCTTTTGATACTCCGCCAGAAATTCGGGATCGCTGAGAGTTTTGCGCATGGCTTCGCGCAGGATCTCGACCCGATCCTTCGGCACTCCGGGGGGCAAGAAAAAGTTCTGTCCGGCCTGCCGGAAGGAGCGAAACATCGTCAGGATCTTTCGCTCCACGTCCGACTTGGCAAACGTCTCCAGATCCGGGACATGGGCGAACTGCGGATGGCGTTCGCCTATGGGAATCTCGATGCTCGCATGGACGTCGATCAGCTTCTTTTCGACCCAGACCCGGTTGCGCCGAAGCAGCGAGTCGCTGATGTTCACGCGAGCGTCGGCTTCACGCCTCTCGACGGCGATGTCGATCTCCGGACCGGTGAATCCGACCACGAATCTGGGGTCCTTCAAACCGAGTATGAAAGCGAAGAGCCGCCCCGTGATGTAAACCGGATGGCCGACGGATTGGGCGCCGATGCGCACGCCCGAGGCCGCGCGCAGTTTCTCCAGACTGTCCAGTCCGGCATGGCGATGCGTGATGAACAGGTAGTGCTGGACGCTGTCCGGCGTGCCGAGATAGGTGAGCTTGTCGATGTCGTACTGCACCCCCGTGGCGCCGAGCACCGCGTTGGTCACCAGCGCCGCACCCATGCTGCCCACGGTCAGGCCGTCGGGTTTGGCCACGCTGTAAACATGATTGGCCGCCTGCCGGCCGCCGCCTCCGCCCATGTACTGCATGACGATCACCGGATTCCCGGGGATATGTTTGCGCCAGACATTGATCACGCCGCGCGTCCGCAGATCCGCCGCTCCCGACGGCGGACCGCCTAGCACGACCGTGATCGCCTTGTCCTGATAAAACGGCGCCTGTGCGAAGACGTTCGCATGGATCGCAAAGATACATAGGATCAAAAACAATAGGGTGCGGAGCATCATCGTACCACCTCCAAGGCCACGCCACTCTTATTACAATGGAAACGCCCGATCAAGTGGGTAGTGCTAATCTCGCATCGACTGAAGTCGTCGACTGGGCGCGCCGCACCGGTGGACTACGTGGGTAGACTCATCGCAGGGCCTCGTGATGAACCCGGGGCGAGCGCGAGGAGCGACGGTTAAGAGTTCGTCCAAGAGACCTGGATCACCGGTTCTTTTCTCAGCAATTGATAGAGTGATTTTATCTGGCTTTCTGTGTCATGATTTTCAGGAGTTCGTCGAATGACGACCTCGCAATCACCCGATCGAATTGCGCGCGATAGTTGTTCACCACACTGATATTCTCCGCAACGACGTCGTAGATTTTCCATCTCCCGTCAACTCTATGCAGCCGGTAAACGACCGAATACTTTTGCTCGTCTTTGTCGATGACTCGCGAATCGACTTGCGCGTAGTCGCCATCGACGCTTTCGCCGGTGTAAACCACTTGTTGCCCGTTATAGAGATCAATCTGATCCGCATAGGTCTTTTCCAGCAGCCGAGTAAAAACTATGACGAATTCCTCCCGCTGCTGCGAATTAATGCGGCGCCAATTTGCCCCCAGCGAGCGCATGGCCATCTCACGGAAGTCGAATAACGGGTAAACAATTTCCCGCAATCGATCGATGACCTGACTTCGTTGTTTTTGACTGTCGAGCTTGGCGTTCTTGAGAATCTCGACACCTTGATTCACCGCGCCGCGAATTGCCTCCGTCGGCTCGCCGGCGTCGGCGAATTTGTAGCTGCAAACGACCATCCAAAACGCGACAATCAATATAGATTTCAAATTCATGCGGCTGCCACCTCAATAGTCCGATTCTCTTGAGAGTAGCCTAAATCTCACTGGAATCAATGAAATTGAATGGAGTCATGTTCCTACGACTCGACACCGAGAGTTCCGTCGGTCTATTTGATGGTTTGGGG
>CAZILB010000137.1:0-1321 GCA_964539925.1 uncultured Syntrophobacter sp. | reverse complement strand
GTCGCCGCGACGATGACCTGCATCGGCGTCATGCCGGCGACCACCATGTCGAGCATCTCTTCGTGGGGTCCCCAGGCCCGATTGCCGTCGGTGCCGAGCGTGATGCGCACACCCGCCGCGTTCAGCTTCGCCAGATTGCGCGCCTGAATCGCGTAAAAAGCCTGTGCCTTTGGCCGGTCGGTATTGGCCTTTTCGAGTTTCACGAGCATTTCAGGCGGCAGCCCCTCCTTTAGCCAGCTCAGGTCCACTTTCACACCGCGATCCGGCAGGTTCGGTGTAAGCACGAAGTTCTTTCGCTTCTTGAACATGGCCACGAGTTCGCCGTCGATGTCCTTGTCGCGAATGCCGTGCGCAAAGGCGTCGATCCCGGCGCTGAGCAGTCCCTTCGCGTCCTCGAGGTCGAAGATATGCGCGGTCACCCGGAGACCATGCTTGTGCGCCTCGTCGATGACCGCCGCGTAAATCTTCGGTGTCATCTTCTCGTACTTGCCGCCTCTCGAATCGACCCAGATCTTGACGATGTCGACCTTCTGCTTCGCCAGTTCCAGCACCGCCTTGCGGCCTTCCTCCGGGCTGTATATCCAGTGCGGAATCGTCGTGCGCCCCGGCTCCTGCATGGTGATGCCTCGGCCCGCGCTCAAAAACCGCGCCGCGCCGGGGATTCTCTGATCGCGCAGATCGAGCACGTCGTAGTTATCCGTGCCGAGGCTGAGCGCGGCGCTCACGCCGTAGTAGGCGCGCATCTTCAAGTCCCTGACGAGCATGTCGCGATTCTGGCTGAGATGAACGTGAGTATCGATGATCATCGGCATGACCGTCTTGCCCGCGAGATCGACGCGCCGGGCGCCGGCGGGCACGCGAACGTCGCCCCTCCGGCCGACCTGTGCGATCTTTTCCCCGTCGACCACCAGGGTCCCGTTGTCGATCACGCTCCCGTCGCCGACGATCAACCGCGCGCCGTCGTACACCGTGACCGACTGCTCGGACACCGGAACCGCGCACGCGCTCAGGAGCCCAAGGGCAGCCACCAGCACCACAGGGATCATGTTGAGTCGTCGCATGGCAACCTCCCGGCGTCATATGTGGGTCATAACATGGAAAGCGTGGCCACCGGCGACGCATGCCGGCGACAACGCCCTGAACAAAGGTTTTCGCCGGACGAAATATCCACCGGCCGGACCTGCTTGTCAATCGGCAGTTGGTAGGAAAACCGGCCGGCCTTCAAGACGCGTGTGCGTCCCCCCCCTGCTCGATAGCCTAGCGCACCAGGGCGGCATAGCGGTAGACCACAAGGGCGAATTTGCTGTAGGGGGCGGTGATT
>CAZILB010000136.1:0-10145 GCA_964539925.1 uncultured Syntrophobacter sp. | reverse complement strand
GCCGTCATTTAATTCGCAGTGATGAATCTTTTCGCGCAGTGCGATTCCGAAGGTCGCTATTCGAATCGCCGGGCAGTTTTCCGAAAGCATAAACATTGAAGCGGGGTTGATCAACTGCCGATTCGGTTGACGCCGACCGCGGCGAAGAAACGGATAGATCGAAGAAGGAAAGCGGGGCCCCGGCGCCAGAGAAATCCGGCTTCACGAAACGATTGTAACCAGAAGAAAGAGCCGGAAAAAAGCCAACGCCGAGAAATCGCCGGAAGGTCGCGCCAGGTCGATCACTTTCGCAGACACCCCGTCGGGACCCCCGGTTATTACCGGGGACAGCTTTGTGGCTCACGTTGTCGGCAAGTTGACACAACACAACCTCATCGGATACTGTCCGCCCAAAAATGGGGTAGCGCAGCAAACCAGCAGGAGGGTCCGGTCATGCGTCTGTTAAGGCTCGTCGTTGGAAGCGTTGGTACGGCGGTCGTCGCTGTCGTTTTCGCTTTGCAAGTGAGCGCTCAAGACTGCCCGCGCGGCACGTTGGACGCCCGCTATTGCGACCGCGACGGGGATTTGGTCGCGGATGCCCCGACCGATTCCAAGCAGTGGCTCAATCCCGCCGCCTTGGTTTTTTCTTATACGCCGGTGGAGGACCCTGAGGTTTATCGCAAAGTATGGGATGCCTTCCTGCGCCACCTGGAAAAGGCCACCGGCAAGAAGGCTCAGTTCTTTGCCGTGCAGTCCAATGCGGCGCAGGTCGAGGCGATGCGCGCCGGGCGTTTGCACATTGCCGGGGTGGCGAGCGGCAGCAACCCCATCGCGGTCAACTGCGCCGGTTTCGTTCCGTTTGCGACGATGACCTCGCACAAGGGGGAGTTCGGTTATGAGATGGAGATCATCACCCATGTGGACAGCCCGATCAGAAAGGTCGAAGATATCCGCGGCCGCACCTTGGCGTTCACCGATCCGAACTCGAGCTCGGGGTTCAAGGCGCCATCGACGCTGCTGCGCGCGGAATTCAAACTGGTTGCGGACAAGGATTTCAAGACGGCTTTTTCCGGCAAGCACGACAACTCGGTGATCGGCGTCGTCAACAAGGACTACGATGCGGCGGCGGTGGCCAACTCGGTGATGAGACGGATGATCCAGCGCAAGGTGGTCGACGGCTCGCGGATCCGCACGATTTACAAGTCGCAAACCTTTCCGACGACCGGCTACGGCCATGTCTACAATCTGCATCCGGAACTCGCCAAGAAGGTGCGCGAAGCATTCTTCGCCTTCGACTGGGAAGGCACCGAACTGAAAAAGGAGTTCGGCAAGGGCGAACCGCCGCGCGAGACCTTCGGTCCGATCAACTACAAAGAGCACTGGGAAGTCGTGCGCAAGATCGATCAGGCTTCAGGCGTAAGCTACAAGTGCCGATGAGCGGGCGTTCGGGCGCGATGCTTCGCCTGAGCGGGCTCACCAAGCGCTATCCCGGAGGCGATCTCGCGCTGAGCGGCGTCAACCTCGAGGTGCCGCGCGGCCAGGTGATGGCGCTGATCGGTCCCTCCGGCGCCGGCAAATCGACGCTCATCCGCTGCGTCAACCGCCTGGTCGAACCCACCTCAGGCCGGGTTTTTCTCGATGGCGAAGATATTACTATGCTCTCCGGTGCGGCGCTGCGGCGCGCGCGCCGGCGGATGGGGATGATCTTTCAGGAGTTCGCGCTCGTCGAACGGCTCACCGTGATGGAAAACGTGCTTTCCGGACGGCTCGGTTACGTCGGTTTCTGGACGAGTCTCGCGCGGCGTTATCCGCAAAGCGACATCGACCAGGCGTTTCGCTTTCTCTCCCGGGTGGGAATCGAGGAATTTGTCGACAAGCGCGCCGATGCGCTCTCGGGCGGCCAGCGCCAGCGCGTGGGCATCGCCCGCGCGCTCATGCAAGATCCGGCCATTCTGCTCGTGGATGAGCCGACCGCCGCGCTCGATCCCAAGACCTCGCGCCAGATCATGCGGCTCATTTGCGAGCTCTGCGCGGAGCGTGATCTCGCCGCGATCATCAACATCCACGACGTCGCGCTCGCCGGCATGTTCGTCAGCCGGATCGTCGGCCTGTGCAAGGGCGAGATCGTTTTCGACGGCAGCCCGGGCGAACTCACGCCGGAGGCGCTGACGTTGATTTACGGTGAAGAGGACTGGCAGGCTACCATCCGCCGCGGCGATGACGAAGAAGCCGGTGGCGCAACCGAAGCAAGCGCGGCATCGGGAAGCGGCCGGGTGGTCGCATGAGCACCGCCGCCGCTGTTTACACCTGGCGTCCGCCGCCGCTCATCGCCAACCCGTGGCTGCGCCGCGGCCTCTGGCTCGGCGCGCTCGTGTATCTCACACTCGCCATCGGTTCGCTGGAGGTGAACTGGGTCCGCGTCGCCGAGGGTTTGGAGCGCGGCTGGCGCTTCGTTTCGGCCTTTGCCCGCCCCAATTTCGCCGGCCGCTGGGGCGAAATCTCCGAAGGCATTCTGGAGAGCCTCGCCATGACCGTGACGGCGACGGCAATCGGCGTGGCGCTTGCCGTTCCCATCGGTCTCGGCGCGGCGCGCAATCTTGCGCCGCTGCCGGTTTATTTTTTTTGCCGCGGCCTGATCGCCCTTTCGCGCACCTTTCAAGAGGTGATCATCGCGATCCTGTTCGTCAAGATGTTCGGCTTCGGGCCGCTCGCCGGCATGGTGACGCTGGCGGTGGGCACCATCGGCTTCAACGCGAAGCTCTTGGCGGAAGACATCGAAAGCGCCGATCCTGCCGCCATGGAAGCGATTCGCGCCACCGGCGGCTCCTGGGGACAGCTGATCACTTACGGTGTGCAGCCGCAGGTCATGCCGCGCTTTATCGGTCTCGCCGCTTACCGGCTGGACATCAATTTTCGCGAGTCTTCGGTGATCGGCATCGTCGGTGCGGGCGGCATCGGCGCCACGCTCAATACCGCCTTCGACCGTTACGAATTCGACACGGCGGCCGCGATCCTGCTCGTCATCATCGTCATCGTCATGATGGCGGAGTATTCCTCCGGCCATATCCGCAGGCGGTTTCAGTAATGCCGGTCACAGAGCGAAGCGGGATCAAGGTCTGGCGGCGCCGCGCCCGGCGGAGCCAGTTTTCGATCTGGCTCGGCTGGCTCCTGGGAACGCTCCTCTTCGTGCAGGCATGGCGTCTGGTCTCCGAGCACACGATCTGGGAGTTCGCGTGGGATGCGCCCGCCCAGGCCTGGGACTTGATGGTACGGATGGTGCCGCCGCGATGGTCCTACATGGACAGCCTGTGGCGGCCGATCTGGGACACCCTCAACATCGCGACCCTGGGCACGCTGCTCGGCATCGCGATCGCCTTTCCGATCGCTTTTCTCGCCGCGCGCAATACCACGCCGAGTCTTGTCTTCATGCGTTCGGCGGCGCTGCTCGTGATCGTCTCGTCGCGCTCGATCAATTCGCTCATCTGGGCGCTATTGCTCGTCACCGTGGTCGGTCCCGGCGTGCTCGCCGGCATCATCGCCATCGCGTTGCGCTCGATCGGTTTCATCGGCAAACTTCTCTACGAGGCGATCGAGGAGACCGATCGCGTGCAGGTGGAAGCGATCGCCGCCACCGGAGCGTCCCGCCCGCAGCAGCTCACCTACGGCGTGCTGCCGCAGATCATGCCGGCGTTTGCCGGTATTTCCGTCTATCGCTGGGACATCAACATTCGCGAGTCCACCGTGCTCGGGCTGGTCGGCGCGGGGGGCATCGGGCTGCAGCTCAATGCCTCGGTGTCGCGCCTGGCATGGAACGAGGTGACCGTGATCTTCATCGTAATTTTTGCGACTGTGATCGTGTCCGAGTGGGTGTCGGCGAAGGTCCGGCATGCGATCATATGAGGCCCATGGGCTCGGAGGCATTGGTGCCGCTGCGCGCGGAGACCGTCATCTTCGACGTCGACGGCACGCTGGTCGACAGCGCTGCGGATATCCACGCTGCGCTCAACCATGGGCTGGCGCTTGCCGGTTGCGGTCCGGTGGAGTTCGCGGCCGCGCGGCGGCTCATCGGTCTCGGACTCGAGCGCAGCGTCGAGAAGGTGCTCGCGGACCGCGGTTTCAGGCTTGAAGACGCCGAGCTTGTCGGCATCAAGTCGGCGTCTGCCGCATACTATGACGCCCATCTGCTCGAGCAAACCTGCCTGTATGCCGGTGTGGCGGAGACTCTGGATTCCCTTCGCGGGGCGGGAGCGAGATTGGGCATCTGCACCAATAAACGCGCCGAGGCAACCCGGCGCATCCTGTCCGGACTGGGAATACTCAAGCATTTCGAGGTCATCATCGGTCGTGAAGCCGTGGCCCCGGGCAAACCCCATCCGGCGCCGCTGCTCGCAGCGATCGAAGCGCTGAAAGGACAGTCAAGCCGCGCCGCCATGGTGGGAGATACCCTGGCGGATATGCAGTGCGCACGGGCCGCCGGCGTCACCGCGATCGCGGTGAGCTACGGCTACAGCGATCTCCCGGTTTCCGAGCTCGGCGCCGACAGCACCATTGACATCTTTACCGAGCTTACCGCGGCTCTACGCCTGTGAGCGGGGGTTTCGAGCATAGGTTTTTTGCGTTCCTCATCCGCTCCGCCAGGAGCAACCTATCCACGATTTATTTCCCCTCAGACCGGCACTGCGGGTCTTTTGGACGCCGAGGGGCGCGATACCTGCCGCCAACACAGGGACAGTCTCATGGCCTGGCTTCGAGACTCAAATTGAACGGCGGACCACGGCGCCAGTCGATGAGATCGGTTGGAAGGTCGGTTACGAGGACTCGGCGTTTTTTCGCCGGCTCTTCAAACGGACGACCGGCATCACGGCCGGTGCGTACCGGCGGAAGTTTCAAGTTCCCGGCGGGGTCCCAGCGAAAAAATAGTTTGGGTTGAAATGACGCCTCGGTTATCCAAGCCCGTTCATCAATCAGCCGGTCGGATAGACGGCTTAGCTTGCGGCTCAATATCTCGCCCGGTTATGTTTTCGTCTCCTCACAGTGTCATTAGAATTTTTCTGGTGCCGTTGATGCTCCTGAGCTTGTCCCGAAGCATTCGCTGGAGTTGAAACCGTTTGGGAGGCACTTATCGCACCGCACCGAGCGGTCAACGAGGCGAACTCGTTAAGCGCTCTAACCAGATAACCACCATAATAATAGCCGTGAGTCATTGGATTTCACCCTTCGCCAGCATTTGCCTTTTGTAAAATGCAGGAACCGTGCCATCAGCGTGAAGGCGGGCAAATTTCTCGAGACATTGAGCGAGAAAAATACCGTAATTGAGAATCGCTAAGGAGATCAATAGCTTGGTATCGATCAACAGGCGGTCATGAGCGAACCACGGAGCCGAACCCTGTTAGACCCTTGGGAAAAAACCTCCGATTAATTGCATTCGCCAAGACCAAAGTTACCTACGTTGACAATCCGCGTTGCTCCGATCGTTGCACCCTCGCCGTTTTGCGCTTCCGCTGCAGACCCCCAGACTGTCGCCAAATTTCACCCCCGACGCGGAGCTCTCACGCGCCCCATAAGGAACGGATTCTGAACATGATCTCGTTGGTGATTTTGAGGCGCATGGGGTTCAAGCGCTCTGCGGTTTTGGCTCGGACCGATTCCTCGCATTTTACCCGTCCGTCGCCGATGAGCCGGTTGAACCTCGACTCCCACAGCGCCGTACGCACGACCGTCGCCGGAAGGCGGACATTGTCGACCGCTTCGGTGATTTTTTCCTTGCCGAACCACCACGCTCCGGCGGCCACCACCGCGCCGAGGATCAAGCCGATGACAAACCCGACCGGGCCGGTGGTGCCCAACACGGCGGCGATGACGGCGATGCCCAGGTCCTGGCCGATACCCCCGCCGACCGTGGCAAACGTGAGCGAAATGGCCGCGCCGACCGACACGCTGATCGCCCGGCTGAATTGATCGGACATGCCGAGCTCGGCGCCTTCGGGCGCGGAAATTTTTAGATCGTGCAGCATCGCTTCGGGATCGCGCGTGTTGATGAAGTCGGTGCCGATGCTCTTGACGACTTCGCCGACCCGCTGCGACAAAAAACGTTGGAACTCGGGAATCGCCCGCTCGGTGATGTAAGCATTGACTTGAGGTGAAAAGGCCTCGGTCAGCCGGGTCAGCTCGGACTTGAGATCGGCGACCCGGCCGCCGCTGTCGCGAAACTCCCGCAGCTTGGGAACGATCCTTTCGGCGTACAAGGTCTCGCCGACGTAAGCGGCGACGCTTTTGGAAAACTCGCCGATCGCCGTATTGACTTCCTGTTCCAGGATCGATCGGATCGGCTCCTCGATCACTTCGCCGTAGTAGCGGTCGAGCGCCAGCGGAAAGCCACGGACCAGGTTCTTGATCGACTTGAATTGCGACAGGGCCAAAAGGCCGCGCGGAATAATCACGATCAAGACGACGGTCAACGCCAGCAGGTGAATCCACGCAGCCGACGGATCCCCCTGCGGGCTCATCAGCCGGGCGACGTCGATTTGCGTTTCAAGGCCGAGATTTAAAAGTCTCGAAACCAACAAACTCGGACCGAATACGATGTCGACAAAGCGGGACACGGTTTTTTCGTCCGTGACAAAGACGCTCGCCCAGACAAACGCATAACCCTGAAACAAGCCGTGGAAGTACATGCCGATGAGCGCACCGGCGGCGATCGACAGCGCCCCCAGGTGCAGCAGGTAGCGCCAGCGGGTGTGGACGAGCGGCCCGGCAACGGCATACCAATGGGTCGTGAATCGGCTCGTCAGGTGGGCGAGATTTCGGGTCTGCTGAAAGCCGAACATCACCTTGTGCAGGAACTGCCAGAGGCGCGGCAACGCATAGCGCGCCGGCCAGGGAACTTTGATCGGCTCGCGAAGGCCGGAAGGGTCCGTTTCACCGGAGCGATCCTGCCGCGCGAAAGGCGCGCCGCTTCGCTTGAAAACCAACGGCAGCCGGGTTCGCTTTCTCACAAGAACCAAGAGCGCCAGGCCAAGATAGACCAGGAGGTTCCAGCCGACCAAAATGACTGCCGGATTGCGAATGATATGGATTTTGTCCGACGGCCCTAGCAGATTGGTCGCGAGCCCCACGATCAGCGCCAGCGCACAGACCGGAACCGTCCAATTGGCCGGAACTTTCGCCAACTGGATCATCGACTGGTGCCACGCCGACAGCCGCTCGAACAGGAACGCGGCGCGCTTCTCGATCCAATCGAGCCCCGGCGTTTCGTTGCGCGCCGCCGCCAGTGCGTCGGCCAGGAGCCGGTCCGAAAACACGCTCTTGTCGCATTCCTCGATGGAACGTATCAAAACGATCTTGGCCGCCTGTTCTTCGGTTAACGCCATAAACGGTACGCCGCCGCGGTTCGGTTAAATCTCCCGCAGCTCGAATGGACACCATACTAACGTCCGATTTCCGCCGGAAGCAACTCGCAGCCCGGCTCATCGAGCCGTTCAGCTTCAACGCGATCCTTCTTCGAGCGGCGGCGGCACGCTGGGAATCGTGGATTAGCAAATTCTTGCACAGATTTGACATCTCCACGTATCGTGGACAATGTTTCAAAATGGACAAAAAGAATCGGCAAAGCCTGCTGGCGGCAGTAATTATTTCCGCACAACAGCCCGGTCACGCCGCGTGACGAGACTTCGGTCGCTCGATCGGCGCGAGGCTTAGTTTAAGCCTGAAGGGCTTTAGGAGACGATTGAGTGTTTCCTGGGTCGGATTATGGCGCGGATTAATCGCGCGTACGACGTTTGGGCTTGCGATCTTTATTCTCGCTGAAAACTCTTTTATCCCAATGGTTCGGATAACTTTTCCGAGGGCAATCTGAATTGATACGTCTTCCTCAATTGCCGCCAGGAGAAATTCACGAGCAAACTCTGGATCGCGCAGATCTTGCGCCAAACCGACATTCCAATCCTTACTGCGCCTTGCCACGTTTCGCCTCCCTAAAGTTTTCCCAGTAACGTTTCGCCGCAGCGATATCCTTGGACTGCGACGACTTGTCGCCGCCCGCAAGAAGTAAAATCACTGCGACCCCATCTTTTCCAAAGTATAACCGGTACCCCGGTCCAAAATCGAAACGTGCCTCCCAGACACCACCACCCACATTTTTGTGATCGCCTAAATTGCCGATTTCAAATCGCAACACTCTTGCCTGAATACGCGCTTGGACACCCAGGTCGAGACTCTTCAACCACTCGCGGAAGGGATTTCTCCCCTGCTGCGTAATATATTCCCGAATGGCCAATTTCATGCTGCACTTAATTATCATATATGATATGTTTTAAACAGTCGAGCAGAGAGTGACAGTCGCTACGGTTGCAGCGTTCCTTACGTACACGATAAGGAAAAGGAGTAATGAAGCGACCACGCGGATCATCAGCGCGCGGCGCGCAAGCCGGAACGAAAGAAAAGCATCTCAAATCAAAGAAGGATTTTTCTGATATTCCCGAGCTGTCCGACCGGCAGCTTTCGTCCATGCGGCGAGTCGGTCGCGCAACCGTGGGCGACGAGCCGAGAAAGCTCATTGCGATCCGGCTAGATGCAAAGGTGTTGTAGGGTTGAAGGTCAAATCTTTATCTTTGAGTTTGTCGGCTCCAAGATTGTTATGCCGGATCCCGATCGCGAATGACCGGATCGCCTTTGTTAACCTTCAAGCGCGCAATTTGCCCGTCTTCGCTTCGATGACTCGACGACCGAGCTTATGGAATCAGATTGCTAAATCTCTTCAGGCTGAAACTGCTGAGATCTATTTTACTCTTGCCGTAGATGACTTGCTCCGCGAGCGCCTCGCCGATCGCGGCGGAGTGCTTGAATCCATGGCCTGAACAGGGCGACGCAATGATGATGCGATCGTTATCCGGGTGAACGTCGATGACGAAATTCGAATCGGGCGTCGTCGTATAGAGGCAGCTTGCGGCCGCTGCGCAACGAGCGGAAATTCCCGGCAGGCGGCCTTGGACATAATTTCTGTACATCGATTGCACTTCTTCCATGCCGACGGACCGCCGCGCATGGTCTGGATCGGTGATCGCGGTGAATTGCTCGGTGGCGATTTTGATCGTTTTGCCGTCGAGCGTCGGAAACCCATAAAAACCAAACTCGCCGCCCTTGGCAAAGATCCAAATGAAAATCGGAAAGCCGGGCGGTGCAAACGTTGAGCGGCAATCTCCTCTGATATCGAACCAGTACATGACCTGGCGGGTCACCTTGAACAAATGCGCGTATGCCGGCGGTAAGAATCGGTCGATCCAGGGTCCGGCGGTGACTATGACCTTCCCGGCGGAGTACGCGCCGCGATGGGTCTTGACCGTCGCTGCGGAATCCGCGAGGCTTTCGACTGAAAGGACGGTCTCGTCAGTCTGAATAACTGCGCCGTGCCTGCGTGCCAGATGCAGCTGCGTCTCAATACAAAGCTCCGGTCTTAGAAATCCCGTTTCATACTCGAAGTAAGCGCGCTCGTCGGTTACGGCGAACTGCGGATAGCGTCTTCTTATGTCTGCGGTTTCGAGGATGTCATGACGGATATCGAACTTCTCGGCGCAGCGGATCGCTTGTTCCAAAAAACCACGCCGGCCGTGCATGACGGCCTCGTTCTTCTGACTCTGCAGCGTCAGGCCGCCCGTGATAGTCAGAAGCTTTTTGCCGGTTTCGTATTCGATCTCGCGCCATAATTCATAGGAGCGCAGGACCAGGGGCGCATATTCCTCGCCTTCGCCAATCGCCTGGCGGATGATTCGACTCTCGCCGTGAGAGGAGCCGTTAACATGGGGCGGGGAAAACTGGTCGAGCCCAAGCACCTTGTTGCGCCGTTTTGCCAGCTGGTAAACCGCGGCGCTTCCCATGGCGCCCAGACCGCATACGATCGCGTCGAACTTATTGACCATTACTCCACTGGTGGTCGTTGAAAGCGTTCAAGCCGTTCAACCGCTTCGCTCGGTTCAAACCGTCATTGGAAAGACTTGCTCCTGATCGTTTTCAATCGCTGAAGCGATGATCCTTCAGCGTTATCCAGAGATCGATCCGAACCTGGGGATCGGAAAGATCGAGCTTGGCCCCGGTACGATCGAACGGCTGCTCGGTTACCGGATCGCCGGGCATAAAGAGCGTGAACTTCTGATGCCACTGGCCGGTCCCGG
>CAZILB010000135.1:0-10202 GCA_964539925.1 uncultured Syntrophobacter sp. | reverse complement strand
GCCCACGACGTTCACTCCAGGCGGCTCGCGTTAGCGGCGTGCGGCTTTTTTCTGAGCGGCTAATTTTCTCGCTTTGCGCGCGGTTTGCTTCGAACACGCCCGATCCCCTGCCTGGCAAGAAAGGCAGACCGGGCAAATCCAGGCACCACAACCGCAGCGCCCTCCGGCTTTGCCGGCTATGCCGGGCTTACTTTGGAAGGGTTGGGCGCACGATGTGCACACAATAGTGACGGCACCTTCCAATATTTCCAAATCCTCGGCCGGAGCAATGCGCCGCAGCGACTCCCCCGCCACTTCCACACGATACTGAAAGGTGTCCTTCGCCGTGCTCGTCGCCGGCGCGCCGTCTTTCGTGAAACAGAATTTGATTTCAGTGATGCCGTCGATACGGCCTTCGTAGCCGGTAGACTTGTGCCGAATCAACGTGCCGATTGGAAGCTTCGGCGTTTCAATCAAGGTAGACATGTCGCCCTCCGGGAGAACAAAAAACCTCAGGGCCGCTCGGGGCGCGGAGGCGCTGCGGAATAACCATCACCTCGTCCGTCTTGGAAACCTCTCGTACGTTGGTGCGGCACGTCTCAAAATAGGCCGCGACCTGATTTTTCCAACTGGCTTGACGAAACTCCCCAAAATCCTTCTTCAATCCTACACGATATAGACACGCACGGCATTTTCATCGAGGCGATGATCGCCGACGATCAGCCGGATAATGCTGCGGACGTTGCGGTTGACATTGTCCAAATCCGCCAGCGGAAACCCGTTGTCGAGATACCGGCCAAGGTATTTTTCATCGCCCTGTAAGACGATTTGCAGATACTCGCCGTCGCTGTCCTTGAAATAGCGCTCCGTGCCGGGCGCCGGATGATCGAGGCCGCTCTGCAGCTGTGTCGAGATCTTGACCCCGACGAACAAACGTTTATCCCCATCGGACATCTCTTAACTCTCCCTGCCGTCTTTTATCACTCCCCCGCAAAACACACAAACGACGCCAAAAAAGCTTGAAGCGGACTTGCAATCCGCTTTCGATTGCTGTTAAGGCGGTGACAAACCCGCTTTGTGGAGGACCCGTGCAGTTTTGCAGATTGTACACCGGCGACGACGGCAGGTCGCATTTTGAAGATTTGGACCAAACCCGGCAGGCGCCTTACTTTCTCAACACCATCGCCGCCAAAGCCGTCGTATTCAAGAACGACGACAACCGCGACATTCTTGGCTGGCACACCGCACCGCGCCGCCAGTGGTGCATCACTCTGGCCGGCTCGGTTGAGATCGGCATCGGCGACGGCACCGTCAGAACGTTCGGACCGGGCGACGTATTTCTTGCCGAGGACCTTACCGGCCAGGGGCACACGGCACGGCCAAAAAATTGGATTCGAGTATTTGTGCACCTGTAGCTGCCCTCTCGTGCGCCAACTCGGCTGGGGCGTGAATTCCGACAGCGCTTTTGCAAAGGTCCGCAAGCGCGGCTCCTTGACGCTCGCCCCCGCTTTCGCATAACGTTCGATGGATAGTTCACGCGGTCGAATTTTCGGGAGGACTTCATGCGATATCTTCTGAGCGGTTCTGCTTATCTGCTCGCAACTCTCCTGTTCTTCCCCGGCGCGGCTCGAGGGCAAGATAAAGTCAGGATCGGCGTGAGTTCCATCAGCGCCACTTCCGGTTCGCTCTGGGTGGCCGAAGAAAAGGGGCTGTTCAAAAAACACGGCCTCGAAGCCGAGGTGATCATCATCGGCGGCGGTGCCGCGCGCGTGGTCAGCTCGTTGATAGCCGGCGAGATCCAGTTTTCGGTCGGCGGCGGCGACGCGGTCGTGCGCGCCGCTCTCCGAGGGGCCGACAGCGTGCTCGTGGCCTCGCCGATGAAGACCGGTTTGCAAAGAATGATGGTTCGGCCCGAGATCAGAACGCCGGCGGATCTCAAAGGCAAAACCATCGCGGTCACCCGCTTCGGTTCCGCCTCCCACTGGGTGCTGCAGCTGTTTTTGCGCAAATGGGGCATGCGCACCGATGATATCAAGATGCTTCAGCTCGGTTCATCGCCGGCCATGTTCGCAAGCCTGGAAAAAGGCGGCGTCGACGGTGCTGTGTTCACGATACCGACGTTCTTCCTCGCCGAGGAGCGAGGTTACCGCATCCTGGCCGATCCCGTAGACATGGAAATTTATTATCTGCAGAACTCGGTGGACACCACGCGCAGTTATATCAAGCGCAACCGCGACCAGGCGCTGCGCGTGATCAAAGCCATTTGCGAAGGGCTGGCTTACTTTCGCAAACACAAAACCGAGAGCATCGCCGTGATGCAGCAAAAGCTGCGCATCCAGTCCGCCCAGGAACGGGACGTGAAGTACCTTGAGATGTCCTATGATCTGCTGGCGGAGAAATTCTACAACCGGGTTCCCTACGCGACGCCCAAATCCGTCGAAACCACCCTCGAGTTCATCGCCGCGGAAGAACCCAAGGCCAGGGGCGCCGATCCCCGGAAGTTTCTCGACGAAAGCCTGGTGCGCGAGGTCGAAACCAGCGGTTTCATCAAAGCGCTTTACGACAAGGAATACCGGTGAGCACAACTACTCCATTGCCCCACAGGGAGCTTCCATGACCGACTACAAAGAGATTCTTTACGAGAAGCAACGCGGCGGCGTGCTGATCACTCTAAACCGTCCCGAAGCGCTCAACGCCATCACCCGGCCGATGTTGAAAGAGCTGCACCATGCGTTGGACGCAGCGGAAGCCGATCCCGAGGTTCGCGCCGTTGTGCTCACCGGCGCCGGTCGCGCATTCAGCTCGGGGTTCGACCAGGCCCCGGGGAGCGGCCGGCGGCGCGATATTCAATGGCCCTACGGCATTCAGACCGGCATGAGCGCGGCGGATCTGATGAACTATTGGAGCGCGGACGACGTGAAGCTGATGCGCATTTTCGAAATGACCAAGCCGGTCATCGCCGCGGTGCGCGGCTGGGCGATGGGCGGCGGCTGTTGGATGGCGCTTTACGCTCACATGACCATCGCCGCCGAAGACGCCGTCTTCGCCCAGCCCGAAGTGCGCCACGGCTCCAACACCACATTCATGTGGACACTGCTCGCCGGATTCAAAAACGCGCTGCGCTACGGCCTGGTCGGTGATCATGTCGATGCCCAAGAGGCGCTGCGCATCGGCCTGGTGAACAAAGTCGTTCAAGCCGATCAACTCCTCGAAGAGTGTTTCAAAATCGTCGAACGCATTGCCCACGTGCCGCCGGAGACGGTCAAGATCAATCTGCAGATTTCCACCATGGGCTTGCAGATGATGGGCCTGCGCGACGCACTGCGCATGGACGAAACTCTGTCCATTCCGGCGCATATGATGTTGAACGAGGAATTCCGGCGTCCCCTCGATGAGATCCGCGCCGCGCAGGGAACCAAAGCCTACTTGCAGATGCGCGACGGTCCATTTCAACCGGAACCCTTTGGACCGAGGGCGAAAAAGAAGGCATGAGGCAACAGGCGTGAGGCAGCAGTTAAGAAACACCCGTTTTGTTGGAAACCTGGTCCTTTGCCCGGCCTTCCACCACTCGATTACTTCAGCGCTCCGATTATCGGCCGGACGATGACTAGTTCTCCTACCCCCCAAAGCCCTGTTCCTTGGCGCGACCTGACGCCGCTGATGAACCCGCGCTCGGTCGCCGTCGTCGGCGCGTCCCAGCGCGGCGCGTCTGCGCTCGCTCGCGAGCCGCGCGGCAACCGTGTGATCCGTAACTTGAGGAATTTCGGCTATCAAGGGAAAATTATTGCGGTTAATCCGAAATACGACGAGGTAATGGACTGCCCCTGCTATGGCGACATTGGAGCCATTCCCGAACCCGTCGACTGCGTCGTGCTGGCTGTGCCCAGCCGCCATGTGGCGGATCTGCTGGATTCGGCCGCCGATGCCGGCGTGCGTGCGGCCGTGGTCTTCTCGGCGGGCTTTGCCGAGATCGGTGCCGAAGGCAAGAAGCGCCAGGAACGGTTGGAAAACCTGTCCCGGGAGCGCGGTTTTCTCATCTGCGGTCCGAACTGCTACGGCGTGTTAAACGTTCACGGCAAGGCGACGTTGTTTGCTTCGACCATTCCCCCCGGCTTCCTTCCCGGTCCGGTGGCGTTGGTCTCGCAGAGCGGCGGGCTCAGCACGACTATCGCCAACGCTTTGATGCTCAACCGCCATGTCGGTTTTAGTTATATCGTTTCCTGCGGCAACCAAGCGGGCGCGACCGTGGAGGAATATTTCAACTACCTCGTCGAAGATGCAAGAACCCGGGTGATCGCCGCCTTTGTTGAAGGATTTAAGCAGCCGCACAACCTGCTCGAAGTCGCGCGCAAGGCCGCCGCGCGCAATAAACCGCTCATCATCCTAAAGGGCGGCCGATCCGAGGTCTCCCAGCGCGCCGCGGCAACCCACTCCGGCTCGCTCGCAGGCGCCGCCGAAGTGATCGACGCGGCCTTTCGCCAGTTCGGCATTGTCGCGGTACGCAGCCTCAACGAGCTGATGGACAGCGTCAGCGTTTTTTCCTGCGAAAAGTTCGTCGCGCAATACCGCGGCGGCCGGCGTGTCGGCGTGCTCAGCGGTTCGGGGGGCGAATGCACGCTGGTCGCCGACGCCGCTGCCGGCGTCGGCCTGGAAGTTCCGGAACTAACGGAAGAAACGAAATCGCAACTGCGAGAGACGGTCGCCGACTTTGGCAACATGAACAACCCTTTAGACGGCACCGGCGCCATGTACGACGACGAAAAGATTTTTCCCCGTCTCCTCCAGGCGCTGATTGACGACCGCAACATCGATGTCGTGACCATCAACCTGGAAGCCAACGATCCCAGACCGAAGGAACTCAAGAGCGGCAATCGTTTCGCAGCGGCCGTCGAACGCGCCGCGGCGACGAGCCAAAAACCCATCGCCTGCTTCAGTTCCATCGCCGGCGGCCCGGTGGACCCTGAAATTTTACTGCCGCTGCGCGCCGCCGGCGTGCCGCTCATGGAAGGCGCGGAGTCGGCGACAACCACGCTTTGCAAACTCGCCGAATACTACGAATTCCAGAATAACGGGAGCGCCCCGGCGGCAATGGCAACCGGGCAAAAGCCGGCAAAGAAGCTGCCCCCCGGCATGGTCCCGGCTAAAGCGGCGTTTGCTATGTTCGAGGAATTCGGCATTCCCGTCGTCCCAACAGTGTTCGCCGGCAACGCCGAAGAGGCGGTCGGCGCCGCCGAACGCATGGGTTTCCCGGTTGCGCTGAAAGTCGAATCGCCCGACATCACGCACAAAAGCGATGTCGGCGCTGTCGCCCTCAAACTTGACAACCCCGGAGCCGTGCGGGCAGCGCACGGGCAAATTCTCGGCGAGGCGGCGCGCCGCGCTCCCGGCGCAAAAATCGACGGCGTGATCGTCCAGCGGATGGCGGGCGAAGGCGTCGAAATGATTCTCGGCGTCAAGCGCGATCCGCTCTTCGGCGCGGTCGTGCTCTGCGGCTTCGGCGGTATCCTGGTCGAGGTGCTGAAGGATATTGCCATCGGCATTCCGCCGCTTTCGCGCGATCAGGCTCGGGACATGGTCGAGCGGCTGCGCGGCGTTGCGATTCTCGGCGGCGTGCGCGGTAAGCCGCCTGCCGACGTTGACGCGTTGTGCGACGCGATTGTCGGAGTATCGCGATTGGCGGCGAGCCTCGGCGACCAGCTCGGCGCTTTGGACATCAACCCGCTGATCGTTTTACCCGAGGGCCGGGGAGTGGTCGCCGTCGATGCGCTGATTCAGATTGCTTGAGCAAGTCGTTCCAATGGTTGCAATAGTTTTGCAACAAGACGGATAGCCTGAACGATTGGAACATTTGAAACGATTGAAACGACTGGAACAAACAATGCGAAGGAGACTCGATGCCTGATTTCAAAGAAATCCTCTACGAGAAGATGCGCGGCGGCGCCTTGATCACGCTCAACCGGCCCGAGGCGATGAACGCCATCAGCCGGAGCATGATCAAGGAGCTCCATCAAGCCCTCGACGAAGCGGAACAGGACAGGGAGGTGCGCGCGGTCGTGCTGACCGGCGCGGGGCGGGCGTTTTCCGCCGGCATGGACCAGGGATCCTCGTCGGGGCGGCGGCGCGATATTCACTGGCCCTACGGCATCATCACCGGCCAGACCGCCGCCGAGATCATCGACTCCTGGCGCGTCGATCCGCGCAACTTTCGCCGCATGTGGGAGTTCGGCAAGCCGATCATCGGCGCGATCAACGGCTGGGCCATGGGTGCGGGTTCATGGCTGTCGCTCTTCACGCACATGACCCTGGCGTCGGAAAATGCCGTGTTTGCGCAACCCGAAGTGCGCCATGGCTCCAACACGAGCTTTATGTGGACGCTTCTCGGCGGCTACAAAAACGGCCTGCGCTACGGCCTCACCGGCGATCACATCGATGCCCAGGAAGCCCTGCGCATCGGTCTGGTCATCAAAGTCGTGCCGCAGGATCAACTGATCGACGAGTGTTTCAAAATCGTCGAGCGGATTGCCAAGGTGCCGCCGGAGACGGTCAAAATCAATTTGCAAATCGCGACCATGGGACTGGACATGATGGGTCTGCGCGACGCTTTAACCTTTGACAATCAAATGTCCGCGCCAGCCCATGTCATGCTGCGCGAGGAACTGCGAAGGCCTTTGGACGACGCGCGCGCCAACAAGGGCATTAGAGAATATTTGCAAATGCGCGACGGCCCGTTTCAACCGGAACCGTTCGGACCGAGGGCAAAGAAGCGGGCGTGAGGCACGAGGCGACCGGCAACAGTTAAAATAAAAAAAGAGGATGCGATGGCTGACTACAAGAACATTTTATACCGGAAACAACACAAGGGCGTGCTGATCACCCTCAACCGGCCGCAGGCGTTGAACGCCATAAACGAAGAGCTGATGAGCGAACTGGATCGGGCCTTGGCGGAGGCGGAAACCGACCCGGAGATCCGCGCCGTGGTGATCACCGGCTCGGGCGCTGCCTTTTCGGTGGGCGAAGATCTCAACGGCACAGAACCGGAAACCGCCTGGCCCTATGGCATTGCGGTCAACACTTCGCTCAACGCCACGTACAACAAATTCCGCGATGCCGATCGCAAAGACATTCTCGGCCGCCGACTCTATCGCTGGCAATATCCCAAGCCGATTATCGCCGCCGTCAGCGGCTGGTGCCTCGGCGCCGGCTCCTCGCTGGCGCTTTCCTGTCATGTGACGATCGCGGCGGATGACGCGGTCTTCGGACAGCCGCAAGTGCGCCACTCCGCCGATACCGATTTCATGTGGGTGCTGCTCGCCGGTTTCAAAAATGCCTTGCGCTATTCGCTCACCGGCGACCACATCGACGCCCAGGAAGCGCTGCGCATCGGGCTGGTCAATCAAGTGGTGCCAAAAGCCGCGCTCTTGGAAACCTGCTTCAAGTTCGTCGATCGCATCGCCCATGTACCGCCGGAGACCATAAAGATAAACTTGCATATTTCGACTCAAGGACTTGAAATGATGGGGCTTCGCAAGGCGCTGATGATCAATAGTGAATTGGCCGCCATGGCCCGCCTGAGCAAGCGTGAGGAATTCAACAAGCGCTTGGAAGACGCCAAAAAGAACGGCGGGCTGGAGGCCTTCCTGCGGGAGCGGGACGCGCCCTTCCAGCCTGAGCCGTTCGGGCCGCGATCGAAGAAGGAATGAACGATTCCGCCGTCGGAACGAGCTCCGAGGCCGCGCCTCGGAGAAACGCGGCAAAACCGAGCATGCAGGGAGGAATGCGATGAAATATTTCAAGCAGTTGCTTTTCTCATCCCCGGTTTTTTGTTGCGTGCTCCTAATCAACACTGCGGCCGCCGCTCAAGAGGAGCCCTTTTACGCAAATCAGCAGATCAAAGTCTATAACCGCTCCACCCCCGGGGGCGGCTATGATTTGATGTCGCGGGTGGTGGCCAGACACCTGGGCAAATACCTTCCCGGCAGCCGCTCCGTCATCGTCGTAAACATGCCGGGAGCCGGCGGTCTGGTGGCCGCGAGTTATATCTACCAGCGAGCCAAACCGGACGGTTTGTCGGTCTCGCTTCTCGACCGCACCGCGCCGATCGAGCAGCTGCTCAGGCCGGAATTGGCGGAGAGAGCGGATTTCCGGCGATTTCGCTATCTCGGGAGCCTGGGCAAAGACATCCCGATGCTGGTGATCCGCAAAGAAACCGGCATTCGCACCATCGACGAACTGATCCGGTCAAAAACTAAATTCGTGCCCGGAGGCACGACCAAAAGCGCGGCGGGGTACCAGATTCCTTATGCCTACCAGCTGGTATGGAATCTTCCCTTCAGCAAGTGGGTTCTGGGGTATCCCGGCGCTTCGGAGCAGGTCATCGCCATGCAGAGGGGAGAAAACGATCTGATCGGCACCACGGTCGACTCCGTGGCCGGGCTGGCGCTTTTGCGAGAAATCGGCCATCCGTTGATGATCGCCAGCAGAAAAAGAGACGAGCGTTTTCCCGAAGTGCCGACGGTATTCGAAGTGGCCAAGAGGCACAAGCCCAATCCCCAATATTGGCCTTTAGTGGAACTTTTGGTCGACGCCAGCGAATGGGGCAGACCCTTCGTACTCCCGCCGGCGACTCCCGAGCCGCGGGTCGCGGTTTTGCGCGATGCCTTCGACAAGACGTTCAAGGATCGAGCCTTGATCGCCGATGCCGAAAAGCTGGGTCTTTACGTCGACGCCGTGCCCGGGGCGAAACAAGAGGAGCTGATACGAAACACCATGGATGCCCTGAGCACTTCCCCGCAGCAAATGAAACTGCTCAAGCTGCTGCTGGAATAGATCGCGCCTCGGGAAGCGGATCCGATGTAGGCCACCGGCGCTGCCTTCGAACTTGAGACCGCAGCGCCAATGCCGAGCGCTCAAGAGGCCTTCGGTCAAAAAACATGGACGCCCTATTCTCGCATCGCCGGCTTGAGACCGCGTGCGCATGGCGGCGGTATCCGCCCGCTCCGCGCGGCGCTTTTACTTCGAGAGTTCTTCGAGCAGGCTCACCAGGTCGTCGGCGTGCTCCTCTTCCATTCTCAATCCAAATACCGGAGCCGTTCATTTTTTCGCCTTTGGCTCCCCTTCGGGGCCGTAGTAGATCAGCTTGAGCTTCGGCATCATCGCCGGCGGGACGCTGAGCGCCTCGCGGACGATCCTGTCGAGATCCTCCCCCGATATGGGCTCGATGGGCACCGCCAGCTTTTCGGCTTCCCGGAGAAAGTCGCGATCCTTCATCGTGGCCATGAAAGCTTTTCGCAGAAGCGCGACGCGGTTCGCCGGCATGTCGCTGCGC
This sequence comes from uncultured Syntrophobacter sp., assembly GCA_964539925.1. Lineage (GTDB taxonomy): Bacteria > Desulfobacterota > Binatia > UBA9968 > UBA9968 > DP-20. The sequence continues at coordinate 898 of CAZILB010000135.1, read as the reverse complement.
ACGTAGAACGGCCAGCCGATGGCCGAGTCCGCGGTCGCCGCGCGCACCATCGTCCGGGCCTCCTCGCCCCGCGCCAACTCCAGCGACGTCGGTACGTTGGGAAACAACGGGTGCCGTTGCTCGCCGTACTGCACCAGAACGTTCCAGAGCCTCTTTTCCATCTCGTCCTTGTCGATGGTGAGTAGATTGCTGATGCTCCGTCCGGCCAGCCCGTCCACCTCGCCCCTGGCTATGGCCGCCTTGATAGTGGCGGTTCCCGAGTAGCCGCAGAGCATCTTGATCGGAACGTTGAGGGCCACCTCCAGAAGTTGGCCGTAGATGTAATTGGAGCTGGCGGGACCGGAACATCCGAGCACCAGCGGCTGGCCGCTTTTGCGGACATCCTCCAGCGACCTGTGACCGAGGTTCGCGCGCACGACCAGCGTGGAGTCCTCGCCGCTGGTGCTGCCGATCCAGTGGACCTTGGTCAGATCGAAGCGCGCCTCCGCCGCTCCCATGAGCTGGAACCAGTAAATGCCTCGCACCGTCTGTCCGAGGATCGGAGCGTCGGGCCTGGCGATGTTATTGAGATAGTTGTTCATGATCAAATGGCCGCCGCCGGGCATATTCTGGACGATAACCGAAGGGCTGCCGGGAAGGTATTTCGAAAAATGCCGCGCCACCAGGCGGGCGCGAATATCGTTGCCCCCTCCGGGCGCGGAACTCGTCAGGATCGTGAGCCTCTTACCGGCATCGACGGCTTCGGCTGGCGCAGCCGCGGCTGTGGTTAGATAGAAAATCAGCGAGCTCGCGGTCAGCGCCTTAAACAACAATTTCATTTCTCCCCTCCTTGATCTATTCGAGGCAAATTCTCCTGCGCAGCCTACTGAAAAAGGCGCGCACACGCAACGAACAAGGC
>CAZILB010000134.1:0-10267 GCA_964539925.1 uncultured Syntrophobacter sp. | reverse complement strand
GCGGCACGGCGCCGATGATGCAAATCAACGATGATTATTATGAAAATTTGACCGAAGAAAAAATCGACGCGATTCTCGCCGGTCTAAAATGATGGCATCGCGCCGCGACCATAAGTTCATGACGAATTCACCGATGAAATATCGTACGCCGACGAACCTATTGCCTATTGCCTGTTGCCTGTTGCCTTAACGGTCATGGAAAAAGTGCTGCTTCGCAATATCGGTATTGCCGACTCGCACCTGCTGGCGACTTACAGGGGGCGCGGCGGCTACGGCTCGTGGCGCAAAGTCGTCGAAAGCATGAAGCCGGAGCAGTTGATCGACGAGGTCAAGGCGTCCGGCCTGCGCGGCCGGGGGGGCGCCGGATTTCCCACGGGCATGAAGTGGAGCTTCGTGCCCAAAGACAGCCCGAAGCCGAAGTATCTTGTGTGCAACGCCGACGAAAGCGAGCCGGGCACCTTCAAAGACCGGCTGCTCATCGAGCAGGACCCGCACGCTATTGTCGAAGGCACGCTGATCGCTGCCTTTGCGATCCATTCGCACACGGCGTTTATCTATATCCGCGGCGAGCTGGCCTTCGGTACGACGCGCCTGGAGCGGGCGGTGGCGGAGGCGATAGAGGCCGGCTTCATCGGCAAGAATATCTTCGGCTCGGGATACGATCTCGACGTGATCGTGCACCGCGGCGCGGGCGCCTATATTTGCGGCGAGGAGACCGCGTTGCTTTCCTCACTGGAAGGCGGCCGCGGTTGGCCCAAGGTCAAGCCGCCCTTTCCCGCAACCCACGGATTGTTCGGTTGCCCGACGGTAGTGAACAATGTCGAGACGCTGGCCGCCTTGCCGTGGATCATCGAGCGCGGCGCCGCGGCTTACGCGGCCATGGGTACGGAAAAAAGCAAGGGCACAAAGCTTTTCAGCGTGAGCGGCCATATCGCCAGGCCCGGCGTCTATGAATTGGAGATGGGCTACCCGTTCAAGAAATTTCTCGAAGAAGACTGCGGCGGTGTGCCCAACGGCAAAAAGCTCAAGGGCGTGATCCCGGGCGGCGGCTCGATGCCGGTGCTCCGTCCGGACGAGATCGAAAAGGTCAACCTGGACTATGAGTCGGTGCAGGCGGCGGGCAGTCTGCTCGGTTCCGGCGGGGTCATCGTCATGGACGAGACCACCTGCATGGTACGGGCAGCCTGGAACATCGCGCGATTCTATGCCCACGAGTCCTGCGGCCAATGCAGCCCTTGCCGCGAGGGCTGCCACTGGATGGAGAAGATATTTCATCGCGTCGAGCATGGCGAGGGGCAAAAAAGCGACCTTGATTTGATTTTAAATATCAGCGGCAACATCATGGGCAACACCATCTGCCCGTTCGGCGACGCCGCGGCGATGCCGGCGGGCGCGTTTATCAGAAAGTATCGCGACGAGTTCGAGGCGCATATCGCAGAAAAGAGATGCACGGTGAGGAACTAGGCGGTAGGGGCGACCCTATGTGGTCGCCCTTCCGACGGGCAGGCACGCAGGCCTGCCCCTACACGAGACTATGGACCCGGTAAAGATCACGATCGACGGCAATGAAGTCGTCACGACCAAAGGCAAGACCGTGATTCAGGCGGCGGCCGCGGCGGGCGTGGCGATCCCCCACTATTGCTACCACCCGAAACTCTCGATCGCCGGCAACTGCCGCATGTGCATGGTCGAGATCGAAAAGATGCCCAAGCTGCAGATCGCCTGCAATACCCCGGTGGCCGAGGGCATGGGGGTATTGACGCAGAGCCCAAAAGTTTTGGCGGTGCGCAAAGCCGTGCTGGAATTTTTGCTGATCAATCATCCGGTGGACTGCCCAATCTGCGATCAGGCCGGGGAGTGCTGGCTTCAAGACTATTACATGGAGCACAATCGGCAGGAGAGCCGTTTCGACCTGGGCAAGGTCAAGGACCGCAAGAAAACCATATTCGGCCCCAACGTGATCTTCGACGGCGAGCGCTGCATCAAATGCACGCGCTGCGTCCGTTTCTGCCAGGAGATCAGCAAGACCGACGAGCTCACCGTGGTTAACCGCGGCGATCACTCGACGATCGCGCTATTCGACGGCGCGGTGCTCGACAATCCGCTTTCGGCCAATGTCGTGGATATATGCCCGGTGGGCGCGCTTACCGACCGGGATTTTCGCTTCAAAGTCAGAGTCTGGTATCTGGAGAAGACGCCGTCGATTTGTCCCGGCTGCAGCACCGGCTGCAACATCAGCGTCGAGGCTTATCAGAACCGGATTGCGCGCTTTAAGCCGCGCATCAACGAGTCCGTCAACAGCCACTGGATCTGCGATGAAGGGCGCTATTGTTTTCATGCGCTGGCCGGCGGGGAACGACTGACGACGCCGATGATTCGTCAAGAGGGCGGGCTCGTGCCGGCGACGTGGGAGAAGGCGCTGGAAGCGGTGCACAAGGGGCTGTCTTCGGCCCGGCCGCTGGCCGCCGTTCTTTCCGGCAGAAACACCAACGAAGAGGCCTTTCTGTTCGCCAGACTGATCAGGAAAATTTCGCCGCACTGCGCCATGGAAGTGTTCTATCAGGAGCGCGAATTGAACGAAGTGCAAAGGATTCTCATGAGCCCGGACCGCTCGCCGAACTTCCGCGGCGCGCGGGACATGGGCGTGGCGTTCGATGGCGGCTTCGAGTCGCTGATGCAAAAGCTTGTCTCCGGCGACTTTTCCGGCGCTTACATTGTCGGCGAAGACTTGATCGCCGCGGCGGCGGCACCCGAGAAAATGCGCGCCGCCCTGGAGAAGCTGTCATTTTTGGTTGTCCAGGACACGCGCTTGAGCGAGAGCGCCAAACTGGCCCATGTGGTTTTGCCGTCCACTCATTTCGGCGAAAAGGAAGGCACCTACACGAACCGCAAGGGGCGGGTGCAAAAAGTCAATGCCGCCGTCATCCCGCCGCCGGGCGCACGGCAAGATGCGGAGATCTTCCTTCGTTTATTGGAAGCGGCGGGAGAAACCGACGGCGGCTCGACTCCCGCGGAGATCTTCGCGGTTTTGGCGGAAGCGATATCGTCCTACAAGGGACTCGACTACGACTCGGTCGGCGGTCAGGGAATTGAGCTGGGAAGCGGTGGTGGCGGAGCATCATGATCGTTGACCTGGCGATTATCGCTGCGAAAGCCTTCCTGGTCCTCTTCATGGTTCTCAATCTGGCCGGCATCCTCGGCTGGATCGAGCGCAAGGGGAGCGCCCTGATTCAAGACCGAATTGGTGCCAACCGCGCCTCGATCTTCGGCTTCGCCGGCCTGGGACTGGTGAATACTCTGATCGCCGACCCGCTCAAGTTTCTCACCAAAGAGGATTTTATTCCGCCGGCGGGAGACAAATTTTTGCACACGTTGGCTCCCTGCCTGGCGCTCTTTCCGGCTCTCGTGGCCTTCGCGGTCATTCCCTTCGGTGACGCCCTCATGATCGGCGAGCGGGTCATCAATCTGCAGGTCGCCAATATCAATATCGGCATCCTCTATGTATTCGCCATGGGTTCGCTCGGCGTTTACGGCGTGGTCATCGGCGCCTGGGCATCGAACAACAAATTTTCCCTGCTCGGCGGCGTGCGCGGCTCGGCGCAGATGATTTCCTATGAGATTGCCATGGGGCTCTCGGTCATGGGTATTCTGATGGTTTACGGCACCCTGGAGCTGCAAGAGATCGCGCGCAACCAGGGTCTCTTGATCCGCGACCTCTTGCCCTCCTGGCTGGCGTTTCTGCAGCCGGTTGTCGGCTGGCTGCCCGCCTGGGGCATCTTTCTGCAACCGCTCGCCTTTCTCATGTTTTTCACGGCCGCGGTGGCGGAAACCAAGCGGATACCCTTCGACCTGCCGGAAGGAGAATCGGAGCTGGTTGCGGGTTACCACACCGAGTATTCGGGCGGCAAGTTTTTGATGTTCTTCGCCGGTGAGTTTGCCGAGATCGTCACCGTCGCCGGGCTGGTCACGACACTTTTTTTCGGCGGCTGGCAGGTTCCCTATTTGACGCGCGACGGTTTTCATTTTCCCTGGGGCGGCATCTGGCTCTTGCCCCATTTAGCCGTGGTCGGCCTGCAGGTCGGCGCGTTTACCGTGAAAGTTTTGTTCTTTTGCTGGCTGCAAATTCTCCTGCGCTGGAGCGTGCCGAGATTCCGCTACGACCAGGTGATGCGCTTGGGGTGGAAGGTGCTCATGCCGCTGGCGGTATTAAACGTGGCCGTCACCGGGATTATTATCATCGCGGCGCAATAGAACGACAAATTATGGATTTTCCGACCGTCATTTTTTTTGTTCTCGCCGCCCTGCTTGTACTGTCCTCGCTGGCGGTGGTTTTTGTGCGCAACGTGGTGCACGCGGCGGTGGCGTTGGTGGCGGCACTCTTGATTGTGGCGATTTTTTTCTTCGCTTTGCAGGCGCCCATGCTCGGCGTCTTGCAGGTGCTGGTGTACGCCGGCGCTATCATGGTCTTGTTTCTGTTCGTCATCATGTTTTTGAATCCGGGCGCCCTGGAGCGGTCGCAGCCGGGGTGGCGGGCGCTGGGAACGATCCTGGCGCTCTTGTTCGGCGTCTCCCTGGTGCCGATGTTGTCAAGGAGCGAGCGGGTGCGAGATCCGCTGGCGGCGACGGAAATATTCGGCAGCCCGGAGATGCTCGCTCGGAGTCTTTTTACCGATTACGCTTTGCCTTTCGAGATCGCCGCGGTTTTGCTGCTGGTGGCGATTATCGGCGCAGTGGTGCTGGCGAAGAGGGAACCTTAAGTGTCAACGGTGCCGCTTAGTTATTATTTGATCTTGAGCGCGGTGGTGTTCGCCATCGGGGTCGTCGGCGTGCTTATCCGGCGCAATTTGCTCGTCGTGCTCATGTCCATCGAGCTGATGCTCAACGCCGTAAACCTGACCTTTATCGCCTTTTCCCGCTTTCTCGGCTCCATGGACGGGCAGGTGGTGGTTTTCTTCGTCATGGCCGTAGCGGCCGCCGAGGCGGTGATCGGCCTGGCGATCATCATTTCCGTGTATCGCCATCGGCAGACCCTCGACCCGCAGGAGATGCAGTTGCTCCGATGGTAGCCTTGAACCCTAATATGGCGGCCGACGAGCTCCTGCGCTGGATCCCTTTGATTCCCCTGCTGGGCTGTTTGATCAACATTTTTTTCGGTCGTGCCTTGGGCAAACAAATCGCCGGCGCGCTGGCTTCAGCTGCGGTCGGCGCCTCGTTCGTCCTCGCCTTATACATCTTCTGGCAGTTGCCGTCGGCGGGGGTGTTCCACGATAGCGTTTACACCTGGTTCGAGTCGGGCGCTCTTCAAATCAACGTTGCGTTTCAAGTCGATGCGCTCGCGGCGGTGATGCTTTTGATCGTCACCGGCATAGGTTTTCTGATTCATGTCTATTCCCTAGGCTACATGGCGCATGACGACGACATGACGCGTTTTTTCGTTTATTTGAATCTTTTTATCTTCTTCATGCTGGTGCTGGTGATGGGGGACAACTTGCTGCTTCTCTTCGTCGGCTGGGAAGGAGTCGGCCTTTGTTCCTACCTTCTGATCGGTTTCTGGTACCACGACCCCAACAACGCGATTGCCGGCAACAAGGCATTCGTCGTCAACCGCATCGGCGACTTCGGATTTATCCTGGGCATTTTTCTTCTCGTCGCCGAACTGGGTCGCCAGGGTGTCTGGACCCTCGACTTTCTCCAATTGCAGAACCATGTAGCCCTGCTCAGCCCCGCGGCGATCGGCCTGATCACGCTTTTGCTTTTTGTCGGCGCCGTGGGCAAGTCGGCGCAGCTGCCGCTGTTCGTCTGGCTGCCCGATGCCATGGCCGGACCCACCCCGGTGAGCGCCCTGATCCATGCCGCGACGATGGTCACGGCGGGCGTCTACATGACCGCGCGGCTGCATTTTTTGTTTACCCTGGCGCCGGAGACTCTGGCGCTGATCGCCGCCATCGGCACGGCAACGGCGGTTTTCGCGGCGTTGATCGCGCTGACGCAGAACGATATCAAGAAAGTTCTCGCCTATTCGACAGTCAGCCAGCTCGGCTACATGTTTCTTGCCGTTGGCCTGGGCGCCTTCAGCGCGGCGATATTTCATGTCTTTACCCACGCGTTTTTCAAGGCCTGTCTGTTTCTTGGCTCCGGCAGCGTGATTCATGCGCTCGGCGGCGAGCAGGACATGCGCAAGATGGGCGGGCTCAAAGCGCATATGCCGCGGACTTACTGGACCTATGTCGTCGCTACTTTGGCTATTGCCGGTGCGCCCTTGACGGCGGGATTTTTCTCCAAGGATTTGATCTTGTGGCAGGCCTTCAGCCATGGCGCCATAGTATTGTGGGCCGTCGCTCTGGTTACCGCCGGCCTGACCGCGTTCTATATGTTTCGCCAGCTATTTATGGTTTTTCACGGTGCGTTCCGCGGCGATACCCATGCCGGGGAACACCTGCATGAATCGCCGCCGGCGATGACGCTGCCGCTCATCGTTCTCGCCGTCGGCTCGATCTTTGCCGGTTGGCTGGGCGCGCCGGAGTATCTTTGGGGCAGTCCCTGGGATCGCTGGCTGCAACCGGTCTTTGGCCCCGGCGATGTGCATCACGGCCCGGTCACCACGGAAATTATCGTCACGCTGATGACCCTTGCGACGGTCGCATTCGGCATCCTTCTGGCCTATCAAAAATATGGCCGCCCGGGCGTCATCATCGACGCCGGCACCGATAGCGGCGGCCTCTTGTATCGGTTATCGCTCAATAAATTTTACATTGACGAGGTTTACGATTTTGTCATCGTCCGGCCGTTCACGGCCGGCTCGCGGTTCTTGGCCCGGTGCGTCGATCCCTGGGTCATCGACGGCGCGGTCAACGGCGTCGCCGCCGCCGCGCGCGGCTTAAGTTCCGTTTGGCGCGGCCTGCAGACCGGCAATGTGCAACACTATGTCGCCGGTTTTCTCATCGGCACGGTGGCGTTGTTGGCCTACTATCTGGGGCAGTTTTAACCATGTCCGCAGTCGCCTTCGGTCCTCTTAGCATCTTGCTGGCGGTTCCCGTCATCGGGGCGGTCTTGCTCCTGCTGATTCCGCGCCGCCGGACGCAGGCGCTGTTCTCCATCGCGCTGCTCGCCACCGCTATCGCCTTTTTTTGGTCCTTGAAGGTTTTAAGTCTCTTCGACGGCGGCAGCGGCGAGATGCAGCTTATCGAGCGCGTTCCCTGGATGGCCGGCTTTGGCATCTGGTATATCGTCGGCATCGACGGCATCAGCTTGTTTCTCGTTCTGCTTACCACCCTGCTCATGCCCATCGCCATCCTGGCCTCCTGGTCCATAAAGGACAAGGTCAAAGAGTATCTGATCTTCATGCTGCTTTTGGAGACCGGCATGCTCGGCGCTTTCGTCGCTTTGGACCTTTTTCTTTTCTACGTCTTTTGGGAGGTGATGCTGGTGCCGATGTATTTTCTCATCGGCGTGTGGGGCGGCGCGAGGCGCATCTACGCCGCTCTCAAGTTCGTCATCTACACCATGGCCGGCAGCTTGCTGATGTTGGTGGCGATCATTTACCTGGCGATCCGCCATGCCCAGGTGGAACAGGCGCTGACATTCGACCTGCTCCAACTCTATGGTCTTAGCTTGCCGCTGGAGCAGCAAACCTGGCTTTTTCTCGCATTCTCCCTGTCTTTTGCCATCAAGGTGCCGCTGTTTCCGTTTCACACCTGGCTGCCGGATGCCCACGTCGAAGCGCCCACGGCCGGTTCGGTGATTCTTGCGGGCGTGCTGCTCAAGCTCGGCACCTACGGTTTTCTCCGCTTCGCCATGCCGCTTTTCCCCGATGCCGCGCTGGCGGCCGCGCCGATCATTGTCGCGCTGTCGGTGATCGGAATTATTTACGGCGCGGCGGTGGCGATGATGCAAAGCGACATCAAAAAACTCGTCGCTTACTCCTCGGTCAGCCATCTGGGCTTCGTCATGCTCGGCTTGTTCGCGTTCAATGTCCAGGGGGTCCAGGGCGGCATCTATCAAATGCTCAGCCACGGCCTATCGACCGGCGCTCTGTTTCTCCTGGTCGGCATGATCTACGACCGGCGCCACACGCGCATGATCGACGACTTCGGCGGTCTTTGGAAACAGGTGCCGTTGTTCTCGGTTTTCCTGCTCGTCGTTACTTTTTCCTCGATCGGGCTTCCCGGGTTGAACGGCTTTGTCGGGGAGTTTCTGATTTTGCTCGGTTCGTTCCGCGTGACGCCGGGCTGGACCGCGGCGGCGGCCAGCGGAGTTATTCTGGGAGCGGTATACATGCTCTGGATGTTTCGCCGGGTGATTTTCGGTCCGCTCACCAACCCCGAAAATCAAAAACTCACAGATTTGAATGGCCGGGAAATTTCCCTGATGGCGCCGATTCTGTTGTTGATCGTTCTCATGGGCGTTTACCCGCAACCTTTTCTGGAGCGGATGAAGCCCGCCGTGGAGCTTTCCTTGCAGAGAATTTTAAACGGGCCGCAAACGACGGCGGCAGCCAAGACAGAGCCCGGCGGAGAGCTAACGAGCCGTGGACGTTAACCTGATACCGCTGCTTCCCGCCGCCCAGGTGCTTTTAACTGGACTGGTGGTGCTTTTGCGCGATTTGTTTATCGGCGAGCGGGAAAGCAAAGGCATGCTGGCCGTGCTCAGCCTGGTCGGTCTCGGGCTTGCCGCCGGTGAGGCCGTGCTTTTATGGGGCGCGAGCGAGAGCGCTTTTAACGAGAGCCTCGTGCTCGACAACTTCGCCATCTTCTTCACGTTGATTTTCTTGCTCATCGCCGGGCTTACGATTCTCTCGTCGATCCAATATGTCAGGCAGACGGGGATCCACGAGGGAGAGTTCTACGCTCTGGTGCTTTTTGCCACGGTGGGGATGATTCTCATGGCCGGCGCCAACGATCTGATCGTGTTCTTTCTCGGCCTGGAGACCATGTCGTTGGCGGTTTACGTGCTGGCTGGCATATGGCGGGCCGACAGCCGCTCGAGCGAGGCGGCGATGAAATATTTCATCATGGGCGCCTTCGCCACGGGGTTTCTGCTATACGGCATCGCGTTGATTTACGGCGCCGCCGGCTCGACCAATCTGAACCGCATCGCCGCTTATCTGGCGGAGCAGCCGCGCGAATGGCCCCTCTACCTGGTCGGCGGCGGCTTTTTGCTGCTCGCCGGCTTCGCCTTCAAGGTCGGAGCGGTTCCGTTTCATTTTTGGGTGCCCGATGTTTATGAAGGCGCGCCCACTCCGGTGACCGGCTTCATGTCCACGGCGGTAAAAGCCGCGGCCTTCGCCGCCTGGGGACGCATCTTGATGCATAAACTGTCGCCTTTGGATGGCGACTGGGTTTTCCCGTTGTGGGTGATCGCCATCGGCACCATGACCCTTGGCAATCTATTGGCGATCACGCAAACAAGCGTCAAGCGCATGCTCGCCTATTCGAGCATTGCCCACGCCGGCTATCTGCTGATCGCGGTGGTGGTTGGGGAAGAGTGGGGCGGTTTGTCGCTGATGTATTACATCGTGGCCTATGCGCTCATGACCGTGGGCGCTTTTGCCGTTCTCAGTTTCCTGGCCGAGGGGAATAACACGCGCGAAACCTACGGCGATTTTGCCGGATTGGGTTTCAAGCGGCCGTTTATCGCCCTGGCCATGGCGCTCTTTATGCTGTCGCTTGCCGGATTCCCGCCGCTGGCCGGCTTTGTCGGAAAATTTTATTTGTTTCGCGCCGCGGTCAACGCCGGCCACTTGGCCCTGGCGATCATCGGCGTGCTCAACAGCTTGTTGTCGGTTATTTATTATCTGCGGGTGATCGTCGCCATGTACATGGAGGAGGGCGGCGCCGAAGGCAAGAGTTTCGGCCAGGCGCCTTATGTTTATATCGCTATCGCCGTCGCCCTCACCGGCACGATCTATCTGGGAATTCTCCCGGCAACGGCTCTCGACTGGAGCCGCATCGCCTTCGCGTCGCTCGACTGATCGACGGCTCATAAAAGACGGGAGGAGAGATTTAACCACAAAGGCTCCAGCGCGGCCAAGCCGCAACCAAAGAAGAGAAGCATTTACCGCAGAGACGCCGAGAGCGCAGAGTTGTTTTTTAGAAACTCATTTCTCCGCGTCCTCCGCGCCTCCGCGGTGAGTCTTCCGGAAAATTTGCGCGAGCCGTGTAAATTTCGAAGGATAGGAGCACAGAGATCGCAAAGAAAGAATTTAATCTTTGTGTTCTTTGCGTTTTTTGTGGTTAACCCTTTTCTCTTCTTACTCTCGCGAACGGAT
>CAZILB010000133.1:0-10648 GCA_964539925.1 uncultured Syntrophobacter sp. | reverse complement strand
GCGGAATCGCGCTCTTAACCCAGCCATCGGTGCCTTGAATTGAAGCTTCGGCCAAGGCAGCGAAACCGGGCGGCTGAGAGCCAGTCGCTGTAACACCACGTCTTGAATGACTGCTGTGTGCTGGCGCACGGAGCGGGCGTTGGTTCTTAGCGGGTGCCAGCGCCTTTGGTCGCTTCTTTGTTTATGACGATGTTTTCCAAAAGTGCATCGGGCAGGGTGGTAAGCTCTGCGGCGGCGTCTTTCATGGCCGGATGCTCGATGGCGCGCGACAGCACTTCGTTCTTGGTCGGCCCCTGCTTGTTGCCGAGGAAGGGCTTGATGATGAGATGGATCACGTCGCGAAGCGGCATGTAGCGCGTAAAGCGGCGCAGCAAACGAAACGTCTGCACCGGGTAATGGAACAGCTTGTACAGAAACAGCCGTCGCAGGCCGGCGGTGCGCTCTGCATTGATCACCGGGCCGCTGAGACAGGTCGGATCGATCTCCGAACACTTAAAATACTTGAACCAGTCGGCGTCGTCGTCCACTAGACCGCGCTCGACGTACTCCTTCCAGAGCGGCGTGCCGCGGTAGACGCATAAGCGGTTGAAACCGAAGGTGTCCAGCCGGAGCTTGGCGGCAAAGGAGAACGTGGCGCGGATATCTTCTACGGTCTCGTCCGGGCTGCCGAGCACGAAAAAGCCGTGGACGATTTCGATGCCGGCTTTTTTGGCGCGAGTCACCGAGCTCTCGACTTCCTCCAGTGTCTGCTCTTTCTTCAAACGGTCGAGGATTTTCTGACTGCCGCCTTCGACGCCGAACATGAGGGTGCGGCAATGGGCCTGGGCCATGGCCGGAAAGAGATGCTGCGCCACCGAGTCGACTCGCCCTTCGCAACCCCAGCGGATGGTGATTTGGTTGTCGTTGATCCCTTGGCAGATCGCTTCGATGCGTTTGGGCTGCAAGAGAAAATGGTCGTCGACGAAATACACCGCACCATAACCCTGGGATTGCAATTGCTTGAACTCTTCGACCACATGCGAGGCGCTGCGCGAGCGCCATTTGCCTTCGTTGAAAATCGGGATGTCGCAGAAAACGCAGGGCCACGGACAGCCGCGCGAGGTCTGCATGGTGGTGAAGCGCTCCATGGACAGGACGCAGGGAACGTCGAGCGGCATGGACTCGACGAAATCGAGGGGCAGGCTCTCGCGGTCGGGAAAGGGCCACTGATCCAAATTGCGGTCGAGGGGGCGGTTGGCGTTGCTGATGACGCGGCCGTCCTTTTCCCAGGTCAGGCCCGCCACGCTGCCGGGATCGTCCAGTCGCTCGAGCAGGTCGAGGAGCAACTGCTCGCCGTCGCCGCGGCAGACAAAGTTGACTTCGGGACACTGGCGTTTGACGCGCTCGGCGTTCAAGGTGGCGAACACGCCGCCGAAGGCGAGGGGTAGATGAGCATCGGAGGCGCGGATCTTGCGCGCGAGCATCTTGGCATAGGGATAACTGGTGGTGCTCAGGAAACTCAGGCCGACCAGATCGGGGCGCTGATTGCGAATCTCTTCGATGATCACGTCATTGGGTGTTTCGGGATTGGCCTGGTCGAACATGACGCACTCGTGGCCGGCGCGCTTGACGACGGCGGAGAGGGACATGATGCCGATGGGGGGAAAGCCCATGATGCGGATATTGCCATTGGCAGCGCGCGTGGCGGCCGGCAACGCATAAAATTGCGGGTCACGGACGTGGATCAAAAAGATGCGCATAGGCAACACTCTAGCATGATGACCCTACTTCGCAATCCCAACTCCGGAAGCGTGAGGGATGGGGCCTGGCCTGAGCGGTGGGTGTTTGTTGTTCGATGGTGATATTGATAGAACCTTGGAGTCAGTTAAGCAAACTAGCGCACGGAGGCACACAAATGAATCAGAATGCCAAACGTAACTTGCAACGGCGCAAGCGGCAGGCGACTCGGCTTTCCAAACGCGAGTATTTCAAAAGAAAGAAGGAAGCCTTCAACACGGCAGCTGCCGGGAAGGATAAAGTGCCTTAACCCGGTCAATCAATTGGACGCAAAGCGTTCAACCGCTTTAATCAGTTCAAGCCGTTCCACCGCATTCCTTCGATTTTGCTTCGCGGCGCTCCGGACAGGCGCTCTGTTCAAGGCGTTACCCGCCAACGCCGGTTTCAGCGATTCAAACGTTCCAGTCGTTCCAATCCTTTCGCCCGCCCTGAGTCCTTCGACGCTGCTCAGGATAAACTTTACCGAAGGGTTCCATCGGCCGGGATCGAGTCCGGGGTTCATTCAAGCTTTTCACCCCCATAGGCATGAACCGCGAGGCGACGGGCAACAGTAAAAATCGAACCGTTCCAGATGCTTGGAGGCGGAGTTCGGTCAAACTCTGCGGCTCCGTTACGGGCTGCCCTTGCTTTTGCCGGAGCCGACTCGTGGCGCTGGGCGGTGTCCCGCTGCAAGCGGCAAAAAACGCCGTCATTGCGCATCTGTAGCTGCAGAGCTAGAGTCAATGGTAGCAAGGTCGGCGGGGTCGTTCCCGGACGGAGGTTTTTTTGAGTTTATCATTCAAACAAATAGCCATTGGACTGGGCGCGACGCTCTTGGTTTTTACGATTTTCACGGTATCTAGCAGACAAAACCGGCCCGAACCGGAAGTTGTTTTCAGCGACCTGATGGCGGCAGTGGAACGCGGCGACATCGGCGAGGTGGTGATCCAGGGAAATAATATTCAGGGCAAATACAAGAACGGTGAATCGTTCAGAACTTTTGCACCGGACGATCCGCAGCTGATGAAGTCTTTGCGCGCTCAGAAAGTGAAAATCGCCGCAAAGCCCGCTGACGGCTCGCCGTGGTTCATGGTGCTGCTGACCTGGTTTCCCATGCTGCTGCTGATCGGAGTGTGGATTTTTTTTATGCGTCGGATGCAGGCGGGGGGCGGCAAGGTGATGTCCTTCGGCAAGAGCCGCGCCAAGCTGCTTACGGAAAATCAGCACCGCGTAACCTTTGGCGACGTCGCCGGCGTCGATGAGGCGAAAGATGATCTGCAAGAGATTATCGCTTTTCTGAAAGATCCGAAAAAATTCACGAAACTTGGCGGTAGAATTCCCAAGGGGTGCCTGCTCGTGGGCGCCCCGGGAACCGGCAAGACCCTGTTGGCGCGCGCGATCGCGGGCGAAGCCGGCGTGCCGTTCTTCAGCATCAGCGGTTCCGATTTCGTAGAAATGTTCGTCGGGGTCGGCGCCTCTCGTGTCCGCGATCTGTTCGTTCAGGGCAAAAAGACGGCGCCTTGCATCATCTTTATCGACGAAATCGATGCCGTCGGGCGTCACCGCGGAGCCGGCTTCGGCGGCGGCAATGACGAACGCGAACAGACGTTGAACCAGCTGTTGGTGGAAATGGATGGATTCGAGTCCAATGAAGGAGTGATTCTTATTGCCGCCACCAACCGACCCGATATCTTGGATCCGGCGTTGCTCCGTCCGGGGCGGTTTGATCGGGAGGTTATCGTGCCGCGACCCGACATCAACGGGCGCGAGGGTATCTTGCAGGTGCACTCTCGCAAGGTGCCCTTGGCAGCCGACGTGGATGTGCGGACATTGGCGCGAGCCACGCCCGGTCTTACCGGCGCAGACCTGGAGAGTCTGGTAAACGAAGCCGCTTTGCTGGCCGCTCGGAATGGCAAGGAAAATGTCGCCATGCTCGACCTGGAGCGGGCCAAGGACAAGGTCATGATGGGCGCCGAGCGGCGCAGCATGATTATCAGCGACGAAGAAAAGCGCAATACCGCTTACCATGAAGCAGGGCATGCGCTGGTGGCGAAGCTCTTGCCGGGTGCCGATCCGATCTACAAGGTGACGATTATTCCCCGCGGCATGGCTTTGGGGCTGACGCAGCAGCTGCCCGACGACGAAAAGCACATGTATCCCAGGGAGTATTTGCTCAATAGTCTGGTCATCCTGTTCGGCGGCCGCGTCGCCGAAGAGCTCGTGCTCAAGCACATGACGACGGGCGCGGGGGACGATATCGAGAAAGCCACCGATCTGGCGCGCCGGATGGTCTGCGAATGGGGGATGAGCGAAAAGCTCGGGCCAATGACTTTCGGCAAAAAAGAAGAAGAGATTTTTCTCGGACGAGATTTTACCCAGAAAGCGGCCTACTCCAAGAACACCGCCATCGAGATTGACGCTGAGATCCGGCGCATTATCCAGGACAGCTACCATCGCGCTAAGGATCTATTAACGATAAATCTCCGTCTGCTTCATCAAGTGGCCGAGAAGCTGCTCGAAAAAGAGGTTTTGAACGGTTCGGAGATCGACGCCATAATCAGTGCTTTCGCCGCTAACGGCGGCGATCCGTTTGCACCATCGAGTGCGGCGGTTACTGCTTAGTGAGCCTGAAACCGGTTCAAAAGTTCCAGGTTCACGGATCAACTTTCCGAGACTGAATAAGCCACGGAAAAACACCGGTTTTGCTGCCTTGTCATTCCCGGTCACCCAAGCGTGACAAAGGTGTCACGAATGTCCCCTCTGGACGGTCACGCTCGCGCTAAGCTATTGAAATCCTGAGTATTCCCTTTCTGGCGTGAATTATGCTCTGAGCGCTCCTGTTAGGGAGGGCTTATGAATTACAAGGTCTTGTTGGCAGAAGATAACAATGACTGTCGGGACCTGTTCGTGCTTGCGCTGCAGAACCTGGGATATCAGGTTTTGCAGGCGGAAGACGGCGACACGGCGGTTAAGAAGGCCTTGAGCGAGAAGCCCGATCTGATTCTCATGGATTTGAGCATGCGCAATATGAATGGCATCGAGGCAACCCATCTCCTGCGGGCGAATTCTTTGACGAAGAACACCCCGATCATCATTTGCACCGCGTGGCTCGCTGCTCAATATCGCGAAACAGCGCTGCAAAGCGGCGCGCAGGAAGTCGTCACCAAGCCGGTTTCCATAAAGCACCTGGCGACTTTGCTCATGCGCTATCTGCCGGCGAAGGGATCCGCGGAGAGCCACTGACCGCCGGTTCAACGCGGCGCCGCCCGGTCAAAGACGGAGTGCGGTGCGCCCCGGCGCGGTTCCATTCTTTCCTGTCGCGCGGCGTTTCTGACCAATCCGCCAAACCGTCCATCCGCACTTTAAATCATCGGCTCGCCGAAGCTTGACAATGCTTCGGCCGATCAGCTAGTTGTAAAAACTCGGCACCGATTTGCACTTTGCGACGGCGGGCGAGAAACCGTCCAACGTTCCATCGTGGTGCAGCCACGCTATTACCTACATGCTAGCCTCAGGAGGGTAGTCCATGAAAGCACAAGAATGGCGCCAACAATTGGGCGATTGCGTTCGCGAGTTATTTTTATCGCCGGAGATGGAACATTTTTACTCGATTCCCATGACGACCAAACGAGCGCAGATTTATCTGTTGCAGCTGGGCCTCTACGTGCGCCAGCGGCGAAATTTTTGGCCCCAAGTGGCGGCCAATTGCCCCGAGTTTGAAGTGAAACAGCGGATCATGGAACACGAGCACGAAGAGCTGGTTGAGGACGAGCATTCGAAAGCCGGCCATCTCGATCTGATCTTTCGCCAGGGAAAAGAGGTGGGCTTGAGCGTCGATGAGGTCATGAAGGCGGAGCCTCTGCCGACGACCAAGGCGGCGATTTATGGCTGGTTCTGGATCGCGCGCCATCGCTCCTGGCAGGAAGCGATTGCCGCCTCGACGATCGCCGAATGGACCAACGACGACCGGCTGCTGGGCGATATCGGCGGCGGCAACTGCACCCGACTTTATAAAATCTGGAAGCGGGATCTAAACTTTTCCGATGGCCAAATGCCGAATTTCACCGCGCACAGCAAAGCCGACGTGAAACATTCCGACATGTTCATCGACGTGTTGGAAAAGTATGTGGCGCCGGGCAGGGAACAGGATGTGATCGATACCGCCAAGGAGTCGATGGATCTGCATCGCGCCTACTTCGGCGGCATGGCCCACGCGATGTCCAAAGTGTCCCGATAGGCGGATCGGAGGTCGTCGATGAAGATCGAGGAACTCGACACCCAGTTGGAAGCCAACCATCTCTCCGGGTTCTGGCGCACCCGGGTGCCTTCGCATGCGGCGGAGCCGCCGTATCTGTGGAAATGGGAACCGCTTCTCGACGGGCTGCTCAAGGCGAGCGAAACGATCGGCATCGAACAGGCCGAGCGGCGCGCGATCAGGCTCGTGAACCCGCACATGCCCTTCAAATCGACTTCCCATTCCCTGCAGGTGACTTTCTCCATCGTCAATCCCGGCGAGGTGGCGCGGGCGCATCGCCACAATATGGCGGCGATCCGATTTGTCGTCCAGGGCAAGGGCGCCTATACGGCGGTGGCCGGTGAGAAATTCTATATGGACGAGGGCGATCTTATCCTGACGCCCAACTGGACCTGGCATGACCATCATAACGAGTCCGAGGATCCGATCATCTGGCTCGACGGTTTGGACGGTCCGCTGATTCAGTCGTTCAATATTCTTTTTTTCGAAGACGCGGCAAAGGCCGAACAACCGATTACGCGCCAAACCGGCGAGTCGCTAAGCCGCCTCGGTTTCGCGCGCGCGCCGAGGCAGGATGAGGGCTGCTTGCGCGGGGTGCCGTTTCGTTACACCTGGAAGGAAACCCACACGGCGCTAAGGGCGCTCGGCGATCACGATCGCGACCCCTTTGACGGCCGGCTGCTCCGATACATCAATCCGGCCACAGGCGGGTACACCTATCCGACCATGTCCTGCGAGATTCAGCTCTTCAAAGGCAAAGAAACCACGCGAGCCCATCGCCATACCAGCACGGCAATTTACCACGTGGCGCGGGGCCAGGGGCGCACCCGCGTCGGCGAAGGTTACTTGGATTGGCAAAAAGGCGATACCTTCGTCGTGCCGCTTTGGCAATGGCATGCGCACGAGAATCTCACCAACGATGAGGCGGTATTGTTTTCGCTCAATGACCGCCCGGTGATGGATTCGTTGCAGCTCTATCGCGAAGAATCGGCAAACTGAAACTTTTCGTTTTTGCCAAAGAGGTTCCTCCAAAGTCAGTTATGGCTTCTCCGATTGCCGTCAGACTAGCCAGCCGCGCCTACGACGGGGTCCTGCCGATCCTCCGTGGGCAGTTACAGATACCGGGAATCGAGTTCGAGATCACCGAGACCGACGACGTGCCAGGGATGTTTTCCGGCATGTTCAAGGGCCAATACGACGTTGCCGAGATGTCGCTCGCCGAGTTGATCTACTACACCTCGCGCGGCAAAGCCGACTTTGTCGCCGTGCCGGTGTTCCCCTCGCGCATGTTTCGCCATGGCTTTATCTTCTGCCGCAAGGCCGCCGGCATCGCCCGAGCGGAAGATTTGAACGGCAGAAGGATCGGCTTTCTGCGCTGGGTGCAGACGGCGGCGATCTGGATGCGCGGCATACTTATCGACGATTACGGCGTGTCGGCAAGAGATTCCGAGTGGTACGTCGCCTCCATGCACCACTGGGACGATCACGACCCGGGCGCGTCCGTCGAGCCGCGCGACGGTTCGGTCATCCGCATGATCGACAACGCCGGCAAAAACACCACCGAGCGCGCTTGCCGCGCTTTGTTCGACGGCCAGGTCGATGCCCTTGGCGTTACCGAATCGCAATTGGCGACGCTGCTCGCCAACGACTCGGTCAGCCGATTGTTCGAAAACCCCCGGGAGGTCGAAGCGGCCTATTTTCGCCGCAGCCGAATTTTGCCGATCATGCATGTCCTGGCGCTGCAAAAAACCTTGGCCGACAAGCATCCCGAGCTGCCGGCGCAGTTGTTTCGACTATACTGCGAGGCAAAAAAATGGGCGCAACGCTGGCGCCGGTCGATTCCCAGCCTGGTGGAGGCGTGGCCCAACCACTCTATGAGCGACGAGCAGCAGATATTTCAGACCGATCCCTGGGCCTATGGCCTGGAAGCAAACCGCCATGGGCTCGACAAATTTTTTGCCTATTGTTGGGCCCAAGGAATTTCCGGACGAGAGATCGCGCCCGAAGAGATCTTTCATCCCAGCGCATCAACCCTCTCCGAGTAATCTTCGCAGTCAACCGAAGGGAGCGAACATGACCACCGCACTGGCGACCCAGATGAAAACCACCGGCCATTGCGACCTGCGCGAATGGCTTAGAGACGTCAAGCGGCTGGAACAGCTTGAACAGATTTCCGGAGCCCACTGGGATCTGGAGCTGGGCGCGCTGACCGAAATTATTCTTGAAAGAATTTCGACGCCGCCGGCCGTCGTCTTCGACAAAGTTCCCGGCTTCGAGCCCAACCGCCGCGTGCTGGTCAACATGCTTGAGACCCTGGAGCGGACCGCATTGACACTCAACTTGCCGCTGGACTTGAAGATCATTCCGCTCATTGATGCCTTGCGCGCCCGACTGCGGAGCATGCAGCCGATTCCCGCCAACGTGGTCGGCGACGGCCCGATATTTGAAAACGTCGCGCGCGGCGACGAGATCGATCTCACGAAATTTCCCGTGCCGCGCTGGCACGCGGGCGACGGCGGGCGCTATCTCGGCACGGCCCATCTGGTTGTAACCCGTGACCCGGAGAACGGCGTGGAGAACGTCGGCTGCTACCGGGTCATGCTCCAGGACAAGGACAAAGTCGGCCTGTACATTTCTCCCGGCAAACACGGCAAGATTCACTATGAGAAAACGATGAAAGCCGGCAAGCCGTTTCCGGTGGCCATGGCGTTCGGCCAGCATCCGCTGCTTTATATTGCTGCTTCCCAGGCCGTGCCTTTCGGCGTCAACGAGTATGACTGGGCCGGCGGCTTGATCGGCGAGCCGATCGATGTGATCGAAGGGCCGGTTACCGGGCTGCGATTTCCGGCAACTTCGGAGGTGGTCATCGAAGGCGAAATCATTCCCGGCGAGTCGATGCAGGAAGGGCCGTTCGGCGAGTGGCCGGGTTACTACGCCAGCGCCAGGCGAGCCGAACCTTTCGTGCGCGTGAAGGCGCTCTACCATCGCAACGATCCGATCATAACGGGGGCGGCACCATTCAAACCGACGATCCACGGCATGTATCGTTCCTGTTTGCGAGCGGCGACCGTATGGAACGGCATGGAGCAAGCCGGTGTGCCGGACATCAAGGGCGTTTACCTGCCGCCGCCGGCGCAACGCTTCATGATCGTCGTGGCGATCAAGCAACGCTATCCCGGTCACGCCAAACAGGCGGCGCTGGTTGCCTCCCAATGCCATGCCGGAGCGTATTTGGGACGGTACGTTGTGGTCGTCGACGACGACATCGATATCACCGACACCAACGAAGTCTTGTGGGCGATCTGCACCCGCAGCGATCCCGCCACGTCCGTGGATCTACTGCGCCGTTGCTGGAGCGGACCCCTCGATCCGATCATTCCACCCGGGCAAAAGGGCTTCAATTCGCGCATGATTATCGAAGCGGTGCGGCCCTGGGAGTGGCGCGACAAGTTTCCGGCCACCAGTGCCATCGATGACGATAGCCGCAGGCAATTTTCGGCGAAATGGCAGCATCAGCTGGCTCAGGTACAATCCCGCCACGCCCAAGGGCGCGCCCGCGGGGAATAAGCGCAGCGTCGCAGTTTCCCCTCGGGGTGGTTTGATATCGGGAAATTCTTGCCATCCCTAGAGTTTGCCAGATTTGGCTCAAGGGTCTGCCAAGGCATGGCTGGGCCGTGGCCGAAAACCGCGCGAGTTGGCCAATTTTGTCTACAAAGGGGTAACTGCCGTGTTTTTGCACCGTTGCTTGCGTTTCTCAACCTAGTGAGGGAAATCTTCGGAAAATTAGGGCCTTAACTAAATCGAAACAGGGTTGCCACAGGATTGGCACGGGACGTGCTCCTGACACCGGAACGGTGCCAAGTCACCACTCAAGACAAAAAAGGAGAAGTCCCGAATGGAAGAGATCATGACTCCCTCAGAGGTCGCGGCTTTGCTTAAGATTCATCTTAAGACGGTCTATAAGCTGGCTGAAAAAGGTGTGATTCCCGGGAACCGCATCGGCCGCAGTTGGCGTTTCAGCCGCGGCGACGTGCTCGAATTGGTGTCCACCAAGCCGGTGCATTTGGCAGTGGATGACGACTCGAGAGTGGCGACGGCCGCCAAGTAAAGTTCGGTCTAAAGTGAACCTACTCAGTCATTGATGGACTCGGATCCGATCAAGCCGGTACAAGAACTGCTCGACGATCCAGGGAAGATGCTCGAAAAAATTTCGCGCATTCGCTCCGCCCTGGATTCCGTGAGGAGCGGTTTCCCGCAGTCGGCGCCAGCCGATGAGCGCCCGCTGGAGGGTGGGTCCCAGGCCGGCCTTGTAACGGCCGATGATCCCGTCTACGGCCGCTTGCTGCAGGCGCTGCGTGAAATGCAGACCCAGATCGACGAGCGGATAAAGCCGTTGGCGACCGAAATGGCCGGCCGCGAAGTGGCGCGCTTGCGCGCTCGGTCCGACGAGCAGCAAAGCGCCTTAAAAGAGTGCCTTGCGCACATCGATCAGAGCATTGTCAACTGCATCGCGCGCGTGGATGAGTACCGGCGGCGATCAGCCGATCTCGAGGCGCTCAATCACCGCCTTGCCGGCCTCGGCGCGGCGCCTGAACCGCCGCCGCCCGCTCTGGCCATGGGCAGCGCCGCCGACAGCAT
>CAZILB010000132.1:0-10655 GCA_964539925.1 uncultured Syntrophobacter sp. | reverse complement strand
AGGCCGCCGAGTCGTCGCTTCTTTGCGGCAGCGGCGTCCGCTCCACAAAGGTCGAGCGGCAGCGGCGCTTGGCTTGACAGCAGCGGTCTGCGTGCGGCATAGTTTGTTTGTCCGCGGCAGAAACCGCCCTTGCCTTTCGTCGAGGCCGGCGCTCATGAAAAAGATTCTGATCATAGAAGACCATTCGGATATGCGCGAGCTGCTGGTCTGGCAGATCGAGCTGATGGGCTTTGCGCCGATCTCGGCCAAGCAGGGCAAGGATGGGGTAGACAAGGCGGTCAGCGAGAAGCCGGAATTGATCATCATGGATATCATGATGCCCGGGATGGACGGTTGGCAAGCGGCCAGAGAAATTCGGGCGCATCCGGAAACCAAAGATATTCCGATTCTTGCCGCCACGGCGCTGTTCCGCGACGCGGATCTCAAAAACTGCATGGATGCCGGATGTAACAGTTATATTGTCAAACCTTTCACTTTTCAGGAACTCCAGGGAAAGGTGCGCGAGCTCATACCGTCGGCGAGCACTACCCATCCGCTCTGAATCGTTGCTCCGTTGCGCTAAAGTTCCTTTGTTGCGCGCGACTGGCGAGTCAAGGCATGTCCGTGTCGGCGCGTGAAAAAGCGATTTCTGTCGTTCAACGCCTGCGCGGGGAAGGCTACGAAGCCTATCTGGCCGGCGGCTGCGTGCGCGACATGCTGCTTCATAGACCGCCACAGGACTTCGACATCGCCACCAGCGCGCGACCGGAGGATTTGCAGCGGATTTTTCCACACACCGTGCCGGTGGGCGCGCAGTTCGGGGTGGTTCTGGTTTTGCTCCAGGACGAGGCCTTCGAAGTCGCGAGCTTTCGTTACGACGGGCCGTATCTAGACGGCCGCAGGCCGGCCGAAGTGCGCTATGGCAGCTTGCAGGAAGACATCCAGAGACGCGACTTTACGATCAACGGCATGATGTATGACCCGGTTGACGACCGGGTGATCGACCTGGTCGACGGGCGACGAGATCTCGAGCGGCGCGTGATTCGCGCCATCGGCGACCCGCGGCTCCGTTTCCAGGAGGACCGGCTGCGCATGATTCGCGCCGTGCGTTTTGCCGCCAGTTTGAACTTCGCGGTCGAAGCTGAAACTTTCGACGCCATCCGGCAATCGGCGCCGAGCATTGCACGGATCGCCTGGGAACGCATCGGCGACGAGGTGACGCGCCTGCTGACCGAAGGCGGCGCGCGGCGCGGCTTTGAATTATTGGATGAAAGCGGGCTGCTCGCCGTGCTTTTGCCGGAGATCAGCGCGCTCAAAGGCACCCCGCAAAGCCCGGATTATCATCCCGAGGGCGACGTGTTTCAGCATACGATGCTTTTGCTCGGGCATTTGGATTCTGCGGCGTCGGAAACGCTCGCCTACGGCTGCTTGTTGCACGATGTCGCCAAGCCCGTCTGCTTGCGCCGGGAAGGGCAGCGCATTACGTTTTACGGGCATACCGAACGGGGCGCGATGATGGCGGAGGAGATTCTCAAGCGGCTTAAGCGAAGCCGCTCCGTGTGGGAGCAGGTCGCTTATCTGGTGCGCAATCATTTGCGCCACGTGCAGGCGCCGCAGATGCGCTTGAGCACGCTCAAACGGTTCCTGCGCCAGGAGGGCGTCGAGGAGCTTTTGGAGCTGACCCGCATCGATGCCCTGTCTTCGAACGGCGACCTGCGATATTACCGCTTCTGCAAAGAACGTCTGGTGGAACTCAAGGATGAGGAAATTCGCCCGGAGCCGCTTCTGCGCGGCGGCGATCTGATCGCTTTGGGACTCAAACCGGGGCCGATCTTCACGGACATTTTACGCCAGGCGGAAGACGCGCAGCTGGGCGGCGAACTGCAAAGCCGCGAGGAAGCGCTCCAGTGGCTGCAGCGAAATTACGGCAATCGAGGATGAGGCATGAAGAAGGCACCGAGCTATCATGTCGTCGGCCGCGCCCACCCGCGCTCCGACGGCGGCGAAAAGGTCACGGGTAAGGCGATCTACACGGTCGATGTCGAGCTCGCCGGCATGGCCCATGGCAAGATTCTCCGCAGTCCCTACGCCCACGCGCGCCTCCGGCGCGTGGACGCGAGCAAAGCCGAAGAACTTCCCGGTGTCTTCGCCGTCATCACGCGCGACGACCAACGGCGCCTCGCCATGTTCGGCGCGGCGTATAAGGATCAAACGATCGTCGCCGTGGACAAGGTGCGCTATGCGGGCGATCCGGTGGCGGCGGTGGCGGCGGTGGACGAAGCGACGGCCGCCGAGGCGTTGTCGTTGATTGAGGTCGATTATGGAGAGCTGCCCGCGGTCTCGAGCATCGACGAAGCGCTGTCGCCGGGGGCGGCGCTGGTGCACGAATCTTCGGCTAGCGGCGGCGAATTGATGGGCCAGCGTTACGAGGCGCCGAAGGAATTCAGCGGCACCAACCTCTGCTACCGCTTCAGCTACGCCAAAGGCGATGTCGAAGCCGGTTTCAAAAAAAGCGACCACGTTTTCGAGGACGCCTTCACGTTTCCGCGGGTGCAGCATTTCTCCATGGAGCCGCACGCCACCGTGGCCGATGTCGAAAGCGACCGTATCACCCTTTGGGCCGGAACGCAGGAGCCGTTTACGCTGCGCGAGCATATCGCCGAGATCTTTCATATGCCGCTCAACAAGGTCCGCGTCATCGTGCCCTACGTCGGTGGCGGCTACGGCGGCAAGCTCGCGGTCAAAACCGAGCCGCTGGCGGCGGCGTTGTCGTGGAAGGCGAAGCGGCCGGTGCGCCTGGTGCACAGCATCGAAGAAAGTTTTCGCACGGTCACGCGCCATCCGGCGCGGGTGAAGATCAAGACCGGTGTGACGAAAGACGGAAAGCTGGTAGCGCGCCAGTGTCTGATCCACATGGACACCGGCGCTTACGCCGACGCCGGACCGCGGGTGACGCAAAAGGCCGGCTACCGCTGCTTTGGCCCCTATCGTTTGCCGCATATGAAGACCGATGCCTACACCGTTTACACCAACACGGTGCCCGGAGGAGCCTATCGCGGGTTCGGCACCTTGCAAGTGACCTGGGCGTACGAATCGCAGATGGATATTATCGCCGCCAAGCTCGGCCTTGATCCCCTCGAGTTTCGGCTCAAGAATCTGCTCAAGAAGGGCGAGATTTACACCCCCGGCGACACGCCGGTGGATTGCGATCTCAAGGCCGGGTTGCTGCAGGCCGCGGAAGAAATCGGCTGGAAAGTCAAGAAAAAACCCGCTGGCGCCGGCAAGGTATCGGGCAAAGGGATTGCCGTGTGCATGAAAGATGGCGGCGGCACCTACAAAGTTTCATCAGCGGCGGTAAAGATGAATGCCGACGGCAGCGTGGTTCTGCTTACGGGGACGGTCGAAATCGGCCAGGGGGCGCGCACGGCCCTTAGCCAGGTGGTCGCCGAGGAGTTGGGGATTGCCTACGATACCGTGACGGTGGCTCAGCTCGACACCGACGTGACGCCCTACGATGTCAACACCAACGCCAGCAGCTCGACAGTGGTGATGGGCTTGTCCGTGCAACGGGCAGCCCAGGATTTGAAGCGGCAGTTATTGCGCCATGGGGCGAAGATCCTCAAAGTCAAACCGTCGCAGCTTGCGCTCGCCGGCGGTAAAATCGTTGGCGGCAAGAACCACAGCCTGTCTTTCGTCGACCTGATGCACAAGGTGTTCTTGTCGAAATCGGGGGAGATCGTCGGCCATGGTGCGTACCAATCGATCAAAAGCCCAAAGGCGGCGCTCGGTTCGCCGACGAATTTTTGGGAGATCAGTTGGGGCGGCGCCGAACTGGAGGTCGACCGTGAGACCGGTAAAATCGACTTGCTAAAGTACGTTTCCCTGGCCGATGTCGGCAAGGCAATTCATCCGGTGCTCTGCGAAGGGCAGGACGAGGGCGGCGTGATGAACGCCATCGGCCACACGATGCTCGAAGAGATGGTTTATCGGGACGGCCAACTGCTGAATCCCAATCTGGTGGACTACCGGGTGCCGGGCTTCCAGCACCTGCCGAAGAGTTTCGAGACGATTTTGGTCGAGAGCCACAACGGACCGGGGCCTTTTGGTTCCAAGGGCACAGGAGAGGGGGGGCTCTTGCCGGTGGCGGGGGCCATCGGCAACGCCTTGTTCCATGCCACGGGCATACGGCTTTATGACCTGCCGCTTACGCCGGAGAAAGTCTGGCGCGCGCTAAGGAAACGGGAGCCGTAGATCAGAGTCCCGGAATCGAATTCGCTTAAGTGCGTTTGAAATGAGTCGGTAAAATCGATAGCTCGGGCATTCAATGCGCGCTGGCCCAATGGAACGACTCGCGCCTCATGGCACTCCTGTAATCAGGCTGATCAGCGACCCTTCGGGAAACGGTATTCTGAGAGCATAATCGAACACGCCGTAAAACAATCCCCAGGTTATCGCAGTAAAGACAATGGTGATCAGCCACGGTTCCTTGCCCGAAAGCTTCAAGTAGAAGAAGGTGGTCAGCGGCACGGCCCAGGAGAAACCGACGAGCCAGATCAATCCGTAGAAGCCCAAGATCCAGGCTATAATTCCAGCCGCGCGCCGGCGGATGACCGCGCTCGGCAGGTCGATCTCTATCTCGCTCTCCAAGCCGCCTGCCCGTCCCTTGCCCATCAGTTCAAGAATTAATTGCAGAATTGCCAGCGCGAGCACGGGATAGCCGATCGACCAGGGAAAAAGCCCGGCGCGATAACCGAAGTCCTTGCTCTCCCATAGCGCCCACGCGAAGGTGACGACGAGCCCGGCGGTAAAGACCGGATGCCAGGAGAACTTTTTAGACACGTCATCAGCGCGCGCGTGGCTCCCCTGCGGAGATGCATCCGCCGGCGCCACTTGGCTTTGCCGCCGGCCTTTCAATAACGGATAGATGATCCCGAGGACGGTCAACACCGCGATGATCAAAACGCCGGGGCGGGTTGTCCACGCCAGACCATAGTTGTCGGTCGATAGAAACAACCGGTTTTCCATCAGCGGCCCGAGCACCATGCCCAATAAAAGGGGGGGGCGCTGCCAACCGAATTTCACCATGACCCAACCGAGCATGCCAAAGACCAGAACTACGCCCAAGTCCTCAAAGGCGTTTTTCTCGGCAAAGGCGCCGAGGAAGACAAGCAACAGTATTAC
Source organism: uncultured Syntrophobacter sp. (assembly GCA_964539925.1). GTDB lineage: Bacteria > Desulfobacterota > Binatia > UBA9968 > UBA9968 > DP-20. Next base: position 5,495 of record CAZILB010000132.1, on the reverse strand, counting down.
CGGCATGAGGAGACTCACGCGGATCTGCGTGATCTTTGCCAGGGTATTGAGAAACATCAGGCAAACCGCGACCGTGATGATGTTCGAGATCACGATGATCCAGACGAAGGAAAAAGTGAGGCTAAGCTTTCCCCTGGGCTCTGGTAAAAGCATATCCGGGCCCGGAACGATGCCCTGGATGATAAAAGCGCCGAGCAGAATCGCCATGACCACGCTGCCGGGGACGCCGAAGGCGATGGTCGGAATCATGGCGCCGCCCAGGGTCGAGTTGTTTGCTGCCCCGGGACCCAACACGCCGCGGACATCCCCCTTGCCGAAGCGCTCTTGATCCGGTGAGCTTTGCACCGCGTGGGCGTAGGCCAACCACTGGCTAACGGCCCCACCCATGCCCGGAACGACACCGATATACGCACCCAACATGCTGCAGCGAAACACCAGCCACCAGTGACGAAAGGTATCCTTGATGCCTTCCATGACGCCGCCGAGCTTCTCGACTTTTTGCCGTGAAATGGCGGTGGCGACGATGGCGAGATCGATAATCTCGGGGATGGCGAACAAGCCCAACGTGACCGGTACCAGACCGATCCCGTCCCAGAGAAACAATTGGCCGAAGGTATAACGCTGAATGCCCGAGATGGGATCGAGCCCGATGGTGGCGAGGACAAAACCGAGCCCGCCCGAGATCAAGCCCTTGAGCAAATTGCCGCCGCTGAGCGAGGCGACGAAAGTTACCCCCAAGAGCGCGATCATGAAAAACTCGGGCGAACCGAATGTGAGCACGAGAGGGCGTACGATGGGGATGGCGAGGGCCAAAGAAAATGCGCCGATTATGGCGCCCACCAGCGAGCTCATCAAAGCCGCCCCGAGGGCGCGCCCCGCTTCGCCGTTTTTGGCCATGGGGTGGCCATCGACGATGGTGGACGCGGTGGTGGGCTCTCCGGGCACGCCGAATAGAATCGAGGTGATATCGCCGGTGGTCGCTGTAACCGCGGCCATGCCCAGGAGAAAAGCAAAAGCCTCGACCGCGCTCATCTTGAAGATAAACGGCAGCATGAGCGCCATGGTCGTGGGTCCGCCGAGGCCGGGAAGGATGCCGACGGCGAAACCGACGGCGATGCCGATCAGCATCAAACTGAAGGTGGACCAGGTGAAGACTTGGAGGAGACCGGAAAATAACGCCGCGATGAAATCCATAACTACTCTGGTCCTCTAAAGGCCGCCGTAAAAGTTCCGTCGCTCATATCAATCTAGCCGTTAGTTGTAAAGCACCTCTTTGAGCTTGGCGATCAGCGCCGGATCCAGCTTGAACAGCCCCTGGATGTCTCTCTCAATGTCTGCGGCCGGAATCGGGCCGATATTGAGCCGGGTTTTTTTTGCGTCGGCGACAAAATCGGGATCCTTTAACGTCGCGTCGAAGGCCCTGCGCAGCAACTGCACGCGATCTTTCGGCGTTCCCGGCGGCAGCGTGTAAGTGCGCACGATGTCGCTGTCGCTGTGGATGCCGACGTCGATCATCCGGCGGGCTTCATCGGTCTTGGCGAATTTAATTGCCTGCGGCACGTTCGGCAGGTCCGGGTGGTTTCTGCGGTTGGCCTGGAGCACGACCACGGCATCGCCGCTCTCCAGGGCTTTGCGCCAGGTGACGCTGACGGAATCCCATCCCCAGCAGCCGCCGGCGATCTCACCGCCCTCCGCGGCCAGCCTTATGTCGGCGGTACCCTTGTAGCCGCTCACCAGCTGAATCGGCAGGCCAAGCGCCGACCGGAGAATTCTTGTGGCGTTGTCGGGGGTCGAGGTTCCCGGTGCGATGCCGCCCATTTTGACCGGTGTTTTCGCGGCCATCCAGCTATCCATGCTGGTGATGCCGCTTGCCTTGGTCAAGGCGCAAACGACATGGTCGGTGATCGGCGCGCCGATGAACTCGAACTTTCGCGCATCGAATTCGATGCCCGGCTGTCCCAGAACCTGGCCGAGGAAAAGGCCGCCGATGAAGTGGCCGATGGTCAAGCCGTCGGGTTTGGCGACTTTGAAGACGTGGTTCGCCGCAATCAAACTGCCGGCACCCGTCATATTTTCAACGGTGATGTTGGGGTTGCCGGGAATATGCTTGCCCATGTGGCGGGCGATGGCGCGGGCATAGGTGTCGAAGCCGCCGCCGGCGGAAAAGCCGACGACGATCCTGATCGATCGGCCCTTGTAGAAGTCGTCGCTTGCGGCGTGTGCGCCGGCGCTGCTGAGTAAAGCGAACATGGCGACCGCCAAAAACGTCAGAGATTGGATCATGATGTTTCTCCTAATTTTAGTTGTTAGGGTCTGTCACCCCACGGCATTGCTTAGCAGAGATTCGCATCTTGCGAAAGCGATTCGAAAAAAATTTAAGCGGGCTTTTTGGCTCTGAGTTCGAGCGCGTCGCAGGCGTCGGCGGCGCGCTGTCATGCGTTGTTTTCGCGGCATTAGAGCTTTAGAATACCTTCGACGCCGAAGCGGCCGCCACAATAGCGGCGCAGAGCGCGATCGCGAGGTGAGCAAACATGGCCGAAATATTCAAGAACTTCATCGACGGCGAATGGGTTGCGGCAAAGTCGGCAAAGACCTTTGAAAATCGCAATCCGGCGAAGCGCGACGATTTGATCGGGCTGTTTCCGGCATCGGCCGCAGAAGATATCGACGCCGCCGTACAGGCCGCCAAAAAATCCTTCGCCGGCTGGCGCTTGGCGCCCGCTCCCAAGCGCGGCGAGATTATTTACCGCGTCGGCGAGCTGCTGCGCAGGTATAAAGAAGACCTCGCCCGCGTCGAAACCAGGGAGATGGGCAAGGTATTGAAAGAAACCAGGGGGGATGTCCAGGAGGGAATTGACTGCGCATATTATACCGCCGGCGAAGGCCGCCGGCTCTTCGGCGAGACCACACCGGCGGAGCTGCCGAATAAGTTTGCCATGTCGGTGCGCATGCCGCTGGGCGTCGCAGCGCTGATCACGCCGTGGAATTTTCCGCTGGCGATTCCGACGTGGAAATTATTCCCCGCGCTTATCTGCGGTAATACGGTGGTCCTGAAACCAGCTGAGGATACGCCGCACACCGCGGTCAAGTTCGTGGAAATTCTCAACCAGGCGGGCGTGCCGCCAGGGGTGGTGAATCTGGTTCACGGGCGCGGCGAGGAAGCGGGCACGGCGCTGGTGCGCCATCCGGACGTGCAGTTGGTTTCCTTCACCGGTTCCGCCGCTGTCGGGCGCGAGATCGCTTCTGTGTGCGGCCAAAACTTGAAGCGAGTTTCGCTGGAGCTCGGCGGCAAGAACGCCCAGATCGTCATGGAGGACGCCGACCTCGATCTCGCCGTCGAGGGCGCGCTGTGGGGCGCCTTTGGCACCACCGGGCAGCGCTGCACGGCCACCAGCCGCCTGATCGTTCACCGCGATGTGGCCAAACGAGTGGCCGACATGCTGGTGGAACGCGCACGGGCCATCAAGATCGGCGACGGCCTGGACGAAAGCGTCGAAATGGGTCCGCTGATCAACGAGGCGGCGCGTGACAAAGTGCGGCGCTACGTCGAGATCGGCAAGCAAGAAGGCGCGCGTTTGCTCACCGGCGGGGCGATTTACGACGCAGACGCCAGCGCCGACGGCTATTTTTTTCAACCGACGATCTTCGATCGGGTTAAGCCGGCCATGCGTATCGCCCAGGAGGAAATATTCGGCCCAGTGTTGTCGATCATTGAAATCGGCAGTTTCGAAGAGGCCATCGAGGCGTTGAACGGCACCCGTTACGGGCTTTCCAGCTCGATCTATACCCGCGACGTCGCGCGCGCCTTTCGCGCCATGCGCGACATCGAGGCCGGCATCACTTACGTCAACGGTCCGACCATCGGCGCCGAAGTGCATCTGCCCTTTGGCGGCGTCAAAGACACCGGCAACGGCCACCGCGAGGCGGGAACGACGGTTTACGATATCTTCAGCGAGTGGAAGTCGATTTACGTGGATTACTCGGGCAAGCTGCAAAAAGCCCAGATTGATAACAACTAAGAGTCCAGCGTCGAGAGTCTCGGGTCTGTGGACGCTAGACAGGAGACGCTAAACCCTAGACGAGGGCTATTGAATGAAAGCACCGGAGATCAAGACGCCTCTTCCTGGCCCGAATGCTAAAGCGCTCGTCGAGCGCGATCATCAATACACTGCCCCGGCCTATGGCCGGGTGTATCCCTTGGTCGTCGAGCGCGCCCAGGGCATGGTCGTCGAAGACGTCGACGGCAATTTGTTTCTCGATTTCATGGCCGGTATCGCGGTTGCGAGCACGGGTCACTCCCATCCGCGAGTCGTCAAAGCGATCGAGGAGCAGGCGCGAAAATTCCTCCATATCTGCGGCAGCGATTACTATTACCGGCCGATGGCGGAGCTGGCGGAAAAGCTCAGCCGGCTCGCCCCGGGCGCCGGGCCGAAGAAAGTATTTTTTACCAACTCGGGCACCGAGGCGGTGGAAGCGGCGATCAAACTGGCGCGCTACCACACCAAGCGCCAGCATATCATCGCCTTTCATGGCGCCTTTCATGGACGCACCCTCGGCGCGTTGTCGCTCACCGCCAGCCGCGCCTCGCACCGCGCCCACTTCGGCCCGCTGATTCCCGGTGTGCATCACGTGCCCTATGGGTTTTGCCATCGCTGTCCCTATCAATTGACTTACGGGTCCTGCGGCATCGAGTGCGTGCGGGTGTTGGAAAAGATCGTCTTTCGTTACGATGTGCGGCCGGAGGAAGTGGCGGCGATCTTCGTCGAGCCGATCCAGGGGGAGGGCGGCTACGTCGTGCCGCCGCCGGAGTACCTGCCAATGCTTCAGGAGCTTTGCCGCAAGCATGGCATTCTTCTGGTCGCCGACGAGATCCAGTCCGGCTTTGGCCGCACCGGCAGGATGTTCGCGAGTGAACATTGGGGGATCGAGCCCGACATACTCTGCGTCGCCAAGGGCATCGCCAGCGGCATGCCTCTGGGCGCGATGATCGCGCGCGCGGAAATCAGCACCTGGACCAGGAGCACTCACGGCAGCACCTTTGGGGGTAATCCGGTAGCCTGCGCGGCGGCGCTGGCGACGATTCAACTGATCGAGGAAGGTCTGATCGACAATGCCGCCGAAGTCGGCGCTTACCTCAAAGAAAAACTCGGCGCGCTTAAAAACCGGCATGCGGCGATCGGCGACGTGCGCGGCATGGGGCTCATGATCGGCGTGGATTTTGAGCGCCGGGACGCCAGCCGGGCTCCCGATGGAGCGTTTCGGGATCAAGTGATGCAGCGTTGTTTCGAGAAGGGACTCTTGTTGCTCGGCTGCGGCGAGAGCACGCTGCGCTTTTGCCCGCCGTTGATCGTCGACAAGGAGGAGGTCGATACCGCCGTCGCGATCTTTGATTCGGCGATCGCCGAAATGACCTGACCCGCCAAGGGGACAGTCCCTTTTCCGGAAGGGGGACTGTCCCCCTTAGCCCGGATTATTCACGCTTCGAGGAAACCGTA
>CAZILB010000131.1:0-10679 GCA_964539925.1 uncultured Syntrophobacter sp. | reverse complement strand
GGAGATACCGGCAAGTTTTCCACAGGGAAGCCTGAAGGATCATTCTTATTAATCATAATCGCGGCCTAGATCTTGTAAAATCGCCGCGCGTTTTCGCCGAGAATCGCCGCTTTGTGATCTTGCTTGAGATCCGTTCTTTCCACGATCTCGTTAATTTCTTCCATGCAGTTGCCGAGAGAAATCTCATGGGGAAAATCGGACGCGAACATGAACGGCGCCGGGCCGACCCGTTCGATGGCGTAGGCGAGAGCTTTCTCGTTGCCCTCGCAACCGACGAAAATCTGCCCGCTCGTGAAGTAATCTTCCGGTTTTCTCTTGAGATGGAGGCCGCCGTATTCCAACTCGCGTTCGAGGCGATCGATGACTATGGGAATCCAGGCGGTGCCGCCTTCGAGAAAGCCGACCCTTAATTTGGGGAACTGATCGAGCATGCCTTCGACGATCATGCCGGTCGCGGCGATGGCGAGCGGGAACGGCATGCCTAGAGCGCGCGTCGCGGGAAAAACCGCAAAGCTGTTGAAGCCCAGGTCGCCGTAGCAGCCGCCGTGCACGGCGAGGGCGCATCCGAGTTTTTCGGCCTCCTCATAGACCGGCCAAAATTCCTTGGCGCCGAGATGGAATCTGAGGCCGTTGGACGGCAGCATGGCGCCGAGCATGCCCAGCTCACGGACGGCGCGGCGCAACTCGGCGACGGCCGCCGGTATGTCCTGCATCGGAATGAGCGCCACGCCTTTGAGCTTCGGGCTGAACTTCAAATATTTTTCGCTGAGCCAGTCGTTATAGCCGCGGGCATACGCCGCCGCCCATGGGGCGAAAGCGATCTGCCCGTAGGCGAGCCCTTCGGTGGGGAATAGGACGCTGTATTCCAGCCCGGTATTGTCCAGAAACTCAAGCCATTTTTCCGGCCCGATGGATGGATCGAAAGTACCCGGCGTGCGCCGCTGCAAGCGCGGCGTATGAAAGCGATCCAGACTCGGCACCATGCGGCGCGGATTGATCTCGCCTTCGATGCCGTTCGTTTTGCCGATCAGCTCGGCGATTTCCTCGACTCTCTCCATCACATGGCCGTCGCAATCGACGTAACTGTTTGCCATCTTGCACCTCGTTTTGCGTTGATCGCGCCGCTTCGATGACCGAAGGCGGGCGCGGTGTTGATTCGCTCCGCCCGGCGATTTACTGCGGCATTTCCGCCAGCAACCGCCCGTATCCCGGGATCGGATGGCGCAGCCCCAAGCGCAACTGAGTCTCCCAGGCGCGCGCGGGACCCGCATGGACGACGGTCAAGCCGGTTTCTTTTTCCAAACGATCGAGAATCGCAACCGTTTTCCAGGCCGAGCCGAGCATATAGATGCCGTCGGCGTCCTTGTGTTTGGAGGCGATGCGTTTCATGAATTCGAGGATCTCCTCCGGCGGTACGCTCGGCACGGCGGCGAAGGGCGAATCGATGCCTTCCATGGCTAAGACCTGGAAACCGGCATCGGTAAAGTAACGCGCGAAAATCTGGTTCATCTTCTCGGGAAAATAACTCGCGCCGACAAACTTTTTGATGCCCAGGGTGCGCAAGGCGCGCACGTGATTCTGTCCTGAAGTGAACATCTGCACGCCGTACTTTTTCTCCCAGCCGCGGATCAGCTCTTTTTCTTTCTGATAGCCGAGCAGCATAAAAGGAGGCGCGCCGCTGGGCCGTACCAGGTCGGCGCCCATCCTGGCAAACTCCGCGGCTTTCGCTTCATAACCGGGCATGGATGTGCTGAACTCTTCCTCCGTGCCGCGGGTGAAGTTCATCGTCGAGTACAAAAATTTGATTTTTGCCGGAATCAGTGTGTCGAGGTCGAGCTCGTGACCCGCTTCAGGCCGGTGGGTCGGTCTGACGGTGCCGACCCGATATTCTTTTTGCGTATCAGCCATGGTTTTTGTCCTCCGGTTCCGGGTTCATTTGTGAGCCCAGCCGTCTACGCTTCCTCCGGCGCGCCGCCGGATTTAGCCAGATCTTCGATCTTGACTTTATCGACGTTCAATTTTTCCGCCGCCCTGCTCATGCGTTCGATGACTTCGTCGAACCCGAGTGGCGCGGCGTCCTTGGGACGGAATCGGATCGGGTTGATGCGCGCGACGACAAAACTTTTAAGATAGGGGCTGGTAAGCCCTTTGGCCCTGAGCCCTTCGACTTTTTCGACAACGGTCCTGTCCAGGTTCGTCACCGCTCTGGCGCGCTCGCGGCGTATTTCGATGGCGTTTTTGAGCGATTTCGTAAGAAATTGGTCCGAGCGGCGCAGGATCGGGTGGTAGGCGCCGCCGCTGAAGCGGCCGTTTTCGAGATAGCAGAGGCCGAGCGTGATCAACGCAGCTTCCTCAAATTCCAAGGCGTAGGTTTCTTCGGTCGCGTCGTCGAGGGTCGCCAGCTCCTGATACATCTTGATGACTTCCAGCGCGCGCTCGCGGAGATTGTGCGCCTTTTCGGTGTTGAGCGCGAGGATCTGATAGGCGGCGGCGGATTCCGGCACGACCAGAGCGACGATGCTCTTGGCGCCGAGAGTTTTCATCGCCGATAGGCGGTGGTTGCCGTTGGGCGTCCAGTAGCGCACCTGGCTGTCTTTGCATTCCTTGTGCACGACGATGATCGGGTCGAGAAAACGGCCAAGCTTGGCCATGACCCCTTCGAGCTTGCGCACATGAGCGTCGGAAAGATTGCGCTGGTAGGGTGTCGGCTCGACCTGGTCGATAGGCAAAGCGGCGAGCACCAGCCAGTGGCCGCCGAACGGCTCGCGGTAGGTCGCGAGCACTTTGCCGCCGTCGTTTTCAATGTTGTCGCGCAGACTGTCAACGCCGCCTGGTGGGGCCGAGGACACTAGCTCTCTGGCGCTGAGGCCAGCCGCGTGTCCTGCCGGTTTGCGCCGCTTGCGCGGCGCCCCGGATTTCTTCTTGGTTTTCTTTTCAGCCACCGGGATACACCCCCGGCTCCTGCTTAACACAGGGCGGACTACTGTTCCAAGCGACGTATCTGCGGACGAAAGAGGATCACGGCCAGCGCCATACCCGCCACCATGAACCCGCCGAAACCCACCGCCAGCGGCGCGCCGGCAAATTCCGCGATGGCGCCGGCGATCATGCCGCCGACGGGCATCAGCTCCCAGGTGAGACCGAATATGCCCATCACTCGACCGCGCAGCCCGTCGGGCAAGTTCAATTGCAGCAGGGCGTTGATGATCGTCATGTAGAACTGACTGGCGATGCCCAGGGCGACGGCAAGCAGCAAGGAAAGGATATAAGATTTTGACAGGGCGAAAGAGATGAGCAGCACGCCGAAGGCGGTGGCACCGAAAAGCGCCAGGCGGCTTTGGCCGCGGGAATGGGAAACCCAGGCGACGGCGAGCACGCCGGCGAGGGCGCCGGCGCCGCCGGCGCTCTGTAAAAAACCGAAGCCCTGGGCGCCGACGTCGAGCACGTTGCGCGCAAACACCGGCATCAGGATCAGATAGGACATGCCGAAGACGCTGTTGAAAAAGGTCATGCCGATAAACGTATAGTAAATTTCATGGGTGCGAATGAAGTTAAGCCCCTCCGCCATATGGTGCACGACGCCGCCGGGCGATGGCGCGGCGGACGAGGCTGCGAGCCGTATGCCGAGCCAGAGCAAGACGGCGATCAGCGAAGCGGCGAAACAAAATAAGTAAGTCGGGCCGATGCCGACGAGAAAGATCAGCATGCCCGCCACTGCCGGACCGACCAGGCGATTGAGCTGCCAGATGGTGCCGCCGATGGCGACGGCGTTGGTGATATCTTCTTTAGGCACCATCTGCGGCAAGAGCGCCATGCGGCTCGGCCGGTCGAAGGCGCGCACGCAACCGGACAGAACGGCTACGGCGAGAACATGCCAGAGCACCACCCAATCGAAGAGGATCAGTGCGGCGAGCAGCAGAAACATGGCCGCCGAAGCGCACTGCGACCAGATCATGATCTTTCGGCGATCGGCGCGGTCGGCGATGACCCCGCCGAGCAGTGTCAGAGCGATCGTCGGCGCTGCGTAGGCCATGCCCGTAACGCCCAGGAGCAGGGGGGAGTTGGTCAGCTCGAGGACGAGCCAACTCTGGGCCACTCCCTCCATGTTCTGCGCCAGCACGGAGGAGAGCTGTCCCCACCAGTAAAGACGATAGTTACGGTGGCGCAGGGCGCTTAGCGCCTGGAGCAAGCGCTGGCTTCCGGAGCTGGTTTCGACGGCGGCTTTGGACATTGTGAGTTCGGCTCTGCAAAACGATAAGTCCGGCCACTTTTTCATGATTCGATGGAGTCTGTCAAAGCGGAAGCAAGACTTTTAGCTGCGCCGATGCTACTTTTGGCCGCAAACCGACATCCAATGGAAAGGGCAACTCGCCATGGCCTCCTACGATTACGATCTTTTTACTATCGGCGCGGGCTCGGGCGGCGTGCGGGCGAGCCGAGTCTCGGCATCCTTCGGCGCCAAGGTGGCGGTTGCCGAGGAACGCTACCTCGGCGGCACCTGCGTCAACGTCGGCTGCATTCCGAAAAAGCTGCTGGTTTACGCATCGCACTTTAGCGACGACTTTCACGACGCCTCGGCCTACGGTTGGACCGTAGGAGAGCCGCGCTTCGATTGGTCTTGTTTGATCGTAAACAAGGATCGGGAGATTCAGCGCCTGAACGGAGTCTATCGAAAACTGTTGACCGACAGCGGCGTCGAGATCATCGACGGTCGCGCGGAAGTGGTTGATCCGCACACGGTCAGGCTCAACGGTAAGAAAGTTACGGCAAGGTTTATTCTCATCGCCGTCGGCAGTTGGCCGGTGGTGCCGAAATTTCCCGGTTCGCAATACGCGATCACTTCCAACGAAGCGTTTTACCTTCCGGCCTTGCCGGAGCGGGTGATCGTCGTCGGCGGCGGCTATATCGGCGTCGAGTTTGCCGGCATCTTTCACGGCCTGGGCGCCCGCACGACGCAGCTCTATCGGCGGGATTTGTTCCTGCGCGGTTTTGATGAGGACATTCGCAAGACGCTTGCGGAAGAAATGCGCAAGCGGGGCATCGATCTGCGCTTCAAGACCGACATCGCGAAAATTGAAAAGATCGGTACCGTCTTGAAAGCCACGCTCAACAACGGCGATGTGATCGAGGCGGATCAGATCCTGTACGCCACTGGACGGCTTTCCAAGACGCCGAACTTGGGCCTGGAGAGCGCCGGCGTGAAACTCAAAGATAACGGTGCGGTGGCCGTCGATGAATACTCAAAATCGAGCGTGGAGAGCATTTACGCCATCGGCGACTGTACGGACCGGATGATGCTCACGCCGGTAGCCATCGCCGAAGGGATGGCCGTGGCCAACACGCTGTTCAACGACAGGCCGACCCGACCCAACTACACAAACGTTCCCACGGCGGTTTTTAGCACGCCGGCTTGCGCTATGGTCGGCCTGGCCGAAGAGCAGGCACGCCGGCAATTTAAGCGAGTCGATGTCTACCGCACGTCGTTCAAACCGCTCAAGCACACGCTCACCGGCAGCGAGGAACGCACGATGATGAAACTCCTGGTGAACCCGGACACCGACAAGGTGCTCGGCTGCCATATGGTCGGCGCCGAAGCCGGCGAGATCATTCAGGGTTTGGCCGTGGCGCTTCACTGCGGTGCGACCAAGGCGCAGTTCGATGCTACCGTCGGCATCCATCCGACGGCGGCGGAAGAGTTCGTGACCATGCGCGCCAAGGTCGCATAACGGACAATCTTTTCGCGATTTGTCCTGTTAGGAAAATACTGGCAAAGATGGCGGATTTGCCGCTATCGCGCGGTAAATCGCCGGGCTGCCCGATTCGTTGGAATGCGAAATCAAGCTTTTTCGACGCATTGTGATCTGGCATTGCTGTTGCTTGTTGGTTTTCCCGACGTGGTACCGACATAAACAGGAGGTCGTCCATGGATCGGGAAACTTTTCGTGGTCAACTGCTCGACGTAATGGACCAGAAAAAGCACTGGGCCTGGCCGGTTTTCACCTCCGGCGGGGTTGCCAGGGAAAAGCTTCATTTTCACTTCGAACAAGAATACGGTACTTACGTGCGCGACTTTCCCGTCATGGTCGGCTGGGCCTACGTGCAATGCCCGATCGCTGCCGTGCGCCGCAGCCTCGCCGCCAATCTATTCGAAGAGGAAACCGGCGGGCTCGTCGCCGGAAAACCTCATCCCGAATTGTTTCTCGAGTACCCGCGCGGGCTTGGCATGGACTTGAGCCGCTTTGAAAAAGTTCGATTGCTGCCCGCGGCGCAACGTTATCGAAACTTTCTCGACGAAGCGCTGCGCCGCTTCGGCTGGGACGTTTCGGCGGCGCTGGCGACGATCTTTATCGAAGGCACGAGCGACGAGCGCGCCGCGCTCGGCCCGCCGGCCGGGAGTGCGCTGCCCCCCCTGGAAGAGCATCCTTTAGTCAAGCATTACGGGCTCGCGGTCGAGTATCTTGCGCTTACCAAGGCGCACCGCCGAGTCGAAACCAGCCACCGCATTGCGGCGTGGCAAGCGATCCTTGAAAACGTGGCGCCCATGCGGCGCGGCGCCGTCGTCAGAGTGATGGCAGAAGCGCTGCGCCAATGGTTACTCTACCGTGATGAAGTCGCGGCGCTGTGTGGTGTCCCGACAGAAACTTGCGGTTCCGTCGGCGCCGTGGCCTGACCCAGACTCTTCAAAACCAATATGCAAGGGGCGGGTTTCAAACCCGCTACCAGGATTCCCGGCTTGCGGGCGACCCGTGATCCGCGCCCGGATTGTTTCAGCCGGCCAGGTTTCTATGCCGATAGCCCCGCGCGCTTGGATACGCCATCGTATTCGCCTTGATCGTCGATCGTGTTTTACGAACACAATTACGAAATCGCTTCACCCCGATAGCTCTTGGCGAGAATCTGCATGGGATTGAGCGGCCGGCGGCCGTTGGCCTGCTCGATCTGAATCGCCGCCAGCGGACAATCGGAACAGGTGACTTTCGGGTCGCCTTCCGCCATCTGTTGAAACGCCCGGCTGCCGTACTTGAGCGACTGCTCGAAATTCTTTTTTTTGAACGCCCATGTGCCGTCGTGGCCGGAGCACTCCTCGACGACTTTGACTGTGGTTCCGGGCAGGAGCCCCAGAACGTCGCGAGTTTTATAACCAATGTTCTGAGCGCGCAGGTGGCAGGGAATGTGGTAGCTGATATCGCCGGCGCCGGTCTTGAAATCCTTGTTGAGCTTGCCCTCTGCCGCCAGTTTGGCAAGAAACTCCATCGGGTCCATGGTGTGGGCGCCGACCTTTTTGGCATCCTCGCTGCCGAGCAAGCGCGGATATTCGACGCGCATCATCTGGGAGCAGGTCGGATTGGTGGCGATAATCGCGCGGCCGTCGTGGACGTGGCGCAGCAGGCCGGCGACGTTGAGTTTAGCCGCTTCAATGGCGCCATCCATGTCGCCGTTGTGCCACAGCGGCATACCGCAGCAGCGATCGTAGGCGAAGGCGATGTCGACGTTATTGCGCGCCATGACTTCCAGAGTGTCCGCGCCGATCTCCGGCTGGTTAAAGTTGACGTAGCAGGTGGCAAAGAAGGCCACCTTGGCGGCGGACTCTCCTTGAGGCGCTTTGCGTTGGCTATCGAACTGTGACGCAAAGGTCTTGGACGCGAACGGCGGCAGTTTTTTGTCCTTGTGAATGCCCACCACGCTTTCCATGAGTCGGCGGTTGAGCGGATTTTCGTTGCCCCAGTTGGCCAGCGGCGCGGTCGCGGTGCCGATTTTACCGACCCAATCGGGGTGGCCAAGCAGCCTATCGACCAGAGGCACGCCCTTCTTTTTGACTTCCTGTGCCTTGGCCCGCGCCATCAGCCGAGGAAAATCGATGGCCCACTCGTGATCGCCCGGAGTGTAGGGGCACTTGATATAGCAGAGCTTGCACTGAAAGCAGAGGTCGACGATTTTTTCGACATCGTCGGCTTTGAGTTTCTTGGTGTCAACCTCGGCGTATTTGCCTTCCGTGCAATAATCGTCGACGGCATCGAACATCTTTGGGAAGCTGCCGCAATATTTCACGCACATGCGGCAGTCGGCGCATAGGCTGAAGACGCGCTCGACCTCCGAGCGCAAATCCTTTTCGTCGTAGTATCGCGCATCCGTCGGATCGTAGGCGGGTGTATTGGCCACTGGCAACTCCTGTCGGAAAGCCCCTTTCCGGTGACTCTACCGCTCCGGTCTAATAGAAACAACTCTCGCAATGGCGGCCTGGAGGAGTTGGTTTGATAAACGCTATGCTCCCCGTCCGGGATGACCGTAGCCGTCCTGGAAGCGCGCGGATCGACCGATCACGTCCGAGCGATTTGATGCACCCTGGGCGTCGAACAGGCAATTTTCTCACCGAATTGTTTTACCGGGAATTAACGGCTGACCGCTTGAGCCGTCTAAGCGTTCGAGGAGGTATTCATGCGTAAAACGACTCAATGGACTTTTTTAGCTGCCGGTTTGGTATCCTTAATGGCCTTGGCCCAGGCCGGAAGCGCCGAAGCGAACCAGCAGGGTCATTTTGGCAGGATCGAACAGCCGTACCGCCAGGAATTCCGGCCGGTCTACAACCACAGCCGGCGAGAGCTTGACAGGCAAAGGAGCGGTTACCGTGGTGATGTCCGCGGAAACTACCGCAGCTACGCTCCTCCCCGGCAATCAGCCGCCCGCCAGCAGATCCGCGAGAACTGGCGCGATGTCCAAAACACCCGTGCCGTATTGCGCCGGCACCTGGATCAATACTACCGCGACCGCGAAGCGCTCCAGAGAGCCCACAGGCGGGGCGCGAGCCGGGCCGAGATCGCCCGCTTGCGCGCCAACTTGGCCGCTAGCGCCCGGAGAGTCCACGCCAGCCGCCAGGAGTTGCGCGGCGACTACGCCGAGTTGAGGCGCGACCTGGATCGCTTCGGTCAAGACGATTGGTACGACAACCGCGGTGGCTGGAACCGCAATGATCCTGGTTGGGGAGGATGGGGCAGCAGCGGCTGGTGGAACAGTCCCCGGGACCGGTTTCCATTCGGTTATGGGCGGGACTAAGGATGCGCGGCTTCCGCTGTCCGAGCCGATGAGTTTCTAAAGAAAATAAACAGGAGGCGGGCCTTGGCCCGCCTCCGTTCGCTCGCCTACAACTTGACTTGAAGCTCATCCGAGCCTTATAAGCAAAGAGTTTCTTCGCTTTGTGAGGACGGCGTGATCATCGAATACGATTCCTCCCTGACGCCGTGCAACGCTCGTTCGGGTCGATTGGCTGATCCTTATGGCAATCCCTGAACGTTACAACACGGGCTATAACATCGGCGTCGGCGGCGCGGTCGTGCGTGACGGGCGGTTGCTGCTGGTGCGCCGGGCATCGCGCCACGGGCGCGGCAACTGGCAGCTCCCCGGCGGTTTTATCGAACCGGACGAGACCATCGAGCAAGCCGTCGTGCGCGAGGTGCTGGAAGAAGCGGGGGTCACGGCTGAGGTGCAAGCCGTGCTTGGCCTGCGCAGCCGCTACGATCCGGACAGCGGCAACGGGATTTATGTCGTGCTGCTGCTCAAACCGCTCGGCGGCGAGCCGACGGCAGACGGCCGCGAAGTCGATCACGCAGGCTACTTTACCCTCGAGCAAATCCGCGATCTAAGTCCGCTGCCGCCGGTGAACTGGGAGATCGCCCAACGTGTGCTTTCGACGGACCGGCGGTTACTCTGTCCCAAACCGCTCACCAACCTAAACGGTGCAAAATTTACGCTTTTTGTCGGCTGATAGGGCCGTGGCTCGAAGATCGTTACGTCACACCGGCCCGGTTTTTTGCGCTCGGGCGGCGGTATCGCCGTCCAGGGAATGCAGAAACTCCAGCGTGATCTCGGTCAATGAGTTGCAGACCTTTGTCGCCTTGGAAAAATCATGGTGCCGGGTGTAGTCGTTGGGCACAGCGATACAGCGCATGCCGGCTTGATGGGCGGCGATTACGCCTTTTTCGGCATCTTCGATGACCAAGCAATGCGCCGGCAAAAGACGGAGATCGCTCGCTGCTTTGAGAAAAATATCCGGCGCCGGTTTGACCCGCGGCACGTCCAGGCCGCTGACGATGACATCGAAAAAATGGGCGGCGCGCAGGCCGGCCAGAACGCCATCGACTGCATCGCGATAGGAGGACGAGGCCAGGGCGATTTTCACCCGGCCATGAAGTTCGTTTAGGAGCCGCACCGCTCCATCCATCGGACGCAACGACGAGGCCAGCAGTTGATTATAGTGCGCCGACTTGCGCGCTCGCAGAGTGTGGGGATCCAGATCCGATCCACGCTGGGCCAGCCAATCGCCAATTCCTTTGCCGAATCGAACCCAGTGCTCCGCATAATCCGCTTCGCTGATCCCAAGACCATGTTCGCTCAACGCGGCCTGATAAGCTCGGCAGTGCAGCCGTTCGGTATCGGCCAAAAGCCCGTCCAGATCGAAAATTATGCCGCTGATCATGCTCGTTATGGCTGACTCTAGACTTCAATGGTAATGGGCTTTTCGATCGATTTCATCTGCTCTCGGCGAAGTTGTGCAGGGATCGGCATTCCATGCCTGTTACAAAGGGTCCTTGCGGGTTTCGTGTGAAGAAATTTTCACCACAGAAGAACAGAGTTCGGAGTCATGTTTATCAAAAGCTCTTTGGTCCGCGTCCTCAGCGCCTCCT
>CAZILB010000130.1:6143-10712 GCA_964539925.1 uncultured Syntrophobacter sp. | reverse complement strand
ATGGCGTAGGACTGAAAAACCATGCCCAGCCGGCGTTTCTCCGGCGGAAGAAAAATTCCCTGAACCGGTGCCGCCACGGGCCGGCCGTCGATCAAGATCTCGCCGCCGTCCGGCTCCTCCAGGCCGGCGACCAAACGCAAGGTCGTCGTCTTGCCGCAACCCGAAGGGCCGAGCAATGTAAAAATCTCTCCGGGCTCGATCGAAAAACTGACTCCGTCCACGGCATGCACAGCGCCGAAGCGTTTAACGACAGCGCAAAATTCGAGAACCGGCGAAGCCATATCGAAAGAGCGCAAGTGATTGAATGAACCGTCTCGACCGATCTCCGTCGTTTTGAACTATTTGAACGGCCTGAACGATTTGAACGCTTCTGAGGTTCTACGCCTCGCCGAGCAATTTACAATAATAGCGCCAACTCGATCTGGCATGAGTTGACTGCCCCGCGCCGCGCGACTTGCCGACCATGATATCGATTTCTTCCTGGGGAATCGGCCGCGGCGTGCCGAGGATCGCGGCCTGATAGTTGATCACCGCCGCCTCGTTGAGCTTGATCGCGGTGAGCGTCGCCTCCTCGATGCTCCCGCCGGCGCTGGTGATGCCATGGGCGCGCATCAGGCAGGCCGGTTTTTCACCCATGGCGCGGGCGAACTCCTCGCCGAGCTTCTCGTTCGACACCGTAATGCTGCGCGGATAGGTTGCCAGCCCATCGACGAGCAAGCGCAATCCGGAAGGATCGTAGGCGCCGAAGATCGGCAGCAGCGGCCTGTCGCAGATGGTAAACAACACCACTGTCAGCGGATGCACGTGCACCACGCACTGCACGTCGGGCCGAGTCTTATAAAGCCAAGTGTGGATGAAAACTTCTTGCGGCGATTCGAGGCCATCTTCGCCCGCGACCTTCTTGCCGGCGAAATCCACGGTGATGATGTCGCGCGCGCCAACGAAGCGCAGACCCGACTCTTCCGGACCGCGCGCCTTGATTAGCGCTTTGTCTTCTCCTGGTACCCGCGCGCTCACGTGGCCGCTCGGCTCCTTGGTCAGATTGAGCTTGCCGAGGATGCGGCAGGATCGCGCGACCAGCTCGCGCAGCTTTGAAGTGTCGCTCATAATTTGTCCGCTCCAGTATGATTATGCGTCGCAACTCTTCGGCGCGGCTACGGATCATATGCGCGATGCGACACCAAGGCAAGGCAGGAATTGCCGTGGTTCGATTTGAATCCGGCAATTTTCCGATGTAGGGGCAGACCCATGTGTCTGCCCTCTTCCGTTATATGAAGAAATCCTGAGCCCTTCCGGAGGCAATCGGAGGGGCTCAGGGGCGCCGCAAGCCGTTATTGATTGACGGCGTAGGGCGCGCGATCCATGACCCCTTGTTCGATGGACTCCAGTAGATGGGTATCGATCAAAGGATTGTTCGCCGGATTGCGGATGACGCCCATGGGGTCATGGCCCTGCTGGACTTTCTTCATCTCGCGAAACATCGCTTCCCGCAGCAGGACGATGCCGCGATCGGAACTGGCCAAGCGTTCATGGATGCGATCGGCGATGGGGCCCTGGGTTTCCCAGGCCATGTGGTCCTGGGCCTGCACCGCGTCCATGCGAAATCGCGTGTACGGATGGAGCGCGTCCGGCGGATTCTTGTACGGCTTGATGTATTCGACGGGCGGATCGTCGTGCTCGACAATCTCGCCGTTTTCGCTCGGGAAGAAGCGCACGAAGTATATTTTCGTATGGGTGTCGTCCATCGGCACGCGGATCTGGCCGACATTACCCTGGCGCAGAATGTTGGGGAAAATTACGGGGTGCTCGTCGATCATGCCATTCTTGTATCTGCGCCGTTTCATCAGGCCGTAGGAAACTTCGTAGAAATCGAATCCCTCGACATCGTCGGTGAGCCCGCGCGTGCTGTTCTGTATGGCTCTGCCGCGCCCGGCGGTCTCTTGATGGAGAATTTGCAAGTGGGCCGGGTCCATGGAGTTTTCCATCGCCTGAAACCAGTTGCAGTCGAGCCGGGGCTGAATAAAGATCTTCCGCCGCCCGTCTTTTCTGAACCAGATGTCGAAGTTGGCGATCAGCGGCGCCGGCTCGGGCCCGAGGTAAGCCCAGTACAGTCCGACCAATTTTTGCACCGGATAGGCTTTTTGCTTGACCGTGAGATGGAACTTGCTGTCGCAGGGCTCCGCCGGAGT
The DNA here is from genome assembly GCA_964539925.1 of uncultured Syntrophobacter sp. Lineage (GTDB taxonomy): Bacteria > Desulfobacterota > Binatia > UBA9968 > UBA9968 > DP-20. The sequence goes on along the minus strand of CAZILB010000130.1, from coordinate 8,523 downwards.
TTCCAGGCAATTGCCCTGGGTATCGTACAGCCAGCCGTGATAGGGACATGAAAGGCCGCGCGCTTCGACGCGGCCGTAGGAGAGCGATGCGCCGCGGTGCGGGCAACGGTCGTTGAGTAAGCCGACGTTGCTGCTCTTGTCGCGAAACAGCACGAGGGTCTCGCCGAGAACCTGCACCAGTTGAGTCGGATTCTCTGCGGTCAGTTCGCCCGCGACTCCCACCGGAAGCCAGTAGCGCCGCAGCAGTTCGCCGGCGGGCGTACCCGGCCCGACGCGAGTCAACATGTCGTTTTCTTCCCTGGTTAACATGCTCGCCTCCTGATCCATGCCGCAGTCGGCGCTGCCGCATTGAGGTCGGATGTTACCCGCAATACCCCTGGAAGCGCAAGAGGACGCTTGGAAAAATGCCTGTAAAATCGTATAGTTATATTAGATATGGAATATTTATGTGTTAACCAAAAGGGGGCTGTGGCAAGTTACTCATCGCCGCCGCGGCGCGCGGCGCGATCTGTCAATACGGGAATCGCTCTGCCGGGAGTTTTTCGCGGATAGAAAACTACGAAGCGGCGCGGCCACGGCTCTGCCGCGCGCCGTAAAGTCCGATCCGCTCGTTGATGACGCCAAGGTCGATGAGTTTATTTTTTTCCGGATCGCGGATCACACCGATGGGATCGAGTCCGCGCCGCACGAGCTCAATCTGCTCGCGCAGGAGCTTTCTCAGCTCGATGAGCCCTTCGTCGCCTACTCCGAGATGCTCTTGCGTGCGGTCGGTCAGCGCGCCTTGCGTTTCCCAGGCCATCGAGTCCTGCGCCGATACCATGTTCATCTTGTACTCACGGGGAGCGGTTTTGAGCTGCACGAAGCGCACCGGTACCGGCGCGTCCGCCGGCGATCTTTCGGAGTCCATCGGCAAAAAATTCACGCGAAATACCTGCGTGTGGTAATCGTCCACCGGCACACGGATTTGCAAATTGTGGCGGTGGCCGCTGCCTTCGTCGTAGGGCGCCACATGGCGCAGCACGGTAGGAAAGAGCAAGGGATGCTCGTCCACCTCGGGCTTGCCGCCGGTCGCCAGCGGTAAAGTCGCCCGGCGCTTTTTGATGCCGTACTCGAAGCGGATGAACTCATGCGTCTCAGCGTAGGTTTTAACCCGCGGCGCCAGGTGAGCCGTGTCGCCATGCAGCCAGAAAAGGTGCGACGGGTCCACGGAGTTTTCCATCGGCTGGAGCCAGTTGCAGTCGATGATTGATTCTTTGACGATCCAGCGCCTGCCATGCTCCCACACCAGCACGTCCCAGCGGGGCAACAGCGGCGCCGGCGCGGGACCGAGATAGGCGTAGACCAAGCCGCCGAGATACTCCACCGGATAGGCGATATGCTTGATGCGATCCTTAAACTTGCTGTCCGGCGGTTCCGCCGGTTGTTCGAGGCATTTTCCCGAGGCGTCGAACTTCCAACCGTGATAGGGGCAGCGAATTCCTTCCTCGTCGACGCGCCCGTAGGCGAGCGACGCCAAGCGGTGCGGGCAATGCTCGCCGACCAGGCCGTATCGGCCCGCTTTATCGCGATAGACGACCAATTCCTCGCCGAGAATCTTCACGGCTCGGATCGGCTTCTCGTCGGTCAGCTCGCCGGCGGCCGCCACCGGATGCCAGTAGCGGCGCAACAGCTCGCCGCAGGGCGTGCCGCGATCGACTTGGGTCAGCAGTTGATTCTCTTCCCGGGTCAGCATCGAATTCTACTTCTTGTTGAGCATCTGCTCGTAACCGAGCTTTTCCAACATTTCCAGGCCGGAGTAGCCCTTGCGGATGCCCGCGGCCATCTCTTGCTCCTTGGCGTAGATTGATTCCGCCGCCGCGACCGCTTCCTCTTCTTTTTCCCTCGGAACAATCACCACGCCGCTGCCGTCGGCGATGACGAGATCGCCCGGACGACACTGCACGCCGGCGAACTGAATCTCCTGGTTGAACGACTCCTGCACCACTCGTCCTCGCGCCGTCATCGGCACCGCGCCGCGGGCGTAAACGGGAAATTCCAGCTCCCGCGCCTCATCGATGTCGCGCGCAGCGCCGTCGATGACGACGCCGCTCAAGCCCTTCAGCTTGGCGGAGAGCGCGAGCAAACCGCCCCAACAGGAAAACTCCGGCCTGCCGCCGTTGTCGATGACGATGATGTCGCCGGGCTGTGCCGCTTCGATGGGCGCGGTGCCGAGATGCTGCTTCGGCTGCTCTAAGCCGGCGGGCTTGATCTTCATCGTCACCGCCCGCCCGACAATGCGCGGGCACGGCCACAGCGGCCGCACGCCCCAGGTCGCTCCTTTCAGCCCCAAGCTGTCCAGCCCGTCCGACACCGCACAGGTATCGAGCTTGGCCAGGCGCTC
>CAZILB010000130.1:4950-6043 GCA_964539925.1 uncultured Syntrophobacter sp. | reverse complement strand
ACACCCAATACGCAAACCCCATCCCGCACCCCGTTGCCGCCGGCGACCGGTAGGTAGTCACGTATTCGAGATATTTGAGATCGCTCTCCTCCATCGCGCCGGCCAGAGCGACCCAATTGAGGATCTCCGAAGTGCCGCCCCAAAGCCGTTCGCGCGGCAGGCGAAACAGTACTTCCGGCTTTTTGTTCCTGAGACCATCGATGGTCATTGCGTCGATCTCTTCGTCGATCACGACATGGCTCAATCCTCCCGAAGCCATGAGCGCGACGCGCTTGCTGCTATCCCAGGCTTCGATCGCTTGGCGCACCGCCCGGCCAAATTTGTAACAGCGCTTGGGGGTCGGCTGGTTCGGCGGATAATAAGTATTCACCATCACCGGCACCATGGGCAATCGACTGCCCGGCAGCACCCGGCGGTAAAGAAAACTAAAGGCGTGGCCGACTCCGATTTCCGGCCTGAGCTTGTTGCAGCGCGCGATGTCGAATTCAGCGTCGGTCAGCGCGCGAATCAAATGCTCCGCCAGAGCCGGTTCGGTTTCATACTCGGGGGCGGTTGGCGCCCAACCCCTTTCTTCGGCGTGCTTCCAGGCCGCCGGATTGCGGCCGGTGTGGGTCACCACTGGCAGCGATTTGCCGTGATAAATGGCGAACGTCGGCATGTTGTCTTCGTGAAATTGCTCATGCTGATCATCGCCGAACACGACGACAACATCGGCCTTGCTTTTTTCGAGCGCATCGCCCAGGACCTTGATCGCCGCGAGGCAGGCCTCGTCGCGCTCACGGAACTTTTCCTGCGTGAGTTCGGCTTCGATCTCCGGCTTTGCTTTTCTCAGCAAGGCCCGGTAATCCAACCGCGGGTCAGTCTCGTCCTTTTCCCGGAGAACCCGCCAATCGGACGCCCGCACGCTCAGCTGCGGGCTATGGGAGGTGCCGATACCGATGACGATCTCTGCCATAAGAGCCTCACTGGTTTGCCTCGACGGCGCCGTTGACCCAGATTCTTGCCGAGTCTGTATACGGAAAAGGCCGGAGCTGTCAAGGTTGGTATTAACGGAGTAGTGGTTAAATTAGAGTTCGCCATGACTCGACACCAG
>CAZILB010000130.1:2558-4850 GCA_964539925.1 uncultured Syntrophobacter sp. | reverse complement strand
CGACCACGGCTTTTAGAATTTTACCGTTTTTTCACCAGCAGGATATCCTTGAGTCTCGCCACCGTCGCCGGCTTGAGCTCGTAGAGGCTCGTCAATACTTTGGTCACCGCCGGTCCGTCCACCGGATCGATATCCAATTGCGACTTCTTCCCCTCGGCGATGAGCTCGGGGTCCTTAAACGCCTGGGTAAAAGCCCTTTGCAGAAGCTCCAGGCGGTCCTTGGCCATGCCCGGAGGAACCGAAAACGGGAATTGCGAGCCATGGGCGCTATCCGCCACCCGCAAAAGCTCGCGAGCTTCATCGGTCTTGGCGTAAGTCATCGCCACCGGAATATGTTTGTACTTCGGATTGGGCACGAGCGTGGTCTGCAAGACCGGGTGAACCTTCTTGGCCTCGAAAGCAGCGCGCCAGACGGTTTCCACCGTGCCCCATGAGCCGCAGTAGCCGTCCACCTCGCCCGATTCGACCGCCATGCGCGCGCCGGCACCGCCTTTGTAGCCGTCGATCACATCCATGGGCAGGTTCAGCGCCGCTTTAAGAAGTTTCGGAATGTCGGAAGTGCTGGTGCCGGGACCGATGGCGGAAATTTTCATCGGCCGTTTGGCGTTAATCCAGTCTTCCATTTTGGTGATACCGCTCGGTTGGTTGAAGGTACAGACCGTATCGTAGGGGCTCGGGACACCCAGGTAGCCGAACTTGCGGCCGTCGAACTGCGCCGCTTCATTGCCCATGATCTGCTGCAAAACCAGCGGCGCGGCCCAGGCGCCGATGGTCAAGCCGTCGGGCTTGACCCGATTGTACAAGTGGTTGGCGGCGATGATGCCGCCCGCGCCGGTCATGTTTTCCACGATGATCTTCGGATTACCCGGCAGGTAGCGTCCCATGTAGCGCGCCAGCACGCGCGCATAGAGATCGAAGGAACCGCCGGGTGAATAACCGACGACGATCGACACGGTTTTGTCCTTGTAAAACTCCTGCGACTTAACATCTGGGGGGACTACTCCAAAGCCCATGAACACGAACGCCGCCAGCAGCCCTATGCTCAAATATTTCACTCTTCCTCCTAAAATTTTAATTTAACCGCGCCCGATGAACGGCAGAGTCTTTTCCTCCGTCCGTTCCAGATAGCGCGCAAAGGTATATTTGTTTTCGGCTAGATCCGTGTTTGGCCGGGGAATCTCGCGGTGCAGCAGGCTCTCCTCGACCTTGCAGACGAAGAAGGCCAGCTCGTTTTTCGCCAACGCGCCGAGCCCCCGGTTTTTAAACTCTTCGATGTCGCGGATCATGTGCGCGTTGGCGATGCCCGCGCCGCGCGCCATTGCGGTCAAATCCGTGTTTCCCGCGGTTGCGGTCGGATAGCTGATCCGGCTGCCGCTGTACACGCCGTTGTCGAAGACGTAGACGGCCAGGTTTTTCGGCCGCAAGTTGCCCAACGTGGCGAGATTGAAGAGCGACAAGAGCACGCTGCCGTCGGAATCGAGCGCGATGACTTTGCGGTGCGGCAAGGCCAAAGCGAGTCCGGTGGCCACGCCGATCGCGCAGCCCATCATGCCAACCAGCAAGTTGCCTTCGTGCTTGGAGAGATGCGACCACTCGATGCGCTGGCCGCTCTGCGAGGTGACGACCAGCTGATCGCTCATCTTGGTCGCGAGCAATTCGAGACACTCATGGCGAATCATACGGAGAACTCCCCGGCGAAAAGCAACGCAAAGGGCGCGCGCTGGGCGTTGGCCGCCCGCACCGCGTCACCGATTTTGATTTCGAGCTCGTCGCCGTCGTTGAGCAGCAGGTATTCGATGCCCAACCCCTCGAGCACCGGAATCGTATGCTTGCCGATGGTGGCGTAAAGAAAGCTGTTGCGCTGGTCGGGCACACCGCCGAGATAGCCGATGACCAGAAGGATCGGCACGCCGAGCTGCTTGCCGACCGTCAACAGGCTGTAGCTCGACACGTAGATGCCGGTGTTTTCCATGTAAACGGCTGCTTGCTTGCCGCCCAGCGTCGCCCCCGCCGCAATGGTCACCGCCTCCTGCTCGCTCGCCGCGCCGATCAACTCCATCTGCGGATCGTCCCGGATCAGCGGGATGATCTGGCTCAAGCGGGTCTCCGGCAGATAGGTGACGAAGTTGATGCCGGCGTCCTTGAGGCCTTGAACCAATCTCTTGGCTAGTTCGTCTTTCATAACTGGCATTTTGAATTAGCAAGGAAAATCGTCTGCCGCAACGGGGAAACAGCGGGTTCTGAAATTTGCACGTTTGTACATGCCCGATTTCGAAACGTCTTGAACGGAGC
>CAZILB010000130.1:0-2458 GCA_964539925.1 uncultured Syntrophobacter sp. | reverse complement strand
CTCCGCTATTCCAAACCGCCGCGCATCGCGCGCAACACCTTCTCCGCCGTAATCGGCAAATCGTAAATCCTTACGCCGACGGCATCCTCCACTGCATTGGCGATGGCGGCCGCGGTGGGAACCACCGGCGGCTCGCCGATGCTCATACCGCCGTACGGGCCGTTGCCAACGGGAAATTCCTGAATAACGGTATTGAGACGGGGAATGTCACGGATCGAAGGTATTTTATTCTCGCCGAAATTGGTGGATATGACCATGCCGCCTTCGATCATAACCCCTTCCATGAGACCGTAGCCCATGCCCATGACCACGCCGCCGTCGATCTGGCCCTGATGCATGAGCGGATTCAGCACGGTTCCGGTGCTATGCGCACTGGTGAACTGTCTCACGATCACCTGGCCGGTCTCCACATCCACGTCGACTTCTGCTACCTGGACGCAAAGGGCCGCTTCCGGACCCGCCTCGAAATTTTTGTAAAATCCACGGCCACAAATCACCGAGCCTTTGGCTTGTACGATCTCGCCGTAGGTCATCATCTTGCCGGCCGCCGTCCGCAGCTTGCCGTCGCCGGTCAGGCTAAGCTGCTCCTCGGCAGCGCCCAGCGCCTTGCCGGCGGCTTCAAACAATAGTTCTTTGGCCTGCACCGCCGCCAGCCGGGTGGCGTGGCCGAAAATGCGGGTGCCGCGGCTCGCGCCGATGCCGGTGTCCGGCCCCACGGCGCTGGTATCGAGCGTATCGACGCGAACCTTGTCCAGCGGAATTTTGAGCTCTTCGGCCGCCACCACGCGCATCGCCGTGTGTGTCCCGGCGCCCTGATCGAGCATCGCCGTGGACACCGTAACGTTTCCTCGATCGTCGATGGTGACGAATGCATGGCTCTCACCGCCCAGGGGCAACCACTGGGCAATGGCGACGCCGCGCCCGGTGTGCGGTCGCTTCGGCCGGCGGTAGCCGGACTTCTCGATCGCGGCGTTGAGAATCTCCTCGCTCTTGATATGCGGCACCCTGTGGCCGATCGGCGAGATATCACCGTCGCGCATCAGATTTTTCTTTCTGAATGCGATCGGGTCGATGCCCAGCCGGCGCGCGATCAAATCCATCTGCGATTCGTTGGCGAAAAAGCCCTGGGGATCGCCCGGCGCGCGCATATGGCCGCACGGGATTTTGTTCGTGTAAACGATCTTCTCGTTAATGAACACGTTGGGAATGTTGTACGGCCCGGCCGCTTCCTTGGGACCGACCAGGTAGCCCTGCGGCTTGAAGGCGCCATACGCGCCGCTGTCGAAAACGTATTCCATCCGATGGGAGAGCAGCCGCCCGTCTTTCGTCACCCCGCTTTTCACGCGCACGATCGCCGCGTGGCGCGGATTGCCGGCGATTAATTCCTCGTGGTAATCCATCACCATCTTCACCGGCCGGCCGCTCTTGAGCGACAAAAGATAGCAAACCGGCACGTCCATGAAGTCGCCCTTGCCGCCGAAACAGCCGCCGATGTAACAGGGATGAACGACGAAATCCTCCAAACCCTTGCCGAATGCGTTCGCCACCTGCTCGCGGAGCGCGAAAGGCACCTTGGAGCAGGCCCAGATATCGGCATTGCCTCCCTTCTGCGCCTGGACCACGCAAGCGTGGGGCTCGATATAGGCCTGATGCACCGGCTTGGTCGTAAACATGTTCTCGACGATGATGTCCGCTTCGCGAAAGCCCGCGTCGACGTCCCCTTTCTTCCAGTGCATGTCGACGAAAACGTTGCTCGGATTTTCGATCGGGTGAAGCAGACCGCGATAGCTCTGCACGCCGGGATGGAGCAGCTGCGCATCCGGCCTGACGGCTTCGAGAGGATCGAGTAGCGGCGTCATTTCCTCATACTCGACTTCGACCAGGCTCACCGCTTCCTCGGCGATCTCTTCGCTCTCGGCCGCCACCGCGGCGACTTTTTCGCCGAAGAATCTGACGACGCCATCGGCGAGAATCGGCATATCGTAAATCTTTCGCCCGATGAGCAAGCCTCTGACGTCCTCTCCCGTCGCCACCGCATGCACGCCGGGCAATGCGCGGGCGCGGCTCGCATCGATCTTCTCGATCCGACCGTAGGAAATGGGGCTGCGCAGGACTTTGCCCCAGAGCATGCCGGGCAAGACCACGTCGGCGGCGTAGATCGCCCGGCCGGAGACCTTATCGGGCCCCTCCAACCGCTGCACCGGCGTACCGATGATTCTTTTTCTTTGTTTATCCAAGGAACGTGATTTGCCTGTGGATGCGAATTCAATCGCCGGGTCAGCCGTGCAGCAAGGCCATAAACGAAACCGATTTTGCGCCCTTTGCGTTCTTAGCAGTTCCTCTTCTTTACCCTCGCTATTGCCCGGCCAACGTACCTCTCAAAAACAGGGTATTTCTCGCGCCAAGTACCCCAAGCGCGCAAAGGCTACCCAACCCTAGGCCCCGAGGAAATTTGATC
>CAZILB010000129.1:0-10909 GCA_964539925.1 uncultured Syntrophobacter sp. | reverse complement strand
GAAGATGGCAAACGACAAAAGCAAAAAAGGCAAACTATCCCCGGCGACAGCGCTCATGCGCGCCGGGCCCAATTGGCCGCTCTTTGTCCTTGCGGCCATCGGCATGGTTTTGTCCGGATACCTCACCTACACGGCATGGCAGTCTCAGCTCGTGGCTTTTTGCACCGCCGGCAGCGACTGCGACGTAGTATTGAACAGCCGCTGGTCGACGCTGCTCGGCATGCCGACGTCTTTCTGGGGCTTTCTCACCTATGCGCTGCTCGCCGCCGTCGCCTGGAATAAAAATGCCGTCGATCAGTGGCGCTGGGCCTGGGTGATCTCGCTCTTTGGACTACTCTTCAGCCTTTATTTGACATCGATTTCATTTTTCGTGCTCCAGGCCGCTTGCCCCTACTGTCTCGCATCCCTCGGCTTGATGGCGGCGATTTTCATCCTTGTGACCTTCCAGCGGCCCATGAACATGCGGCGGTTTTCCTGGGGCCCCTGGCTGGCCAAGAGCGCGGGCGCGGGATTGGTCGTCATTCTGGCGCTTCACTTGCATTTTGCGGGCTACTGGGGTTCTGCGGCGCCGGGGCCGGAAGACCCCTGGGTACGCGGCCTCGCCGAACATTTGACGACAACCGAGGCGAAGTTCTACGGCGCGTCCTGGTGCCCTCATTGCCAGGACCAGAAAACACTCTTCGGCAGCTCGGCCAAGCGAGTGCCCTATGTCGAATGCAGCCCGGCCGGGCCTCAAGGCCCGGTGGCGACGGAATGCAGGGATAGAAATATCAGCAGCTACCCAACCTGGATCATTAACGGCCAAAGGCATACCGGCGTCCAACCATTGGACTCCCTGGCGCGGATCAGCCAGTTCCAGTACCAGCCTTAGGGAGGTTGATCATGAACCGTTGCTCTTTATGGACCAGGACGGTCTTCGCCGTCGCCGCGCTGTTGCTCGTGACATTCGGCGTTCAGCCCGCGGCGTACGCCGATACGGCGAAATATCCCCAGTTTGCCCAGCAGACCTTGCCGGCGAATATCACGCCGGCGCTGATCAAAGTCGACGAGCTGGCGGCCGAGATCCAAGCCGGCGCCAAACCGCTGCTCGTCGACGTGCGCACGGCGGAGGAGTTCCGCGAGGCGCATATCATGAGCGCGGTCTCCGCGCCCCTCGGCGAATTTAAAAGTTATCTAAAAAGCATGCCGCGGGACCGGCCCATCGTGCTCTATTGAGCTTGCCCGCATCACCTGGCCAGTTTGGCCTATGGCATACTTTACGAGAACGGGTTTCGGAATATGAAAGTGCTCGATGAAGGCATCGTCGGCTGGCACCAGAAACGCTACCCCTTGGAAGGAACCAAGGTTCCCAGGTAACCATGGGTCGGGCGAGTGCGGTCATTTTATTGAGCGGCGGCATCGACTCCGCCACGGCCGCAGCCATGGCAAAGAAACAGGGCTTCGAACTCCACGCTCTCAGCTTCAACTACGGCCAGCGCCACGAGCGGGAACTGGGCTCGGCTAAGAAAGTGGCCGCTTTCCTCCAGGCGAAGTCGCATCGCATCCTGAGTTTCGATCTGCGCGCCATCGGCGGCTCGGCGCTCACCGATGAGATCGACGTGCCCAAGGGGCGCAGCGAGGCGGCAATGTCCGAGGGCATTCCCGTCACTTATGTGCCGGCACGCAACACGATTTTTCTGTCCTTTGCGCTGGCGCTGGCGGAGCGTATCGAAGCGCAGGATATTTTTTTTGGCGCCAACCAGCTCGACTACAGCGGCTATCCGGACTGCCGCGAAGCCTATATTCGCGCCTTTGAAAACATGGCCAATCTCGCCACCAGGGCCGGCGTCGAAGGCCGCAGCCGGATGGCGATCCATGCGCCGTTGATCAACATGACCAAGGCCGAGATCATCAGGGCCGGGCTCGCCCTCGGACTCGATCACGCGCTCACCTGGAGCTGCTACGACCCGCAGACCCAAGAGCGCGCCTGCGGCCGCTGCGACAGTTGCCAACTGAGACTCAAAGGCTTCAAAGAAGCCGGCGCCATCGACCCGATCCTCTACGCGGATCGCTAAAAGGAGAAAGCTTGGACCACGAAAGACACGAAATCCACGAAATTGAGCGTTATATTTCTCCCTTAGGTCGAAATGACAATCTCCAACCTTTGCGGTCTTTGCGAGCTTTGCGCGAGGTCTTCCGGTGTTTGCTTGCGGCTCCGCCGCGTTGGACCCTTACATGGTGAGAGAACTCTTCGAGAAAATGACCGCTGATGCTGCCTGAGCCTTTCACGCCAAAATTTCTCACCCAGCTGGAAATCCTGCGGCTGCGCACGCGCAAGGAGTTTCTCGGCGGCCATCCGGGCAGCTACTCCTCGCCCCGGCGCGGCACCAGCCTCGAGTTTGCCGATTACCGGCGCTACGCGCCGGGCGACGATCTGCGCTATCTCGACTGGGGCATCTATGCGCGCACCGACCGGCTGTACGTGAAGGTGTTCCGCGAAGAAGTGGATCTGTTCGCCTATGTTTTTATCGATGCCAGCGCCTCCATGGCCTTCCCGTCGCCGGCTGAGAAATTTCTCCCGGCCAGCCACATCGCTCTGGCGCTTTCCTATGTGATCCTCGCCAATCACGATCACGTCAAGCTGCACCTCTTGCAGGATGGGGCGGGCGGCCGCGCCTCGCCGTTCTTCCGCGGGCGCCGGCGCATGGCGGATTGCGTCGATTTCGCGCTTGCGGCCAGGCCCGCGGGATCCCTGGCCCTCGCGCCGGCTGTGGGCGAGCACCTCAGGCGTCTGCGCCGGCCGGGCAAAGCGATATTGCTTTCGGATTTTCTGATGCCTGCGCCGGAATATCAGCAGGCGCTCAATCTTCTGCGCGCCTTTAATCTCGACATTGCCGCAATCCAGGTGTTATCCCGCCAGGAGGTCGACCCGGTGTTTCCCAATGGCGGCCTGGCGCTGGTCGACAGCGAAACGCGGGCCGAAATCCGCTATCAATGGAACCCGCAGGCGCATCGCGACTATCAGCATCGCCTGGCCCTTCACAATCTCGAGCTGCGCAGCTTCTGCCATCAGAGCGCGATCAGCTATTCGCTCTACGTCACCGACCGCGACTTGAGCGACTTTGTCTTCAAAACCTTGCCGGCTATCGGGCTGTTCAAATAAGACGATGGAATTGCTCAATCCTGCGGCGCTGTTCGGCCTCCTGGCTCTGCCTTTGCTGTTGATTCCCTATCTGATCCGGCGCAGGCCCCGGCGCATGATTTTTTCCAGTTTGCTGCTGTTCATGACGGGCGCCGAACAAGCGACCCGGCAGCCCTGGGGGAGACCCAATCTACCGCCGATATTTTTTCTTCAACTGCTGCTGCTCGCCTTGCTGATCTTTGCGCTCAGTGAACCGGTATTTTCCGTGCGTCCGACCAACATTGCCATCGTGCTCGACAACTCGGCGAGCATGCAGACGTTGGAAGAGGGCAAAACCCGCTTCGCCCTGGCCAAAGAACGGGCCGCTGCCATTTTAAGGGATCTCGGCGTCGCAGCGACCGCGGATGTCTACCTCACGGCGCCAAGAATGGAAAAGCTCGGCGCCGCATCCTTGACGCCTGGCGAGGCCATGAGTTTAATCGGCGGCCTCGCACCCTACGATCTCGGCAACCCGCCCATCGACTATGACATGGCGCTCGGCCGATTGGCGCGCGAGCGCCAATACGAGCGCGTTTATCTTATCACCGACCATCCGACCCGCGGCCACAGCACCGCCGCCCGGGTCATCTCCGTGGGTGCGCCCAAGGGCAATCTGGCGCTGACAGCGTTTGACGTTTACCGCGTTTCATTGGCCGACGCGCGCCTGCAAGCCAGCGCCGAGGTCGCTAATTTTTCCAACCGGGACGAACAGATCAAAATCTCACTCAAAGCCCGCGGCAAAAACCTCGGCGAACGCCAGATGACCATAGGCGCCGGCAAGACGGCCGCGGCAACTTTCAACGGTTTCCCGGAGCACCCCTACTACGTCGCGGAGATCGACGCCAGCGACGCGCTCGCCCTCGATAACCGCCGATACGCCGCCCTCCCTGCTTCGCGCGAACTAAAAATTCTTGCGGTCACGCCGCGCCCCCAGGCGCTAACCAGCCTTCGGTCGATCCCGGGTGTCAGCGTCGACGTTATCGCCCCGGCGGATTACGAGAAAACCGCCCGCTCGGGTTATGCTCTGGAGATTTTTCAATTCTCGACTCCCGCAGTGCTGCCGCAAAATCCGGCCCTGTTCATTTTGCCGCCGGGGAATAACCCCCTGGTTCGATACGGCGCGCCGATTGCGCGCGCCGAAGTTTCGGGCTGGCGGGAACCCCATACCTTGACCCGCTATATTAACTTCGGTTTGTTTCGACCGGCCTATGCGCATCCGATGACGCCGCAAGTGGCCGGCGAAATTGTCATCGAAACTACCGGCGGCGCGCTGGCCGTTGCCCATGAGCACCGGGGCGCGCGCTATTTGACCCTGGGTTTTGATCCGCTGCCCTATCTCGGCCGGAGCAACCTGCCCATGTCGATCTTCACGCTGAACTCTTTCGACTGGCTTTTTTCCGCGGGAGGAAGAGACCGCCCCACGGGCGAGCCGATTCCTCTCGGCGTTGCGCGGCCCAACGGCGCCATCATCACCCCGGCGGGTGACAAGATCGCGTTGACGGCGGAGCAAAATTATTTTGCCGCTACGCTCCATCAAGGCGTCTACCAGCTGAGCCGCGGCGGCGCCCTGCAGTATTTTGCCCGCAACCTCAGCGACGCCAATGAATCCGACCTCCGATCACCCTCGGTGATCGAGCTTAAAGGGGCCTCCTCGAGCGGCGCCAGTGCGTCAGTGCTGTTTTCATTCTGGCCTTACCTGCTGATGGCTTCGCTGGCGCTGTTGTTTTTAGAATGGTTCCTCAGCCCGGGCGCGAAGGGAACGGGGGCCGGGCGCAAACCGCAGCCGGTCGCGTGGAAGTCATGACGGAGTTTTTTTCCGGTATCGAATTCGCCAGGCCGCTTTATTTTTGGCTGCTGCTCGCTCTGCCGCTGCTGTGGCTGCGCTACCGCCAGCGCCACTTGGCGGTCCTGCTCGGCCGCACGGTGCTATTGGCACTGCTCGTCCTGATCCTTGCCGACCCGCAAAATGCGAGCGAGCAGACCGTCCACGAAGAGCGGGTGTTCGCCTACGATTTATCACGCAGTATGCCTGCGAGCCTGGGCGGCTGGCTAAAGAGCGCCACCGAGGCGATGGCCCCGGGGCCAAGCGACCGGATGCTGGTCTTCGGCGCGGACACGGTTCAAGTTTCCGGCCTCAACGAAGTGCTAAATCCCAGCACCGTCCAGTCGCTCATTCAACCGGAAAAAACCAACCTGGAGTATCTATTGACCATGCTGCTCTCGCGGCCCGCCGCGCCGCGTCGGGTCTATCTGTTCACCGACGGCTGGGAAACCCAAGGCGAGGTCGAGCGGCTGCTGCCCGCCGCGGCAGCGGCAGGCATCCGAATCTATCCTCTGGTACCGGACCAGAGGCCTGCGATTGCCAATGTGGCCGTCACGAGACTGCTGGCGCCGACCCAAGGTGATAGCGGCCAGAGCTTGAATCTCAGAGCGATCGTCGATAACCACAACGAGGTCGCCGTAAGCGGAACGTTGACGCTCCAGCGCAACGGTCAACCGATCAAAGTCGAAAAAGTCACGCTGGTTCCCGGCAGTCAAACTTTCAGCTATCAAACCGCTCCCCCCGAAGGCGGTCTCACCGCATTCCAGGCGACCTTTACGGCGAGCGATCCGGAGCGCGATCGCTATCCCACCGACAATCAGGCCATGGCTTGGGTCTCGGTTCGCGCCAGAGCCAAGATATTGCTAATCAATGGCCAAACCGGCGGCGGCCGCTATTTGGCGGAAATCATCAAACGGCACGGGTTCGAGGTCGTCGCCCGGACTCCGGAGTCGGCGCCGCCGCCGGCCGGACACCAACTCGTGATCTTTAACAATGCCGAGCGCGACCGCTTTCCCCCGGGTTATTTTGCCGCCGTCGAACGCCATGTCTCCCAGGGCAATGGTTTCCTTATGCTCGGCGGCGAGGCGAGCTTTTCACCGTCGAGTTTTCGCAATACGGCGATCGAGAAAATCCTGCCCGTGGAGCCCAGGGAGCCGCCCAAGCGCCCCGAACAAAATCGCGCCGTGGTACTGGTAATGGATAAGTCCGGCAGCATGCGCGAAGACAATCGGATGCTTTTCGCCAAGGAGGCCGCCAAAGCCGTGGCCCGCCAGCTCAGGGACATCGACCTTCTGGGGATCGTCGGCTTCGACGACAGCGCGTTTGTGGTCGTCTATTTGGAAACTATGGCGCGACTGCGTAGCGTGATCGACAATCAGATCGAGCGGCTGCGGCCGGGGGGGCAAACCTACTTCTTGCCGGCGCTGCTGGAAGCAAAACGCCAGCTTGAGCGCGCCAATGCGCCGCGCAAGCATATTATCTTGTTCAGCGACGGGATTACCCGGGGCAGCCAGGGGGAGCTGATCGACCTTGTCACGGCAATGAGAAGGGATCTCAATATCACCGTCTCCGCCATCGCCATTAGCGACGAAGCCGATGTGCGGGTGATGAAACGGATCAGCCAGTACGGCGGCGGTTTATTTCATCATATCATCGACCCGCGCACGCTGCCGCGCATCGCTTTGGAACAGCTCAAGGACAAGCAGCTTGAAGAACCCCAGGACAATCGGCCGCTCGTCCCCATACCCGGCGCGGCGTCACAACTGCTCGCCGGATTCGGCATGAGAAATTATCCGGCAGTGCTGGGTTACATGGAAACCGAACTCAAACGGGGAGCCCAACTCGACCTGCTGATCCAACGCGACGACCGGCGCGCGCCGCTGCTTGCCTCCTGGACCTATGGCAGCGGGAAGTCCGCAGCATTTACCGCCGATATGGAGGGGCGCTGGACTAAAAATTGGGTCCCCTGGGGCGGTTTGCAGGGCTTTTGGAGCAAAGTCCTCGAATGGTTAAGCCCGCAAGAAAGCCAGGAAATTCCGACTCACGAAGCCCGAGTCAATTTTGCCGCCAATCGATCGGTATTGGATCTGTTCGTGTACGAAGAAGCGAGCGCCAACAGCCAGTTCCGTTTTGCCGTAACGGGCAGAGGAGCCAAATCGGAAGGCACCTTGAAGCGGCTGGCCCCCGGCCATTATCAAGCCGATTTGCCGATCTCGCTCGCCGGAAGCTACCGCATCGACCTCATGGAAGATCGAAATGGCCGGCGTCTCCCCTACCCGCCGGTCGGGTACTCGCTACCCTATGATAGCAGGAGCGAATCGCCCAGGAGTGAATTCAACCTGCGGCTGCTCAACCGTATGGCTGAAGCGACCGGCGGCGAGATCAACCCCCGCTGGTCCGACGAGGCCGCGGCCACAGGTACGGTTAAAACCTATCAGCCGGCCAGACAGCCCCTTATCATACTGATCTTCGCGCTCCTGCTGCTGGAAATTATCGCCCGGCGGTTTCTATTCAACGAACAACACTGATGTGGGAAGTGCTTTTCCTGACAAGCTTTTCGCGCCATTCAACGGTCGGAGGCAGGGCAGATTTGGTTTGACATGCCTGGCCAAAAAGACTATCAAGGGTAAAATTTTTCCCCATGGCCTTCGGAATGTCATATTCTGGAGGCGCCTGGAGTCCGCTTAGAGTTCGCCAGGCGTCCTTCTTTTCTTGCTCGGTCAAAGCCCTCTTGTGGCTGTTGGCGCTGAGTTTGGCGCTCGGGGCGAAACCCTCGGGCGCCACCGCCACAAAACAAAAACCGTTGCGCAAGGACGCCTCCAAGCCCAAAGCGCAACCGGTCAATAACGCCGCGCCCCAGGCCGTAAAACCGCAGGCTCGCAGCCCGCTCTTGCGGCTACCGGTTCTTCCTCCTTTCGAGTCGTCGGACAGTCGCGAACATCTCGTCATTACCGCGCGTACCGGCGATACCGTCGGCAAGATCTTGACTCGTCTAAAAATTCCCCAGGCGGAAAAATCCCTATGGGAGAGATCCGTGCGCCGCGATATCGGCAACCGCATTTTTCCCGCCGGCAAGGAAATTTACCTGTATTTCGCCAAAACGGCAGCTGATCGTCGACCAGCGCCTAATGGCCAACTCCAAGCTATTGAAATTGATGAAAACGGCTCATTGTCGTTGACCTGGGAAAAGGGTCTGCGAGGAATTCTGTTCCAAAGACGCGAAAAACCCTTCGATGTCGAACTCAAGAGCGTCAGCGGGACTGTGGGGGACTCATTTTTTGCGGACGGGCGCAAGGCCGGCCTCCATCCAACGTTATTGTCGCAGTTGACCGATATTTTCACATGGGATATCGACCTCGAAAAGGACATGCGGCAGGGGGACTCTTTCAAGGTCCTTTATGAACAGCGTAGCCGTAGAGGACAGGAGAACAAGGCGACGCTGCGAATTTTAGCCGCCGAGCTGATCAATTTCAGCCATAAACTGACGGCGATCTACTTCGAGAAAGTCAATGGCCAAGGCAATTATTTTGATGCCGAGGGGCGCAGTCTGGCGCGGGCGTTCCTGCGTTTTCCGCTGGAATTCAGCGCAATTACCTCCCGCTTCACGGAGTCTCGTTTTCATCCCCTGCTCAAAACCAATGTGCCCCACACCGGCGTCGATTTTGCCGCTCCAAGAGGCACGCCGGTGCGCGCGGTCGGCGACGGCATTATTACGGTGGCGGGGTGGAACGGCGCCTATGGCAAAACCATAGACTTGAAACATGACGCGACTTATTTGAGCCGATATGCCCATCTGGACCGATTTGCCCAAGGCATAAAGCCGGGCGCCGCCGTGGCTAAAGGACAGGTTATCGGCTACGTCGGCTCTACCGGTCGGGCCACAGGACCCCATCTCCATTTTGAGCTTTACAAAGATCAGCAATACATCGATCCGTTGAGCGTCGACTTTCCGGCGGATGAGAGCATCGAGCCGACCCTGCAAAGGCTGTTTGAGAGCCAGATGCGGATTTATCTGGTTGAATTGAGCTCTGCCTCACCCCAATCCTAGCTGCCGGCATCCCAGTTTAACCGAACATTTAGCCCGAGCGCGAATTCGACCTGTTTCCGCTCTGGAACCGCTCTCCGGTGCCGGACATGGCCGAGGCACGAGTGGGCAGCAGCGCAAGCATGACACCCTTGCAAAACAAAATGGTTCTGTTTTTTGCGGCCGGGGGCGGCGCCGGCTATGTCCCGCGTTTTCCGGGGACCGTTGGGACCCTGGCGGCCATACCCTTATCGCTCGCGCTCAATTATCTCGCAAACTATTCATTGATCTTTGCCGCAGGGATATTGGGCGCTGCGATTTGCTGCGCGATCTGGCTGGCGGGCAAAGCGAGCGAAATCCTCGAGCAGAAAGATCCCGGGGTAATCGTTATCGACGAAATAGCCGGCTTCCTGCTGGCAAACTTCACGGCGCCTCCCAGGGTCTCCGTTTTAGCGGCTGGTTTTATCCTTTTTCGCTTTTTCGATATCGCCAAGATCTATCCCGCCCGACGGCTCGAGAAATTGCCCGGGGGCATAGGAATTGTGCTTGACGATATCATGGCCGGGATTTACACCTTGGTTATTGTGCAATTGCTGCTCTATGGGAAAATACTATGATCCGCAGCGCCGCCATCGTCAGCACCGGAGACGAGTTGACGACCGGCAAGGTGGTGGACACCAATTCGACTTTTATTGCCGATCGGCTCGTCAGCGCCGGCATAGACGTCGCCGCCGTATTGAAAGTCGGCGACAACCGCGAACGATTCCTCTGGGCTTTGCGACAGGCCCGCGACCTCGGCGAGTTGGTGATCGGCACCGGCGGACTCGGCCCGACCGCGGACGATTTGACGACCGAGCTGGTCGGGGAGTTCACCGGCCGTAAGCTTGTTCTGGATGAAACCGTAGCCGCCGGCTTGAAGAAGCGCTTCGCCGCACGGGGCTATCCATGGACGGAAAATAATCTCAAACAAGCGCTTTTCCCCGAGGGCGCAACAATAATCCCCAACCCCCTCGGCTCCGCCCCGGGGTTTCGCGTACCGCTCGCTCATAGCACGAACCTGATCTGGCTTTCCGGTGTGCCCAGGGAGGTGATGGCCATGCTCAATGCCGAGGTCATGCCGTGGATCGCGATGCAGCAGGGCCAGGAAGGCAAAATTCTTACCGCCACTTTCAAACTTTATGGCCTTACCGAATCCAAGCTCGATGATCTGGTAAAAGCCATCGAGCTTGGGTCGCAAGCCAAGCTCTCCTTTCGCGCCCACTATCCGGACCTGACTCTGCGCCTGACCATGAGCGCCGACCCTGTGGAAGAGGCGAAATTTGCAGATCTCCGGCATCAAATCCGCCGCGTGCTCGGCGCCTTTGTTTACGCGGAGGGAGATCTCACGCTGGAGGAAGTCATCGGCCGGCTGCTGCTGGAGAAGAATCAGACCCTGGCCCTGGCGGAGTCCTGCACCGGCGGCCTGATCAGTCACCGCATCACCCGCATCGCCGGCAGCTCGGCCTATTTTCATGGCGGCGTCGTGACCTACGCCAACGAGGCCAAGGTAAAATTCCTCGGCGTTCGGGCGGCCACCCTGCAGCAACACGGCGCGGTCAGCGAGCAGACCGCCTTGGAGATGTCCCATGGGATAAGAGAGCAGACCGGAGCCAGCGTCGCCTTGGCGGTCACCGGCATTGCCGGTCCGTCCGGGGGGAGCCGCGAAAAGCCCGTGGGTACGGTCTGGATCAGCATTGCCGGCGAGGAGCGCCACGAAGCCCGGCTCTGGCAATTCTATGGCGAGCGTGAGCAGATCATTCTCGGCGCTTCCCAGGCCGCCCTCCACTGGCTGCGCCTCTTCCTAAACAGTTAGCCCGGATTATTCACGCTTCGAGGAAACCGTATGACACTCTGTAGATCGAGG
>CAZILB010000128.1:3124-11093 GCA_964539925.1 uncultured Syntrophobacter sp. | reverse complement strand
CCCATGGGCAAAACGATCGGCAGCTTCAACCCCCCCTTGGTAAATGCTTCGAGCTGCTCGCGGCAGTCCGCCGGGGCGCCGGCGACGGAGTGGGCAAACACCACTTCGTCGCTGATGAACTTTTTGGCGGCTTCCCAGTCGCGCTTTGCCACCGCCGCCGCCAGCCCTTCTTGATCGACCTTGCCGCCGCCAAGGCGAATGTTATCGGCATGATGGGTGTTACGAAAAATATAGGCGAGAAACATCTTGTTGGCGTCGATCGCCTCGCGCGCGTCGTCGGCCACCGAGGCCGTAACAAAGCCGGCGACATCGACCTGGTCCAGGGTCCTGCCGCCTTTGGCAGCGCCCGCGGCAATCTCGCCGACGCATTTTTGGATATAACCTGGCGCGCAGCCGGCCGATAGCAGAACGCCCTCGCCGAGTTCGCCCCCCAGACGCAGCATGAGCGCGCGCACGGCAGTGATATACATGGGGATCGGCGCCGACGGTACGAAGCCCATCTTGGCGCCGTTCACCTGAAACATTTTGCCGCGAAAATTCACGGTGTCGCCTCGCAACAATTGGCGCAGGATTTCCAGGTATTCGCGCATGGTTTGAAGCGGATGAGGCGATTCCATGCCGGCTTCCTGCAAAGCCGCCGCGTTGCCCGTGCCGGGGCCGGCAATCAC
The DNA here is from genome assembly GCA_964539925.1 of uncultured Syntrophobacter sp. Classification (GTDB taxonomy): domain Bacteria; phylum Desulfobacterota; class Binatia; order UBA9968; family UBA9968; genus DP-20. The sequence goes on along the minus strand of CAZILB010000128.1, from coordinate 10,425 downwards.
CCGTCCCGGAGCAAATTCCTCCATGGTGGCAATCGACATCGCCGAAATGATCGGATGGCGCGAGTAAGGGCTCATCGGCGCCGGCGCGACTTTGATCGTTCTGGTCGATGCCAGCAGCGCCATGGACGTCGTCAGTGAATCGCGGAAGCAAAGATGATCCGACATCCAGATCGACTCCATACCGATGTTGTCGGCGAGTTTGGCCAGCTCGATCATTTCCTGAATCGAATAAAAACCGTCAAAGCAAAGTCCGAGGCGCATACCGAAATCTCCTCACGCACCGATCAAAACTCTCGTTGGCTCGTCCGATTCGTCACAACTCTCCTGTTCATGCCTCGTGTTCGTCCGGATCCAAGGTCACGCGGGACGAACACGCTCACGACACGCCGGCACTGCGTCGACGCTGGCTAAAACCCCTCTCGCAGTACCTTCGGCAATTCCTCCGGTTTGACGTTCGCGAGCCCCATCTTCTCCAGGGTCAACCCGGTCGTGCGAAAATCCACGCCGAGAGCGGTGGACGCCAGTGTGATCAGCGCATCCATCACCGGCGTCCTTAGACCCAGCAATTTGCCGATCTCAGCCATGGGGACGAGACCGTAACCGACATCTTCTCTGATGTAGCGATGATCCAGAGACGGCGGCGACTTGATCGTTCGATTGGGGCCGCTCTCGTGGATTGCCCGATAGGACGAGCCGCTGTCCCGCGCCTCGTCCGTTGTCAGTCCGGCCTGATAAAATATATCGACGAAGCGCAGCCGCTTGAGGCCGAGCGCCTCGACGATCGCCAGGCGCTCGCCGTCCACCGCGTCGATCCATGCGCCGATGGCCGGCGTGACTCCCTCGCGGTACCAGAGAAAATCGCCGCCGGATTTCTCGATCCAGCCGGCGTTGCCGAGCATGCCGGCGGGATGCATGATGGCGTTGATGTTGGCAAAGCCTGTTTCCAAAACATTCTCCGCGGCAACCACGTTGGGGAAAACCGATTGGATGTCGGCGACGAGCCCAGCCGTATGTTTTCCCGGAAACGCCGCGCAGCGAAGACTGGCCGTGCGCCGGTAAACCTCCACCTTCCCAGGCTCGGGCATGCGGCAGATATAGGTCAGCGTGACCGTTTCGCAAAGCCGAATATCGGCGCGGCAGCCGAGCGTGCGCAACATGTTCATGAAATGCAGCGAGCCGCCGGTGTGGCCGGGGTTAAGGAGAATTCGCTGGCCGTCGGTGACATGCTTCGCCAGGTTCCCTGCCAGATATTCATGGGCCACCGAGGGCGCCGCGACGACGATCAAATCGACGCCGTGGACCACGGGTGGCAGATGCGGGCTCATGAAATAGGGAGCGGCCGATTTTTTCTCGCCGCCTTCGATCAATTCGATTTCACCGCGTCTGGCGAGCCGGGCGATGGTGCTTTCGGAGCGGGAGAAGAGCCGCACTTCATAGCCGCGCAAGGTCAGGTCCGCCGCAGCGGCGCAGCCGCCGTTGCCGGCGCCAAGAACTGCAATTTTTTTGATCGACATCGAACCGATTTAACGACTATCCCTAATAAAGTTTCGAGTGCGCGCAAAATTCCGGAAGACTCACCGCAGACGCGCCAAGGATACGGAGAAATGGGATTCCAAAAATCACCTAGTGCTCGTAGCGCCTCTGTCGTAAATGTTGTTTTTTCTCGGTTGCGGCTCTGCCGCGCCGGGCGCTTTTGCGCGAAACGGTTTCATTCGCTCAGAGTGTCGCGCCAAGAACGCCAGGACGCTACGTTTTCGGAGATTTGTTTATCCCCTTGCGCTCTTTGCGCGAGATGATCTCTTCCCCCCGGTTTCGAACCTCGAATATCGAACTTCGAACGGGCTATCCAAACCTCGTGGTTTAGATCTCTCTAGCCGATTTTGTACTGCTTCAACTTATCTTCGTCGAGATCGACGCCGAGCCCCGGTTTGGACGAAACAATCACGTCGCCATCGGCGTACGCGAACGGCTCGGTGATGATGTCGTCCTGATAATAGATACCGGCGATGCCTCCCTTGCCCTTTCCTTTCGGCGTCGATACCGGCACCACGCAGCCGTAGGTCACCACCGCGGTGGACGCGGCGAGATGGATGTTTGCCGCGTTGCCGACGCCGGTTTCCACCGAGCCGTTAACGTTGCACTTGAGTCCAGCCGCCTCGGCGACCGCCGCCACTTTCTTGGCTTTGAACATTCCGCCCGGTTTGGTGGTGTAGAGCGAAATTATGTCCGCGGCTTTCTTCCGGACGATTTCGATCGCGTCCTCGGGCGTCCAGGCGCTCTCGTCGGCCATGATCGGCGTATCGACCCGCCGCGCGACCTCCGCCATCTGGTCGATACCCTCCACGGGCTGCTCCATATAAAGAAGGTTAAATTCTTCCATCGCCCTGGTGATTCTCACCGCGGCCTTGGCGGTGGGATAGCCCTGGTTGGCGTCCACGCAGATATTCAAGTCCGGTCCGATGGCTTGGCGTATCCGTTCAACCAGTTCGACGTCGCGCTTGTAATCGACGCCGCCCTTGAGCTTGATGGTCTTCACCCCTTCCGATTTCGCCTGCACCGCCTCTGCCACCGCTTTCTCAATCTCCATTAACCCGAGGCTGTGGGCGATGGGTATGCGCTCGCGGCACAGGCCGCCGAGTAACTGATAGGCCGGGACTTGGAGAGCCTTGCCGACGACGTCGTAGAGCGCGGCGTCGATAGCCGCTTTGCAGTAAGGATACCCTTTGACTGCCTGATCCATCAGCGCATGGACCGACTCAAAGCGCCCCGGATCCTGGCCAGCCAGGGCCGGCGCCAGAATATCGTTAATGACGTGAACCGTCGTCTGCGGTGTCTCGCCAAAATATTTGCCGTGATCGCCGCCCCAGTCTTTCAAAACCGGAGCTTCGCCGAGGCCGATCAAACCTTGGTCGGTGTGAAGCTTGATGATGACGTAAACGCCGATCGGAGTCGTAAGGCTCGCCCACTGATGCACGCGCCGGGTCGGCAGGCGAATCGGAATGGTTTCGATCTTGGTGATTTTCATTGTGCTCCAAATTCTCTCGCCGGCTCACACTCCGTTGCAATCGCAAGTTCCACTTCGAAATCATCCTGAGCGGTTCGCGAAGGATCTGCTTTTGCTCTTGGGTCCAATAAAACCACCGTCCACCAAGAGCAGATTCTTCGTCGCGTCACTCCTAAGAATGACATATGGGCGCAACCTCCATGGGAAGATGCAAAAGTAAAGGCATTAACCTACTCTGAGTAATGTATCCGTCGGCGTTACATCGGAAAGAAGTTCGCAACCGGCATCGCTCACGCAAAACATATCTTTATTCTGCATGCCGAAGCGCCCAGGTATGTAAACCAGCGGCTCGAACGCGCCGACCATGCCGGCTACGACGGTTTCGTTGCCGTAACGCCCCATGTAGGGTTCCTCGTGCAGGTGAAGGCCGATGCCGTGGGCGACAAAACTTATCGGCTCAAAGCCGAGCTCGCCGAATTTTTGAAGAAACTTGCGATAGATATCCGGGCAGCTGGCGCCCGGCTTGATCAAATCCATGACCAGGTACTTGCACTCGATCAGGTTCGACCAGATCTCGTATTGCTCCGGCGTCGCATCGCCGACCACCGCCGTGCGGCAGACGCCGGTGAGATAGCCGTTTTTCTGGCCGAAAATTTCCATGCGAATGATATCGCCCTGTTGCAGCCGGCGGTCGGTCGGCCCCACATTGGGAAACTGGCTCCGCTCCCCCGTCGCGATGATCATGAGTTTATAACTTTCGGCGCCGCCGCCAAATAGCGACGTGAGCAAGGCCCCGGCCAGCTCCATCTCGCTCATGCCGACCTTGGCCGAAAGCAGCGCATCGCCGAGCGCCCGATCGGTCACTTTACTGAGCCACCGAAGCAGCGCCAGTTCATCGGGCGTCTTGATCTGCCGCGCCTTGTTAAAGATCCCGTCCGCCGCAACCCATCGAACTGCCGGCAAACTTTTTTGCAGCGCGGCGAAATCCCTCGCCGGCAAAAACTCCATTTCGACGGCGAGCTTGCCGCGATCGAGCTTCAGATCGCGAATCGCTTCGGCAAGCGTGTCCATCGGATCGTCGCTAAATTCGCGATAGACTCTAAGATCGTCGATGCCGGCGTGGGCTTTGACCGTAGTCGCTTCCATATCGATGGCCACCATGGAGATCTTTCCATCGGCCGTGAGAATGACGGCGGCGTGCCGCCACCGCATGAGCGACTGCGACGGGATGACAAAGCCGGAGACGTAAGCGACGTTTTCCGGCGAGCTGGCGATGATCGCATCGAGCTCTTCGCGGGCGATGCGGGCTTTAAGTCGGGAGATGATTTCATGGTCCATAGGAATTACCTTGAGATGCCGTCCGGCGAGAATATCGGCCGGCCCCGAGGGGGTCAAGCGCAAGCACCAAGACAAGCAAAGACGCCATCCGGTTGATGCCCTCTTTCGCCTTGAAGCTGTGTCGCCATAGCTAAAGTCATATGGATGTCATCCCGAGTCCTTCGGTAGGACTCAGGATAAACTTCGCGAAGGATCCGCTTCTGTCTAGCCTGGAGGGCTATTTTTTCGTCACAATCCATTCCAGCGGCGGATTGCCGCGGTCGTCCTGCAAACGCAAAACTATTGCGCCGCCGTCGAGCCTGCCCCAATAGTAATTCTTGCGCTCCCGCACGACATCGCCGGAGATATCCTGATAACGAACTACAAAAGATATGTGATGACCTTCGATTTTGCCGTCTTCGATGCCATATTTACGAGCCAAAAAACTTGCCGTGCCGAAGAGCCTGTCGCCTTCCGGTTGGAAAAAGAATTCTTCCCTGTAACGGTCGCCCCAGCTATAGGCGACCTCCCCGGCCCAAGCGCCCGTCCAGGCACCGGCCGCTTTTGTCAGAACCTCGGTGCTTTGCCGCTCCCGGCGCTCCTGGCGCCACTGCCACCACACGGCGAACGAAACCAGGAAAAAAATAACCGGCAGCTTCCACCAGAGGCGGCGCCAAAGCCGACGGCGAATTTCCGCCCGCGGGTCGCCCTCCGCCACTTACTTGCCGCTCAGTTCGCGGCGAACCTCGCGCAGCAGACGAAAATCCACCACTTTCTCCACTGGGATTTCGCCGATATTCTTGTCCGATTTGCGAATCAGATCGAAGTGAATCTTGAGCTGCTTTTCGCCGATGATACCGTCCTCATTGAGCGCTTTGACGATCGCTTGATAGGAGCCTTTGGCAATCTCGCGGTCGACTTTCCACTCCCTTTGAATGACGTCGATCGTCCCTTCAGGATTCTCCTTGGCGTAGCGCAAGCCACGGTATATCGCTCGGACGACCCTTTTGACCTCCTGCGGATTCTCCCTGATACGCTGCTCCGTTGTGGTGTATCCATTGCTCGCGAATTCCACCACGTCACCGACAAAGGAGACCTCGTTGAAGCCTTCCCGTCTGAGCACCGCAACGGCGGGAACGGGCACAATGATTGCGCTCACCGACCCGGCCCTGAGCGCCGCCATGCGGATGCCCTCAGCGCCGATTTGAATCAATATGGCGTCCTTTTCCGGCTCCACGCCGTAGTGTCGAAGCGCCAGCCGCGCCGACAGATCGGAAGTCCCGCCGAATTGGCTGACGCCGATTCTCTTGCCTCTTAACTCCGCAACCGAACGAATGTCTTTCTGCGCGACCAGATAGTACATGGGCCGGTCGGCGCCGTAGAAAATCGCTTTCAGCGGCAAACCGCGCGCCGCCAGCCGAAGACCCGAATCGGCCAGGCCGTGGTAGTGGACCTCGCCCGCCATCAGCGCATTGTGCGCCAGCGAAGGCGCCAGCCGCGGCAATTCGATATCGAGTCCTTCGTCTTTGAAGAAACCTTTGTGGACCGCCACAAATAGCGGCAGATAACCCATCGAGTTTCCAGGCAACGCGAATTTAATCATGTCGCCGCTCTGCGCCCCATGCGCAGGCTTGAAACCATTTAGTGCGGCGACGGCAAGACAAATAATCACAAGCCGGTAGAACAGGGATTGCATGCCAATAAACCTCCTCAGAATACCCTTATGTTCCTTCTCATCCCGAAACAACTTATGTCGACAAAAATCGCGTAACACGCGGCCAAGCGTCAGTCAACCAAACTGCGTTTCTATGGATTGCCGGCGCTCCGCCGGCGCTTTCTTCATAAACTCACCGCATGCCCGCGACAAACATTCCCATTGACCCATCCTGGAAGTCTTAACCCGGATCATGACGCTACGAGGAAAAACGGCAACACAGTGTCGCTGGTGGGAAAAGTCCGGAGGAACGAAGACGTTAAGGCCCATCGTGGCATCGTCTTGTTCGTTATTCCCGCGCGGGGCGACCTTTACACCGCCGGGCGTTCGAAAATCAGATATCCGAGCAACACCGCGGCACCGATGCATCGCCTTCGCTCCGGAGGATTTGCCCCGCCAATTTCGTTTACGAGGCACATTTCGGGCTAAACGCATGACTCACAATCGCCTGGATTTTTTCTTTCACAGATTTTCGGACTCATTGGATGGTCGCAAACTTGCCGCCGCCGACCGCTTCGCGGTGCTGATCCAATCGGGTACGGATAGCATCTTCACGCGCAAATTCGATATCCCCAAAAATGTACGTTTCCCTTGAGAGTTTTAACCGCCAAGCAGTAACGCCCCGTTATCAATTGAAAATCTGCAAACAAGGTTGTTGGCATCGCGCTTGCTGATATCCCCAGTGCAAACACGTTCTCGTCGAGCTCGCACGGCAACTTATAGCTAAATGTTTGAGACGTGGAGCCAGCGGACAGCGTCCTGATGGATTGGACTGCCATGCCCTGGGTCTTCAAGGGAGAACTGCGTCATCCCGGACCCTGCAAGTGGCACTAACTAGGGAGAAAGCAATGACGGTGAAGTTGATCAGAGTTTTATCACTGCTTGCGGTTATTGGAATATTGGGTTGGCACGGCGAATCCTTCGCCGGCCAACTACAATTAACCTGGACGGATAATTCAACCGACGAAGACGGCTTCAACATCGAGCGCAAGAGCGGAACCACAGGGACGTTTTCTCAAATTGCATCCGTAGGAGCCAACGTTATAACCTACACGGATTCCAACTTGATTGCCGGTGGCACGTACTGTTACCGGGTCAATGCTTTTAATGCCGCCGGCGTGTCCGATTTTACCCTTGAGGCCTGCGCCACCGTGCCGGTCGAGGTTCAGTTTTATACTCTTAACATCCTCAAAGCCGGGACCGGCACCGGAACCGTGACCGCCTTGGGCATCAACTGCGGCAGCGACTGTTCGGAGACCTACAGCA
>CAZILB010000128.1:1376-3024 GCA_964539925.1 uncultured Syntrophobacter sp. | reverse complement strand
TCCTGGATTTGAACGGCAATGGAAATTTGGATAACTGCACGATCGACGCCTGTCTCGGACCTTTCGGTCAGCAGGGCGACCTGCCCGTGGTGGGTAAATGGTAGAGTTGGGCATGCCGGGGATGCGTGAACCAGCGCATCCCCGGCCGCAGCCGTCTTCGGTCACCTTTTTCCCAGCGATTCCCTTCAATCAGAACAATTACCGCTCCTTGACTGAAATTCGCCCTCGATTCCAACCTTGAACTTTGAACCTGGAACGTTGAACGCTTCCGTTACGCCCAATAGGTCGTCCGGTCCATCGGAATATGCTGCAAAATTTCGCCGGGCACGTAGTCTTCGAGCTTGATCCGAGCCAGCGCTTCATCGGGGCACTTCGACACCGGCGAGAACGGCCGGTCGAGAGGTTTGGTGGCGTCGACGATCATCACGGAGGTTCGGCGCGGGTGATCCATCGAAGGATCGATCAGACTGCCGCGCATGATGTCTTGAATGATGGAAATCTGGCGGTGCGGCTGCACCCGGGTAGCCAGGGCCCAGAGAATTTCTGTCGGATTATAAACGTCGATGTCTTCGTCAAAGACGAAGACGTTTTTCGCCCAATCCCAGGTGAGCGCCGCGGCGGCCGCCCGCCCGGGATCGCCTTCCGACATTTTTTTCAGCGAGACAAATACATTGAGCAGCGCATGCCGCCCGCTGGTGCAGACCGCCTGCACCCCGGGTACCGCTTCGCGGCAGCGCCGCAGGTATGCCCCCTCCCGCGCCAGATCCATCCAGGGCTTATCCCCTTCGGGAGTAAGAATCGACGTATGCATGGCGCCGCGCCGCCGCGTGATCGCGCGCACTTCGTAATGGGCCGACTGCTGATAGCCCTGCACGCCGAGATATCCATTGACCTCGCCGAACGGCCCCTCGACCACTCTTTGTCCCGGCAAGAGCGCACCCTCAATGACGATCTCGGCGTCTGCGGGCACAAGCAAACGCTCGCCCCAGGTCTCGGATGGAACGAGGCGTAAAGGTTCCTGAAGATAGCCGCCGATGATCTCGTACTCGCTGATCTCGAACGGCCCGCCGTAGCAGGCGCCCATCTGGTAAGCCGGGTGATGGCCGATGACCGTAGCCACCGGACACTCCTCACCGGCTTCTTCGTAGCCGCGAAAAATCCGCCACATATGCTGCAACGACATCAGCAAACCGGTGCGGTTGCGGTCTTTCACCTCCATGCGGTGATAGGAGCAATTATACACGCCGCTGTTTCGATCGCGCGCGACGCTCGACATGTCGATATACGGCCCGCCGTCCATTTCGTGGTGGCGCATGAGCGGCAGGTCGTAAAGGTCAACCTCAGCGCCGCTCTGGATGATCTCTTTCACCGGCGCCGACTCTTTGCTCACGATCACCGGTCCTATTTTTCCAGCCTCGCGCAGCAAACATTCGCGCGCCATTTCGGCGCGGTCCATGCCGGCCGGCAGATCGAGCGCCACCTGAATTTTTTTCTGCGAATTTTCCGCGCTCATGACAAGCTTCATGTCGGTGGTCCGGCCGTGGGCGTTGAGCGGCTGCTCGAAGATAAGAACCGGAAACTTCTTTAGCGCGCCAAGCTGCTTCACGATGGCAGTCACATCATACGCAAGCGGGTTGACAGTCTTCGC
>CAZILB010000128.1:0-1276 GCA_964539925.1 uncultured Syntrophobacter sp. | reverse complement strand
CTACCTACCACGCCCTCAATCCGCCCCACAAACGGTCTTGTAGGTGCACCATCCCGCCGCGCGGAGATCCGGCCGATTTTCTATTGTCAATTATCCATTATCCATTCTTTTCCCCTCTTGCCCCGCGCCCCGATTCTGCGCTATTACATTGGCAAGCAAAGGAGCCAGAACAATGGGCATAATCGAACGGACCTATGGCAAAGAGACCAACGCCGTCGTCAACGAAACCCTGATTTCTTCGGACTCCCACGTCATCGAACCTGCGGGGTTGTGGCAGAGAGAGCTGCCGAAAGCGTTTCAGGATCGCGCCCCCGACTATGGCGGGCAAAGACCCAACGACACGCCCGGCGGCGCCCAGGAGAAGAACAAGCGCGTCGCCGAGATGGCCGCCGACGGCGTCAGCGCCGAAGTGCTCTATCCGACCCATGGCTTGAAGTGCCTGAGCCTCGACGATCACGAGTTGGAGGCGGCCTGCTGCCGAGTTTATAACGATTGGCTAATCGACTACTGCAGCGCCGCGCCCGAACGGATGATCGGTATCGCCATGCTGTCGATGTACGACATCGACGGCGCCGTGAAGGAACTGGAGCGCTGCCGCAAAGCCGGCATGCGCGGCTCGGTGATCTGGCAGGTGCCGCCGCCGGAGCTGCCGTTTTCCTCCCCGCATTACGACAAGTTCTGGTCCGCGTCCCAGGATCTCGACATGCCGGTCAACCTGCACATTTTGAGCGGCCACGGCTACAGCCGAAGCCGCTCCTTCGGCCTCGGAGATACCCCAACCGGCATGACCGCGGAGCACAATAGCGTCAACATGAAACTATTCCAGTCGGTCGATAGCCTCTACGACCTGATCTATTCCGGCGTGCTCGAACGTTTTCCCAAACTCAAGGTCGTCCTCGTCGAGAACGAGCTGGGCTGGATTCCGTTTGTCCTGGAGCAGTGGGATTACTACTTCAAGCGCCATGGCGCCAAGCGCGAGGGGCTGGCCATAAGAAAACCGCCGAGCGAATACTTCCACGGTCAGATTTACACGACGTTCTTCAACGACGCCGTCGGCGGTCATATCCTGTCGTGGTGGGGCCAGGAAAACTGCATGTGGTCCAACGATTTCCCGCACGGCAACTCGACCTGGCCCAACTCCCGCCAGGTCGTCGCCCGGGACCTGGGCAGCCTCCCCGCCGACGTGCGCGCCAAATTGGTGCGCGAAAACGTCGCGAAGCTCTACAACATCCCCATCCCCGCTCCGGTTCAGTAATACATCTCACGCGCCGGCTCG
>CAZILB010000127.1:0-11147 GCA_964539925.1 uncultured Syntrophobacter sp. | reverse complement strand
GGATACGGTTCAATCTTGGCAACTACCCCTTGATGTCTCTGATTACCCACCAGAGCGTCAAGGACTCCTGGAGGCACAGAGGCAACCGTTAAGCCGAGGCGCGCAGCCTGGGCTTTAATGGCACGCAGAGCCTGGCGATCGGTGGCATCTGAGATCAAGATTTCTTTGACGCCCTCGAATGCGGCGTTGATACTTTCAAGAACAGGATTGATCCCGTAGATAATCTTGTTATCGTGGGTCATCATCGGCCAATCCGGCTGCTCGCGGTTCGAGATATTTTACAATGCACACACCACCAGATAACATGCCCCCACCGTGAAGCGAAAGACTCTATTCCGCTACCTGGTCGCGGAAGTCCTTCCGCCGTTCTTCTTCGGCCTTTTGACTTTTACTCTGATCCTGCTGATCACCCGGATCCTGAGGATGATCGAACTGGTGGTCACCCGCGGCGTCCCGCTGATGCAGATCGGCAAACTCGTCGGGTTTATTTTGCCAACGTTCTTGGAGTTGACCGTGCCCATGGCGTTTCTGTTCGCCGTTCTCCTGGGACTCGGCAGGCTCGCCAACGATCAGGAGCTGTTGGCGATGAAGGCGTCCGGCGTAAGTCCATGGCAGATTCTCTGGCCCATGGCCGGGTTTGCGCTGGTCGTCTCGGTCGCCACGTTGGCATTGACCCTGTTCGGCCGCCCGGCGGCCAATCTCGCTTTGAAGAAAGAGATTTACAACATCGCCAAAACTCGCGTGACCACCGCCCTCAAGGAAAAGGTGTTCAACGACGACTTCCCAAAGATACTCATTTACGTGGAAGAACTCATACCGCCGGGCAATACCGCCCAAGGGATATTGATCGTGGACAAGAGAGATCGAACGCGTGAATCCGTCATCTTGGGGAAAGTGGCTCGAATCACGACGGAAGAAGAGACCAACAGTCTCGGACTGCGGCTTTTCGACGGTTCCATTCATGAGCGGGAAAAAAACCGGGCGGGATTCAGCCAGACTCGGTTTAATATTTATGACTTTAAGCTCGATCTCGACGAACTGGTCGGTCCGATGCGACAGAAGGCCGCGGGCCCCAACGAAATTCCGCTCGACGAGTTGTTGACGGCTATCCGGGCCAAAGCAAGCATCGGCGGCTCGGCCATCCCCGAGCGCATGGAACTCCATCAACGGATTTCCTTCGGATTCGTCCCTTTGGTATTTTGCCTGCTTGGCGTGGCTTTGACGCTCATGCCGCGCGCCGGGAGGGCGAACCGGTCGTGGGGTTTGATGGTATGTCTTTTCTGGCTGATGGCCTATTACGCCTTGTTGTCGCTCGGCAAGGCGCTCGGCGACAAAAGTATCTTGCCACCGGTGGCTGCGCTCTGGCTTCCCAACTTGGTGGTCGGCGGTATCGGACTGTTTTTCTTCCGAAAAGCGATGCGGGAGTCGCCGTTTTATTTGCCGACATTGATGGAACGGACCATCGCTTCAAGCGCCAAAACCCTCAGTCGAATCAAACCGAAACGGACCCGCGAAGCGCCGCTATGAACACACGGCTGAGCTTTGTATTCCTGCCGATCGGCGGCGTTCTCGACCGGTATCTGGCCGTCGGTTTTTTACGGATCTTTTTTCTGAGCCTCGCCGTGGCTACCGCGCTGTACGTGACGGTGGAGTTTTTTGACCGTATCGGCACATTGGTTAGAGCTGGAGCCAGCGTATCGAGTGTGGCCAGTTACTTCTTTTATAAGACGCCGTTGTTCATCTCTCGCGTTATCGGTTTTGCCACACTGTTCTCCACCCTTTTTTGTTTGGGCATGCTGGCGCGGACTCAGGAAATTACCGCCATGCGATCAAGCGGCATCAGCGTGCAGCGCATCGCCTTGCCCTTGCTCCTTTTAGCGACAGGGATCGGCGGGGCGAACTTTGTCTGGAACGAAACACTGGTTCCCGCTTTCGCCCAGAACGCGCAGACCATTTACCGCACGGAGATCAGAAAAAAACAACAACAGAGTCTCTTCGGCACACGCGATATCTGGATCCGAGGAGAAGGGAGCTTTATCAACGTCGACAACTTCGACACCAGTACCAGCGTCTTGGAGAACGTGACGGTGTTCTTGCTGAATCGAGATTTTAGTTTACGCGGTCTGGTTGAGGTGCCGAAGGCTCAGTGGGATGCGGACGGCTGGAAAGTCGAGCAGGCAACGGAATGGAGCTTGCCGACGGACGGGAAAATGACCCGGCGCGAAACCGCAGCGGCGCTGCCCATCACTGAAACACCCGATGATTTGAAGCTTCTGGCGCGCGACGCCGAGGAGTTTTCCTTTTTTGACCTGCAAAAACTCATCGTCGACATGAGAAACAAAGGAATCGATACCACCGCTTACGAAGTCAACCTTCAGGTGAAGCTCGCATTTCCTTTTATCTCCCCGTTAATGGTCCTTCTCGCTCTGCCCTTCGCACTCAAGCGTCAAATGAGCGGCAGCGTATCTCTAAGTTTCGGCATCGCAATGCTCATCGGCTTCAGTTACTGGGTCCTCGCCGCGTTTTGCATTTCGCTCGGACACAACGGGGCATTGATCAGCTGGGTTGCGGCCTGGCTGCCGAACGCGATTTTCCTGCTCATCGGGCTTTACTTTTTTACCGCCGAAGAGTGACCTCGCCGAACCCCGGCGGCGCCGTCATATCCAAAGGGCGTGGGATACCTTTGCGCGGCCGCGACGCGCTTCATCCCGGACCGGACACGGTTGCGTAAGGCGGCGAATATCCGCGGCCGCATCTTTAGTCCTAAAAACTCCAATCTCCACGTTCCGAGCACGCGGGAACAGGCCTGGGCCGGTCGAAAAAAAGTATCGAATATGTGGGTTTTTTGCGCTTGCGGTGACCCTAGCGTTTCGAGTATTGCGGGCGTTTGCGCGCCTTATGGCGGCCGTATTTCTTTCTCTCGACGGCGCGCGGGTCGCGGGTCACGAAACCAGCTTTTTTAAGCGGCGGACGAAAATCCGGGTTCCACTGCATCAGGGCTCGCGTAATCCCATGGCGAATGGCGCCCGCCTGTCCTGAGTTTCCCCCGCCGTCGACGTTTACATCGATATCGAAACCGCCGCTGGTTTGCGTCACCTCAAAGGGCTGCAAAACGATCATTCGAGCCGTTTCTCGGCCAAAATATTCCTCTAGATTGCGATCATTAATCGTGATCTTTCCTTTGCCATGTTTCAGAAAAACCCGCGCCACAGAAGTCTTCCTGCGCCCGGTTGCGGTGATTACCTTTTCGGCCATAATCGCGGCTCCTACGCTAAGATCGCTAGCGGTTGCGGTTTCTGAGCATCGTGGGGATGATCGGGCCCCGCATACACTTTGAGCTTGGTCACCAGCTTTCGGCTCAGCCGGTTTTTCGGCAGCATACCTTTGACCGCCCGTGTCACCAACTCTTCCGGCTTCTCCTCGAGCATCTTGGCCGCCGTGCGTTCTCGAATACCGCCCGGATACTCCGTGTGGCGATAATATACTTTTTGCGACAACTTGGCTCCGCTAAGCTTGATCCCGCGAGCGTTGATGACGATCACGAAATCGCCGGTGTCTTGGTTGGGTGTAAACTCCGGCTTGTGTTTGCCGCGCAGAACTTTGGCGATTTCTGTGGCCATTCTGCCAAGGATCCGCCCTTGGGCATCAATGACGTACCACCGGCGCTGAGCAAGCGCTGTTTCCCTGTTCATCCTGAAACTCTCCGATAGCCAGTTCCTACGATGCGAATAACAAAATGGCGGGGCCGACGAGACTCGAACTCGCGACCTCCGGCGTGACAGGCCGGCGTTCTAACCGACTGAACTACGACCCCGATATTATAACCCCCCAATGAACCGCTTGGTGGGCGGTACAGGATTTGAACCTGTGACCCCCGGCTTGTAAGGCCGATGCTCTCCCGCTGAGCTAACCGCCCCGGAGCGGAAACGCTTTGACGGCCTAATCGAGGTATCGAAACACAACAATTTAATCGATCCCCGCTCGCTCCTGGCCAAAAGCTTAATGACGCGATAAGATGCAAACCGCCTCACCCCAGAACCTACGGCCCAGGCTCAAGCCGCGCCTCGCACTCATTTTGCGACCGGGCGATGGATTTTTATAACAGCAGGAATGCGGGGAGTCAAATCACCGCACATTCCTGCCGCTCAACGGGTAGATTATTGGGGTAGGACTTCGGGAGCCGGCGCGTCTTCGACCTTTTCCTGAAACGGGGGCGAGTCATCTTTAGCCGAACCATCCTCCTCAACGCGCCGAAAAAGGGTTTCGGGATCATTGATCGCCAGCGCCTTCTTCAACACCTGATCCATGTGACCGACCAATTCCAACTCCACGGTTTTGAGCACGGTGGCGGGGATCTCTTCGATGTCTTTTTCATTTTCCGCCGGTATCAAAACCGTCTTGATCCCGGCACGGTGAGCGGCCAGCACCTTCTCTTTCAGCCCGCCAATCGGCAGAACCGTTCCGCGCAGCGTGATTTCACCGGTCATCGCCAGATCATTGCGCACCGGTATTTTCATCAGCGCAGAAACCAGGGAGGTCGCCATCGTGATACCTGCCGATGGTCCGTCTTTGGGAATCGCGCCCTCGGGCACGTGGATGTGAACGTCAAGCTTCTGGTAAAAATCCTTTGCCAAGCCGAGCTCGGTGGCGCGCGACCGCACATAGCTCATCGCGGCCTGCGCGGACTCCTGCATGACGTCGCCGAGCTTCCCCGTGATGATCAGTTGGCCCTTGCCGGGCATGATCGTCACTTCGGTCGCGAGCAGCTCTCCCCCAAGCTCGGTCCAAGCCAGCCCGGTGGTCACGCCGATTTTGACTTCGTCGCCCGCTTTTCCGTAGCGGAACTTAATCGCCCCAAGGTACTTATGCAGGCTCTTGCTTCCCACTTGCATATGGGCTTGGCGATCTTTGCGAACCACCTCGACGGCCACTTTGCGGCAAATGGAAGCAATTTCACGCTCGAGATTGCGCACTCCCGCTTCCTTGGTGTAGTTGCGAATGATGCCCAGAAGCGCATTGTCGGTGAAAACCACGTTCTCCGGCGTTAGCCCGTTGGCCTCTTTTTGTTTATCCAGAAGGTATTTCTTGGCAATGCTGAGCTTTTCAAGCTCTGTATAGCCGGCGATGCGAATTATCTCCATGCGATCCTGCAATGGCCGGGGAATCCGATCCAGCGTATTCGCCGTGGTGATGAACATAACTTTGGAAAGATCGTAATCCAGATCCAAATAATGATCGTTGAACGACGTGTTTTGCTCCGGATCCAGAACCTCGAGCAACGCCGACGATGGATCGCCGCGAAAATCCGTAGACATTTTATCGATCTCATCCATCAAGAACACCGGATTGCTCGAGCCGGCCTTTTTCATGGACTGGATAATCTTGCCCGGAAGCGCGCCAATATAAGTGCGCCGGTGCCCGCGAATCTCCGCTTCGTCCCGCACGCCGCCAAGCGAGACTCTGATGAATTTTCTGCCGGTCGCTCGCGCGATGGAGCGACCCAGGGAGGTTTTACCGACCCCCGGAGGGCCAACGAGGCAAAGAATCGGACCCTTGATTTTTCCCACCAGGCTCTGGACAGCCAGGTACTCGAGGATTCGCTCTTTAACTTTCTCCAAGCCGTAGTGGTCTTCTTCAAGCACGCGTTCGGCCTCGTTGATGTCGAGCTTATCGTCGGTAAACTCGTTCCACGGCAAACCCAAAATCCAATCGATGTAATTGCGCACCACGGTCGCTTCCGCCGACATGGGCGACATCATCTTTAGCTTCTTGAGCTCTTTGTCCACTTTTTCCCTGGCTTCCGCCGAGAGCTTTTTC
Source organism: uncultured Syntrophobacter sp. (assembly GCA_964539925.1). GTDB lineage: Bacteria > Desulfobacterota > Binatia > UBA9968 > UBA9968 > DP-20. The sequence continues at coordinate 5,330 of CAZILB010000127.1, read as the reverse complement.
TGTTTAAGTTTTTCCTCGATTTCCTGAATTTCGTTCTTGAACTCGTCCTTCTCGCCGAGTTCCTTTTGAATCGCCCGCATTTGCTCGTTGAGATAGTATTCCTTCTGTGAGCGCTCCATCTGTTTTTTAACCCGCGACCGGATGCGTCGCTCGACTTCCAGAATTTCGATTTCGGCGCGCATGTGGCCGAGAACCTTTTCCAGGCGCTCAGCCGCGTCAAAGGTTTCCAGCAAATTCTGCCGGTCCTCCAATTTAATCCCGAGGTGCGCCACAATGGTATCGGCGAGCCTTCCCGGGTCGTCAATGGAAGAGACCGACATGACCATTTCGGGCGGGATCTTTTTCTTCAGTTTGACGTAGTTTTCGAACGTTGTGTGGACTTCGCGCACCAGCGCCTCGACTTCGCTGTTACGCTCCAAAGTCTCTTGCGCTTCGTCGACCTCGACCATGAAGAAATCAGGGTTGCTGACAAAGCGAGAGACCTTCGCGCGCTTTTTGCCTTCGATGAGGACTTTCACCGTGCCGTCAGGCAGCTTGAGCATCTGAACCACCGAACCGAGAGTGCCGATCTTGTAAATGTCGTCTTCGGTCGGATCGTTGGTCTTGGCGTCCTTCTGCGAAGACAGAAATATCGGACTTTGTTTCTGGGTCGCCTCCTCCAGCGCCTTGATCGACCGCTGGCGGCCGACGAAGAGCGGCACGACCATATGCGGAAACACAATAATATCCCGTAACGGGAGCAGGGGAACTCGCGCCGGCATGGACGTTTGCTCTTTGTCGTCTTTTTTGTCGTTGCGAAACAACATAGAAACTCCTCCTAAGCGCTCTCCGCGGCCTTGGTGTAAACGACGATCGGAGGATCATGTTTTTCGACGACGTCCTCGGAAATCACCACCTCTTTAATATCGGGCTGCGAGGGCATGTCGTACATAATTTCCAACATGATATTTTCCATGATCGCTCGTAGTCCTCGGGCACCCGACTTCCTTTTCATGGCATCGCGGGCGATGGCCCGCAGCGCCTCCTCAGTAAATTTCAGATGCACCGACTCCATTTCAAACAACTTCGAGTACTGCTTGGTCAGAGCGTTTTTGGGATCCTTGAGAATCTTCACCAAGGCGACTTCATCCAGCTCGTCAAGGGTCGCGATGACGGGCAAACGCCCGATAAACTCCGGGATGAGCCCGAATTTAAGCAAATCCTCGGTTTGCACATCGTGCAGCAGGTCGGTGGGGCGCCGCCCGTCCTGTTCCTCCAGCGAACCGCCAAATCCGACGCGCTTACGCCCGGTGCGCTTGCGGATGATGTCCTCCAAACCGACGAAAGCACCGCCGCAGATAAACAGAATATTGGTGGTATCCACCTGGAGAAACTCCTGCTGCGGATGCTTCCTGCCACCTTTGGGCGGCACGCTCGCCATGGTCCCCTCAATGATCTTGAGCAGCGCCTGCTGCACGCCCTCCCCCGACACATCGCGCGTGATGGAGGGATTATCCGATTTTCGCGAGATCTTGTCGATCTCATCGATATAAACGATACCGCGCTGCGCCTTTTCCACGTCGTAATCGGCGGACTGCAATAGATTGAGAATGATATTCTCAACGTCCTCGCCCACGTAGCCGGCTTCGGTCAAGCTCGTGGCGTCGGCAATGGTGAACGGCACCTGCAGGAATCGGGCCAGGGTCTGAGCCAGGAGCGTTTTGCCGGAACCCGTGGGTCCGAGCAGAAGGATGTTGCTTTTTTGCAGTTCCACGTCGCCGGTCACCATCTGGCTGTCGATTCGCTTGTAATGATTATGCACCGCGACCGCCAAAATTTTCTTGGCGCGCTCCTGACCGATGACGTACTGATCGAGAACCCGCTTGATCTCGGCAGGCTTGGGAACGTTGGAAGAACTGGACAAAGTCTCGTCGTGGTCGCATTCCTCGGCGATGATGTCGTTGCACAGGTCGATGCATTCATCGCAGATATAGACGGTCGGACCGGCGATCAGTTTGCGGACCTCGTCCTGACTCTTGCCGCAGAATGAGCAGACCAGATTTCCCGATCCGTGTTCACCGTGCTTTGCCATATCTCCCCCGGTTAGACTGTTGACGGCTTCTTGATGTTTCCTTCGGGCCGGGCCGCAATGACTTCGTCCACCAGGCCATATTCCTGCGCTTGCTTGCCGGTCAGAAACATATCGCGATCCGTGTCTTTCTCGACTTTTTTCAAGCTCTGTCCCGTGTGCTTCGTCAAAATGTTATTCAGCTCCTCCCGCATTCGCAGAATTTCCCGCGCCTGAATGTCGATATCCGTCGCCTGGCCCTGAAATCCGCCCAAAGGCTGGTGAATCATAATCCGAGAGTGGGGCAGAGCGAACCGCTTGCCTTTGGCGCCCGCAGCCAGGAGCACGGCCCCCATGCTTGCCGCCTGGCCGATGCAAAGGGTCGAAATCTGCGGCCGCACGTACTGCATGGTATCATAAATCGCCAAACCTGCCGTAACCGAGCCGCCGGGGCTGTTGATGTAGAAATAGATATCTCGGTCAGGATCTTCAGATTCAAGATAGAGCAGTTGCGCGGTAATCAGGTTGGCGACTTCGTCGGTGACCACGGAACCCAAGAACACGATTCGTTCCTTGAGTAGCCGAGAGTAAATGTCATAGGCGCGCTCTCCACGTCCGGTCTGCTCCACGACAATCGGGATGAAGTTCATACGGTGATTAACCCCTTGGCTACGAACGCTATTCTAACGTTTTTCAGCATCCGCATCAACCATGAGAACTCGCCGCGTCGACTTCTTTGAGAGTTGCCCGGCCAAGCAGAAAATTCAAGGTTTGATCGAACACCATCTGCGCGCGCAAATCTTCACGCACGCTGGGCTGCGAATAGTACTCGCGCACGTTTTTCGCTCGATCTCCGGCGGCTCGCGCCACTTTTTCGATGCGATCTTGAATCTCCTTGTCGCTCACGTCGATCTTCTCGCGCTGCGCGATGCGTTCCACCAACAGCGTCGCCTGCACCTGGCGCGCGGCGCGGCTCTCAAGGTTTTTGCGAACTTCTTCAAGCGGCGGCGCTTCTTGAGCATCGGCGCCGGTCTGACCTTCCATCTGCTCCTGATACCGCTCCATCAAATACCGGGTTTGGCGATCCACCATGGACGGCGGAATTGCAAATGAATGGAGATCGAGCAACCGGCTGAGGATTTGTTCCTTGAGCTGTTCTTCCTGATAGCGCTGGAGCTCGGCTTCCAGGCGCCCGCGTATGGCGGCCTTCAACTCTTCCAAGGACCCGTGTTCTCCATGGTCCTTGGCGAACTCATCGTCGAGGGCAGGCAAAACCTTTCGTTTGATCTCGCGCACCGTGATCGAGAAATCGACGGTTTTGCCGGCGAGGTCTTTGTTCGGGTGGTTTGCGGGATAGCCCACCCGCACCGTTCGCGACGCTCCGAGCTGGAGACCGATGACCGCCTCTTCAAACTGCGGCAGCGCTTTCCCGGCACCGACTTCGAGCATGTAATTTTCTCCCCTGGCACCGGCAAGAGGCTCGCCCGCAAGAGTTCCGCTGTAATCAAGCACCGCAAAATCTCCCGTTTGCACCACGTCCCGGTCTTCCACCACCGCGAGCGAGGCATGGCTTTCCTGCAGGCGCCTGAGGGCGTCGTCGACCTGGTCCTCCGTGACTGAGATCCTCGGCTTTTCGACCTCGACGCCGAGGTCGTCCTTGAGCTCGATATCGGGTTTCACTTCAAACACCGCGGAAAACGCAAACTCACTGCCGGCCCGCAGGTCCTGCGATTCCACTTCCGGCCGCGACACGATTTGCAGGCCCCGCTCCTTGATCACTTCGCCAAGCGATTCCTCGACCAGATGCGAGCGAACCTCGCTTATCACGTCTTCGCCGTAAATGCCCTGCAAGACGCTTCGAGGAATCTTGCCCGTACGAAATCCTTTGACTCGAACCCGTTGACCAAGATTCTTGTAAGCGCGCGAGAACTCGTTCGCGACAGTCTCGACCGGCAGCGCAACGCGAACCTTTCGTTGTACCGGACTCAGTTCATCAATCTCGACCTTCATGATGGCATTTTACGTCGGGAGTCTTTGCATCCTGGCACTTGACCGGGGGATCCAAGCTTGATGGTCGTTGCTGGAGGCACGCTCGCCAGACTGGAACCTTTCTATGGCTATGATCTTCAAGTTCCGAGTGTTCTGAAAGATAAATTGGTGCGAGAGGGGGGACTCGAACCCCCACGGTTGCCCGCTAGATCCTAAGTCTAGTGCGTCTGCCAGTTCCGCCACTCTCGCCCGCGTGAAAACATATCGTGAGCCCACGCGAGGCACGGTCTTCAAACTCGGATTGCAGAGTAGGAAACGGTCGGAAGTAAGTCAAGCATCGAACTTCGAAACCGCGCAGAACCGGGAGCTCTTGAGAGGCGCTCTTTATCTCGCAGCGCGATTGAGAACGAGCTGCCGGCATGGTCGTGTCGACCGGCAATCTTCGCATCTGTTCGAATTGCGGCATACTGCCGCCGGCGAGACCGGCGGCATAGCTCGTGCCGACTTCACCGCCGGCATCGATGGCTGACGGCAACCGAGAAAACAAAACTGTGCAATCGCTCGGAAGATTAAAGGGCTTTTTAATTTCGCCTTCCGGTGCAGTCGCGGCAAGGGCAAAGGGACCTTAGGTAGTCAAAGGTGTAAATGCCCGTGCTATGCCCGTCCTGCCATCTCAAGTCGATCCCATAGTTTCCCACCGCGCGGATCTCCATCAGTTTCGCGTCCGGAACCGCGACAAACCGCCGCTGGGAGCCGTGGCCCTGACAGAGCGCGCAAGGGCAATAACCGCGCAGGTACTCTTCGCTGTAGACGCCGACATGCCCGTCGTCCCAGGTCACGCGCACCGTTGCGGCGGCCCTCGCATGATGAATCTCTACGGGAAAAAACGACTTCACTGGCTTCTCACAGTTCGACGATTCCGTCCCCGATGGCGGTCATGAATCCAATCCTGGAGCGATTAACCAGATAGGTGCGAGGTCCGATATCGGCGCGACCCACAAAGTTCGCGCCGGTCACCGGAAAAAACAAATTTTTCTCTAGGAAAAGGTCGTGCAATGCGCCGCCGGGAAACAGGTGAATCGTGCCCTGAAGCAAATAGGGTCCCAAGCTGATCAGAGCTTTGCTGCTTTGTTTTTCCACATAAAAATGCTCCATCCCGGTGCGACGACTTTGCTCTTGGGGGCTCAAATCGGCAATCAAGTAGACTTCGCGCTTATAGATCACATATTCGTCGGAACCGATTCTTACGGGCTTGCAGTCAAACCTCTCCAGGGTGGCGTCTCTGAGGGAGAAG
>CAZILB010000126.1:0-11252 GCA_964539925.1 uncultured Syntrophobacter sp. | reverse complement strand
CCTCATAAACATGGCCGTCTGCGTCAACGACCAGCACATTATCGAAATTGTCCATGGCTTATCCTCCGCGGTCAATGGCCGTTTGCTCCCTCGTGAATGTTTCAGACGTATCACAGCGAAAGTCTTCAGGGCAACCGTTATGGCAATACCATGGTGAACGGTAGTGACTCATTTTGGTGGACCAGCGCAGGTTTTAAGCAAAAATCGCAGCAAGAAAGTTTCTTCGCTTTGCTCAGAATGACACTTGAGCGAAGTTGTCATCCTGAATCCTTCGACCGTGCTCAGGATAGATTCCGTGAAGGATCTGCTTTTAAATTGAGCCACTAGCTGGTGAACTGTACGCTTGGTCTTGTGCGGATCTTCGGATTGTGACGAGCCGAATTAGGTTGCCGATTATTAGGGAGATAAGCCGGCGTGCCGATCGGCTTTTGGCGGAAAATTTAATGTTGACAAGCTACGTTAGCGGATGGATATTGCCAGCGATTTGAACTTTTATTGTCCGAGCCGTCGCCGGGATAAGCCGACCAGTAATTGTCGCTGCCTACGGCAGCTCACCTAATAATACTAAGGCTCCCGGTCCAACATTGACGTCATGACGTTGTAACGCTAGGATGCCCATATGAGTCTACCCAAACGAGCTACCGTTTATTTTGAACCCGAGATCCACCGAGCCCTGCGACTCAAGGCAGCCGCTACCGATCGTTCCATCTCTGACATGGTCAATGACGCTGTGAAACTGGCATTGGCCGAGGATGCGGAAGATCTGGCTACGTTTGAAGAACGTGCTCACGAAAAAAGCGTCGATTTTGAAACGGTGGTGAAGTCGTTGAGGCGGCGTGGCAAAATATAGGGTTGTCATTAAGCCGTCTGCAAGCAAAGAGATTGATGCCGTCGGACAAAAGAAAGACCGACAACGAATTGTCCTCCGGATTCAATCTCCTGGCGAAAATCCCAGACCTTTCGGTTGTGAGAAGTTATCGGGTCACCTCGACTGGTATAGGGTGCGAGAGGGTAACTATCGTATCTTGTACTCCATCGACGATAAAAAGTTGCTGGTTGACGTCGTAAAAGTGGGCCACAGAAAAGACGTTTACCGATAGTGAGCCTAACCGGTCGCTGGACCCGTTCCGGGTCAGCGGCATTACGTTCGCCCGGCCGCAGACCGTCGGGCGAACGGGATTCGCGATTTCGCCCCGCGGGTTCGACCGCCTGCGGCGGCCGAACCCGCGGCTAGATCTGACGGGCCTTCGCATGTCCGTCCCACCCACTTGATTGCTGCTATGATACGCTACTGAAGGCTCCTCCCGGCGCCGATTTGAAACCGTGACGGCGATCCGATATTCAACCAGGTGTGAGATTGCAAGTGTTGAAAGATTGCCTGGGCGGCAAGCTGCTGGATCGCGCCGAGGCGCTCGAGCTTGCGGCCGCCGAAGGCGGCGGTCTGCAAGCTCTTTTGGCGGCGGCTGCCGAGCTGCGCGATCGGCACAAGGGGCGGGTGGTGACGTTTTCGCCTAAAGTCTTCTTGCCGCTGACCAATCTCTGCCGCGATTTTTGCGGATACTGCACCTTTCGCAAGGCGCCGGATGAGCCGGGCGCGAAGACGATGACCCTCGACGAAGTGCTCGTCGTCGTACGGCAGGGCAAGCTGCTCGGCTGCACCGAAGTGCTCTTCAGCCTCGGCGATAAGCCGGAAGCGATCTATCCGGAGATGAAAGAGTTCCTGGCCGAGCGCGGCCACCAGCGCACGCTCGACTATCTCTTTGATGCATGCCGCGTCGTTTTGGAGGATACCGGTCTCTTGCCGCACTCCAATCCCGGGGTGATGGGGCGCGGGGATTTGCAGCGGCTCAAAAAAGTCAACCCGAGCATGGGGCTGATGCTCGAAAGCGTAAGCGAACGGCTGCTGCTTTCGGGCGGCGCCCATGATAATGCGCCGGACAAGAAACCCGCCGTGCGCCTGCGCACCTTGGAGCTGGCCGGCGAACTGCGCTTGCCCTTTACCACGGGAATCCTCATCGGCATCGGCGAGAATTGGCGGGAGCGCATCGATTCTTTGCTCGCGATCCGCGCCTTGCACCAACGCTATGGCCATATTCAGGAAGTGATCGTGCAGAATTTTCGCGCCAAGCCGACGATTCCCATGCGCGCCCATGCCGACGCGACACGCGAGGATATGGTCAAGACGATCGCGCTCGCTCGCCTGATTCTCGGCGGAGAGATGAATATCCAGGCGCCGCCCAATCTGACGCCGGACGGTTACGAACTTTATCTGGAAGCGGGCATCAACGACTGGGGCGGCGTGTCGCCGTTGACGCCGGATTTTATCAACCCTGAAGCGCCCTGGCCGGCGCTCAAATTGCTGCAAGAGAAAAGCGCGCGGGCGGGTTTCGAACTACGAGCGCGCCTGCCGATCTATCCCGAATATATTCGCCAGGGCGACAAATATCTGCCGCGCTCGCTGATTCCTCGCGTCGAACGCCTGTGCGGCGCCGACGGCCTGGTCAAAAACAACGGACCGCTCCAGCATTTACCATCACTCCACCACTCCACCACTTCATCCGCGCCGGGGCTTTCCTGATGATCGTCGTACTCACCGGCGGCACCGGCGGCGCCAAGCTCGTCGAGGGCCTCGCCGCGATCAGCGATCCGTCGGGGTTGACCATCGTTTGCAACACCGGCGATGACTGCGTCTTTCACGGCCTGCATATTTCGCCGGATCTCGATACCATCACTTACACGCTGGGCGGCTTGATCGACACGGCCAAAGGATGGGGCGTTAAAAACGATAGCTTCGCGGCGCAGGAGCAATTGCGCCGCTTGGGCAACGATGTCTGGTTCAATCTCGGCGATAAGGATCTGGCGACGCATATCACCCGCACTTGTTTGTTGAACGCAGGCTTAAAGCTTTCGGCGATCACCGATCGGATTCGTCGCGCCCTTGGGGTAAAAGCGACGATCCTGCCGATGTCCGATGACCGAATCGAAACTCGCGTGCAAACTCCGCGCGGTGAGATTTCTTTTCAAGAGTATTTTGTCAAGGAGCGCTGGATGCCGGAAGTGAGTGCCGTGCGCTTTGCCGGCGCCGAGAAAAGCCGGCCCGCGCCCGGAATTCTCGACGCAATTCGCAATGCCGATGCCGTCATCTTTTGCCCGAGCAATCCGGTTACCAGCATCGGCCCGATCCTGGCCGTTACGGGCGTGCGCGCCGCGCTCGCAGAAACCAAAGCCGCCGTGGTCGGTGTAAGTCCGATCATTGGCAAGGCCGCCATATCCGGTCCGGCGCATAGGCTGATGAGCACCTGCGGGTGGGACCCTTCGCCCATTGGCGTCGCACAAGCTTATGCCGATTTTTTGGATATTCTCTTTATTGAACAGAGCGATTACGCTGTGGTCGGCCAGATCGAAGATTTAAGCGTCAAAACGGTCTGCGCCTCTATCCGCATGAACTCAACCGAAGATAAGAAGCGTCTGGCGAGCCAGCTCTTGGCCTTCGTCGGAAAATAGTTTAAGGAATTTCTTTTCGGATCGTCATGAAGGTCGCCGCCTTGTTGCCCGTCAAGGGCTTTCGCAACGCCAAGCAGAGGCTTGCACCGATTTTGAGCAGCGCTGCGCGCGAGGTTTTGGCCGAGACCATGTTTCGCGATGTTTTATGCCAGGTGACTCAGGCCCGCGGACTCACCGAAACCTTCGTGGTGACCGGCGATGACAAGGTCGCGGCTATTGCCTCGGCCGGTGGTGCCGAGGTTCTTCGCGAGCGCGCCGAGACCGGCGAGACCGGCGCGGTGGACTTTGCCAGGTTGGAATTAAAGCGCGCCGGCTGTGAAGCGGTGTTGATCCTGCCGGGCGATATGCCGCTTTTGCGCGCGGCCGACATCGAACAGCTTCTTGATCAGGTGCCGCGGGCAGCGTGCCCGCCTTACGCTCTACTGGTGCCGTCCCACGACCGGTTGGGAACCAATGCGCTCCTCTTGGCGCCCCCGGATATCATCAAGCTGCGGTTCGGCTACGACAGCTTCGCCTTTCACCTGAGCCAGGTGACGGCTCAGGGATTGCCTATCCGCTTCATCGAAAACGAACACCTCGCGCTCGACATCGACGAACCCAGGGATCTCGAACGGTTTCTCGCCTACGATCTCCAAGACGGTGAGTCAACGCGGGCTGCGCGCGCGCTGCTGGCGGAGCAAAACGGAGCCGCGGATCGCCGCTCCGGTGGTTTATGAAACGCATCGAGCTGATCGGCCTCGAAGGCATCGGCGAAGTCCGGGCCGGCGATGACGTCGGGCAACTCATTTGCGACGCGTGCGCGCGTCAAGGCCTTGAGCTGGCCGACGATGATGTCGTGGTAGTCGCGCAGAAAATTGTTTCCAAGGCTGAAGGGCGCATGGTTCGCCTGGAAGCGGTGAAGCCCTCGGCGCGCGCTCGGGAACTCGGTCGAGCGCTGGACAAAGAGCCCGAGCTGGTCGAGGTCATATTGGGGGAAAGCCGGAGAGTTGTCCGGACCGGCGGGCGGGCTTTGATCGTCGAGACTCATCACGGATTCATCTGCGCCAACGCGGGAGTCGATCAGTCCAACGTCGGCCTTCGCCAGGTTGCATTGTTGCCGCTCGATCCGGACGTTTCCGCGCGCGGGATTCGCGCCGAGATCGCCCGGCGAACCGGAAAGCAGCCGGCGGTCATCCTCAGCGATAGCTTCGGCCGCGCCTGGCGCGTCGGCACCGTGGACGTCGCGGTGGGCATCGCCGGGATAAAGGCGGTCAAGGACGAGAGAGGCTTGAACGACCGCTACGGTTATCGCCTCAAGGCGGCGGTGGCGGCGATAGCCGATGAAATGGCCGCCGCGGCCGAGCTGGTAATGGGCAAGCGCGATGGTGTGCCCGTTGTCGTCTTGCGCGGTTATGGGATAGAAAAAACGGAGGAAGGTTCGGTGAAAGAGCTCCTGCGACCGGCGGCTGAGGATCTTTTTCGTTAGAGCGGAAGGAGAACATGGAAAATTTGAGTGTGGCAATCGTCGGCGGCACGGGAAATTTGGGCGGCGCGCTTGCGCTCAGGCTCGGCGCGCCGGGAGTGAAAATTATTATCGGATCGCGCGACGCGGAGAAAGCCAGGAAAGCGGTGGAGGCTCTGAAGCCGCACCTGCGCGCCGGCGAGATAGTCGGCATGACCAACCAGGAAGCGGTCAAGCATGCCAATTTCGTGGTGATCGCCGTGCCCTACGAGGGACAGGCCCAGATGGTCCAGGATTTAAAAGGGCAACTGGCGGGGAAGATCGTTATCGACACGGTTGTGCCGCTCAACAAAGTGAAGCCCTTTGTGCCGCCGGCGGGCTCCGCACTTCAGGAAGCGCAGCAAATCATCGGCGAGGAAGCGCCGGTAATCGGCGCGCTGCATAACATATCCGCCGTCGACCTGGGCGACGTCGACGCGCCGCTGGGCGATGTCCTGGTTTGCGGCGACAATGCGGAAGCCAAACAAAAAGTGATGGAGATCATTCAACGGATCGGCGCGACGGCCTATGATGGCGGGCCTTCGAGCAACGCCTACGTTATCGAGGGACTCACAGGCGTCATCATTGCCCTCAATCGCAAATACAAATCGAAACACGGCAGCATCAAGATCGTCGGCATCGGCGCCGCCGCGAATCACTGAAAAGCTGAATGCGGGGTAGTCGTCGCTTCGGCGAGGACCCGGCAAGGCAATGCGCTTGCGGCCTGAGCCGACGACCACGATATCGACATTGACTTGGATAATGTAACCCGGAGAAGGACGCGTGTCCGCATGACCGCGAAAAACAGGGCGTTTCTTAAAAGACCGCGCCCTGCCACCGAGATCGCCCATCAAACCGAAATGGTCCAGGGTGATTGAATTGGATCCCCTATGCCCGCGCGGGAAGGGGAATGGCCGCGAAAACGCTATTACCGTTCGCTGGACTTACAGTTGCGCCCGGTGATGGTGGACCAGAAGCGTGGGAATGGGTTGGTATCAACCTATGGTCTGCCTCTATCAGCGCAGCCGAGTTTGACGCAATTGCACGGTAATTGCCTCGTAACCCGTAAAAAAATCCCCATCCATCCGACATTTTTGTCGGTATAATGTTTCGTGTCCGCCACTAAAGGTCAAGTTTTCAGCGTGTTAGCCCGCGGTGCTCGCTGGCCCGCCGGTTGCTTGCTGCGATACCTGCAAAGCGTTCTCACGATGCGGAGCGAAGGCATGGGATGGGGAAAAATCGCGCAAGAACACGACTTTAAGCTCGGTCCGGTGATGAGCGCCATGAAGAGCGGGAATAAGAGCTTGGCCGTTTCAACGGCTCCGGCGTCTAAAGGAAGCGAGATGTCGAGCGCCAGTGGACAAACCAGCGCTTCGCCCGGGCGCGGCATCGTTGCCAGCGGCGGCAAGGCCCCCGGTAAATAGCATTTGGGTTTAATTAAATTGCCAAGAGGGAGAAGAACGTGAATAAATCCAGGAGGTCATTTCTCATAGTCGCGCTCGTTGCCGCGGCATCATTCTGGGTTCGCGCTCCCGTCGCCGGGGCCGACGATCACAAGCGCCCGGCGCGTTTCCTCGCCGAAGAGCGCCGGATCATCGAAGAGTATTACTACAGCAGCAAAAAAGGGAAGCCGAAAGGATTGCCGCCGGGTTTGGCAAAGCGCGGCAGTTTGCCCCCCGGACTACAGAAACAGCTGGACAAGAACGGCCAATTGCCGCCGGGACTGCAGAAACGGCTTTCGCCTTTGCCGGTGGATTTAAGTCGCCGGCTGCCGCGCCTCCCGGACTACTGGGAGAGGGTCATCCTTGAAAGGGACGTGATTCTCATCGACCGGCGCACCCACAGGGTTCTCGACATTATCGAAGACGTGATTGCAATCGCCACGGGCCGATAGCGCTCGATTCGGGCCGCCGGTCCGGACCCGGAGCGGCGGCCCGGCCCATCCTGTTTTTCTTTCGCTCGTAAACACTTACTCCGTCACCAGGGCATCGTTCCAGGCCGTTAACCTTTGGCGCCCTTTAGCGTCTAACGGGCTATAGCGGATAATCAACGTGCCGGCCAAGGACAATCATGGTTGACCCGCAGAATTTTGCCGACGAAGATCTCGTGGCCTTGTGTCAACAAGGCGAGCGGGAGTACTTTGAAGTGCTGGTTCGGCGTTACATGGAAAAGGCGTTTCACATCGCTTTTAACTTTACGCGCGACACGGAAACGGCAAAGGACCTGTCGCAGGACGCATTCCTGCGCGCCTTCGCCAACATCAAACAATTCAACGGCCGATCGAGCTTTTACACCTGGTTCTATCGCATCGTGGTCAATCTCTGTTTGGACCATGCGCGCCGCCGCGGCCGGGTATCTTGGAAGTCCTTGGACGACATGGCTCAAGAGCCGGGCGAGCAACGGCACCTCGCGGACTCCACCTCGGCTCCCGATCAGGAAGCGATGGCCGGCGAGGCCAAACGCAAAGTCGATGCGACTCTGGAAGCGATGCCGAAGAAACAGCGCACGGCTTTCCTGCTGAGAAATCATCAGGGGCTATCGATCGCGGATATCGCTCAGGTCATGAAAACCACGGAGGGTACGGTGCGGGTATATCTCCATCGCGCCGTGGCGGCGCTGCGGCAGAGTCTGGTGGAATTTGTTTAGGGAGTCGAAAGTATGACAAACCAGAAAAGCGGGCTGAAAAACGCCTGCAAAGAATACGAAGAGGACCTGGTTCTCTTTTACTATGGAGAGAACAGCGACGCGGAGTGCCGTCGCATCGCCCGGCATCTCGCGGACTGCGAGCGCTGCCGCCTGTTTGTCGAAGATCTGGGTCGGCTGCTGCCGCAAATGGCCAGGGCTGAGGAAATGCCGCAGTCGTTTTGGGACAGCTACTATCGCGAGACCATGGCGAAGCTGGCGGAGCAGGAAGAGCGGCGTAGCCGGTGGCGTTCCTGGCTCGCGCCGGCGCGAACCTGGATGGTGCCGGCTTTCGGCACTGTGGCCGGCATGGTTTTGGTGGTCGGTCTGCTCTTTGGCCAGGGCAATCTAGGCTATTTCCTCGATCGGGCGTCGCGCAGCATCCCCGAGGAGATTGTCGCCGACCGCAATCAGTTGGAATTTTTCAGGAGCCTGGACATGCTGGAGTTCCTTGACACTCTCGAACAGCAAGACGGCGCAAGCATCGAGCTTAACACTGTCCGTTCGAGTATGGTGTGACGATGACAAAAGGAGACGCATCCGCTTCGAATGAATGCACGCGTCGGACGGTAAAAATGAAAAAGCGAATCGCCTTGGCTTTGGTCTTTGGACTTTCTCTGCCGCTGCTCGCCGAGCGGGCGATGGGCGCGCAGGATTCGTGGCGCAACCTGTCGCCGAGGGAAAAAGAACGAATCGAGCGCAACTACCAGCGCTGGAAGAGCTTGCCGCCCAGGGACAAAGAACATCTGCGCGAGGAATGGAATCGGTATCAACGTCTGCCCAGGGAGCAGCAGGAGCGCCTGAAGCAGCGCTATAACGACCAGCGGCGCGATCGCCGCGACGACTGAACCCGCTCCCTCACGCCCCGGATTCCCGAGCCGAGCGCGTCGCGCCGGCTCACCTGCGCGCGGGTTGACTCGTGCGCAACGCCTTTAGACCCGCGTGGATTCACATCGCGTAATAGGCTGCGCAGTTGTCCCAGAGAATATTTCGCTTGTCATCGTCGGTGATGGGAAGTTTGAGAAAGTGATCGACGGCTTCGGGATATTTGGAATCGCCGTGCGGATAGTCGGTGGAGAAAACGACATTCTTGCCGCCCATGTAATCGATGACTTGTTGGACCGTCGCCTCGTCCGGTTCCACCGACACCACGCATTGGCGCTTGAAGTATTCGCTCGGCGCCATGTCTAAATCAGGCGCCCAGACGTCGCCTTCGCGCTCCCAACCCTCGTCCAGGCGCCAGAGCAGCCATGGCAGCCAGCTGCAGTTGGCTTCGAGATAGGCGACGCGCAGTTTCGGATGGCGCGCCAGGACGCCGCCGCCGCAGAAGCTCCCCAAGGCGAGCATTTGTTCGAAGGGCTGGCCGTAAACCCGCCGCAGCATCAGATTGGGCTCCATGCGTTCGCCGATATGATTTCTTCCCGTGCCGGTCGATTCGTGAAAACCTAGAGAGAGATTTAATTCTTCGAGCGCGTCCCAGAGCGGTTGGTAATAAACGTCGTGCCAACAGTGATCGACCAACGGATTGGAGCGCAGGAAGACTGCGCGAAAGCCCAGTTCTCTGGCGCAGCGTGTCGCTTCGCCGACGGCGTCGTTCATGTCGAAGGGCGAAATCATGCCGGCGCCGATCAGGCGTTTGGGGTCGGCCCGGCAAAAGTCGCACAGCCAATCGTTGTAAGCACGGGCGATGGCCGCGGCGAAGGGCGGCTCAACTCCCGGCTCGACGAGGGCGCGCAGGCCCCGGGTCGGATAAAGAACGGCCACGTCGATGCCCTCGATATCCATCGCTTCCAACTGCGCCTGGCTCGACCAGCCGCGCTCGGCATCTCCTTTATAAATACCTTGATTGCGCTGGAAGTTGCGGCCGCGGTCGGCGCGATTGCGTTCCGTGGTGCGGTGGCCCCACTCGCGCCCGTCGGGATGCGCCATGCGGAGGTCGCGCACGTTGGTGCTGGTAACGCCCCGGGGCGCTCGGCTTTTATACTTTTTGTCGATGTAGCGCTCCCACAGATCCGGCGGTTCCATGATATGCATGTCGCTATCGAGGATTTTGAAGCCGTTTTTCGCCATCTTCTCATGCCTCCCAAAAAATTCGTATTACAGCGGGGGTACGGAGTCAACGAAGGCGTTCGGGTTGGCAATGAACCTGCCGCCGCGATATAAAAGGACAGTACACGAATCCGGAGGATTTATGTCCGCAGACAAGCGACTCCCCGCCTTCGAGGCTTTCATTCAATCGGCGCGCGCCGCCTGGGCGGCGCTGCCGGATACCGAATCTCGCATGAAGAAAATAAAAATCCTGCTTGAAGGCCTGGTGAACGATCCCGCGGTGCGCGAGCATGCCAAGAGCTGGCCCTGCACCGAAGGCCACAAGAATCTGCTGCTCTATGAAGATCCCGATTATGGGTTCGTCGTCAATGCGGTCGTGCGCACGCCCGGCCGCGATGGACGCATCCACGATCACGCCCATGCATGGACGGCCTACGGCGTCCTCGACGGCATCGAGAGGTTGGAGCGCTACCGTCGCCTCGACGACGCCAAGAGGTCCGGCTACGCCCTCATCCAGCTTGAAAGCATCAGCGAAGGCACGCCCGGGAAAGTCGATCTGGTCCAGCCCTTCGCCATCCACTCGGAAAAAGGCGGGCCGGAAAGGTCGGTGGCCGTGATCGTCCGCTCCGAGCGCCTGGTCGGTAGAGTCCTGCAAGGCCGCTACGACGCCAAGGCCGACAAGTACCATCAAAGCGAAGGACCGACGCAGGTGCCGTTCGAGGTGGCGTGACAAAGTGCCGGTGCGTTGAATTTGGAACTGGATCAGGGAGGGATGCTCATAGCGCCGACCCGCAAAGCAATTGCATCTCCCAAGTTCTGCGCATCCGCGTTTAGAGTGCGATACTATCCAACGGGCACCTGGTTAAAAGCCGTTTAATAGTTTTCGACTAAAAGCACGATTCTGAGCTTGTCTTCGACCCAAGCGAGCGATTTTCAAGAGGCGAGCGTCCGACAACACATCGCACCGTTCGCCGAATTTCTCGCACGGCTGGTGGAAGACGGCCTCCGCGGCAAGCCGGTGGCCAAGGCGCCCGCAAGTTAAACGGGTGGCAGGAGAAAAGAAAACAGACCGTTATCTCGCGAGAGGGGCCTGCCGGTGAAATAGAGCATCGCATGATGCGCGATTCCAAATAAACTGGATTGCATCCTCCGATCACTCACCGACTCACGCCTGATCCTCAATTCCCCCTCTCGCGGGAACACCACGCTGCCTATGTCGCGAACTGGCTTGAAGTCCTGAAGAACGACAAGCACGCCATCTTCACCGCCACCACCTGTTCGCGGTCGGCGGGGTCAAAGAACCAGAGGATTAAGTCCCCGCGCGTGACCCCACGGAGTTGCCTTGGGATCGAGTCCAACCGGGGGCCGAGCTGATTTTTTGGATTTGGTTGCATAGCCTGTCAAAAAACGACATTTTAGGCTAATGAAACCGGATCACCTGCGTCACTTTGCAGGATTCATTTGCATAGCCTGTCAAAAAATGACATTTTATGCTTATGAAACCGGAACTACGATCGCAGCTCCACTTCAGCGATTA
>CAZILB010000125.1:7039-11448 GCA_964539925.1 uncultured Syntrophobacter sp. | reverse complement strand
GCCCCTCTCAGCGATCGTTCGCGATGGGTGCGAATACAATTTCCTTTCCGGTTCGGTTGGACCCCGGTATAAATTGCTCGCAGCACCCGATGCTGGGCGCCAAAGCACTTAAATACACGCTTTGGGGAGAGTTTCAGTTCGCGCCAGTACAGATCTGGTAATCGCTAAAGGACCGCATAACCCTGTCGCTACAGAGCAACCTAATCAGAAAAATCACTATTGGTCCTTCTTGACGACTCCTTGTCATTAATCGACAAGGGATTTTTTGTCACAATCCATGATTCCGCGATCGATCCTATCCGTCCCGGTAAAAGCACTTCCTCCAATATCAACGGCATAGCTTTTGCTCCGTAACCCTCGAGAAATACGTAGATTCCGCAGATCCGTGGTCGCCATGCTTTAAAGAGGAATTCCAATGGCCAGTAAAGTGATCCTGCTTGTTGAAGACAATCCTGACGACGAAGAGTTGACCCTGCGAGCGTTTAAGAAAAATAACATTGGCAACGAGATCGTCGTTGCCCGAGATGGCGCCGAAGCACTCGATTATCTGTTCGGTACGGGAGCGTCCGATCTACGGATCTCCCCGGCGATTATTCTTCTCGATTTAAAACTTCCCAAAATAGACGGCCTGGAGGTCCTGCGCCGGCTCCGTAGTGATGACCAAACCAAGTTACTGCCGGTCGTCATTCTCACTTCTTCTAAAGAGGAACAGGATCTGCTGGACGGCTACAGATTAGGCGCCAACAGTTACATTCGAAAACCCGTGGATTTTGGCCAATTCGTTGAATCCGTCCGGCAGCTTGGTTTGTATTGGCTCGTATTGAATGAGACTCCGCCAGTAACGGGAGTGGAAACTTATGGCTAATCCGCTGCGCGTGCTGCTCGTTGAAGACTCGGAGAACGATGCTCTGCTTATAGAGCGACGGCTTTCCCGCGGCGGCTTTGTACCGCAAGTTGAGCGCGTCGATACCAAGGAGGCCATGGCGGTCGCGCTGAAAAACCAAGCCTGGGATATCGTCATTTCGGATTACTCTATGCCAAAGTTTAGCGGTCTTGACGCTCTCGCGATTCTAAAGCAATGCGGAATCGATCTCCCATTTATTATTATGTCCGGGACTATTGGCGAGGAGCTTGCCGTCGAGGCGATGAAAGCCGGAGCGCATGACTATGTAATGAAAAATAATCCTCACCGTCTTGTCACGGCCATAGAGCGAGAGCTGCGCGAGGCCGAGACCCGCCGAGAACGCCAGCGGGCGGAGGAATGGATACATTATGTTGCCAGCTACGATAGTCTGACGGATCTTCCCAATCGGAACCTTTTCTATCAACGGCTGGAAATCGCCCTTAATTCAAGAGGCGACGAACAAAAGCGGCTCGCGGTGATGGTCCTCGATTTGGACCGCTTCAGGGAGATCAATGACACGCTGGGGCATGGAATGGGCGATGTCCTATTGCAGCAGGTTGGTCTGCGGCTCCGTAGCGCGTTTCACGATTGCGATACTGTCGCCAGGTTAGGAGGCGATGAGTTTGCGCTATTGTTACCTGATGTCGATGAAAAGGCCGCACTGCTTGCAGCCGAGGAGATTTCAAAAGTTCTAGATCGCCCTTTTACAATCGGTCAACTAGCGGTCGATGCGCGAGCGAGCGTAGGCATCGCCCTGTTCCCAAGCCACGGTCAAGACAAAGAAACTCTCATGCGCCACGCCGACGTAGCGATGTATCTCGCTAAGCGGTCCTCCGCGGGATACGCGATGTATTCTTCCGAGCACGATTCCTACAGCTCCGAGCGTCTTACGCTCATGACGCAGCTGCAGCGTTCCATAGAAACCAATCAGCTATTCTTTGAGTATCAGCCCAAAATAGATCTTCGGACGGCGCGCGTGGTCGGCGTAGAGGCGCTGGCGCGCTGGAAACACCCCGAATTGGGCTTGGTGCGTCCCGATCAATTTATCGCGATGGCCGAACGCACCGGCTTCATAAGGCCGTTAACGATCTGGGGGCTGAGCACCGCTCTCGCCCAAACCCGTGCCTGGAGTCGACAAGGAATTGAATTGACCGTCAGCGTCAACCTTTCAGCGCGAGTTTTACACGATAGCCATTTGCCGGATCAGGTTGGTGAGATGCTCAAAAACCATCGCGTCAATCCCGAACAGCTTGAACTCGAAATTACCGAGACCGCAATCATGGCCGATCCGGCTCGCGCGCTCGAGATTTTGACGCGCATCAGTCGCATGGGCGTGATGCTTTCCATCGATGACTTCGGCACCGGCTATTCATCTCTTGGCTATCTCAAAAGACTGCCGATCAACGCAGTTAAGATCGACAAATCCTTCGTCATGAATATGACCTCGGACGAGGATGATGCCACCATCGTCCGCTCGACTGTCGATCTAGCTCATGATCTCCGCCTCAAGGCCATTGCCGAAGGCGTAGAAACTCGGGACTCATGGAACCGGTTGGTATCGCTGGGGTGCGATCTTGGTCAGGGGTATTACATGAGCCGGCCTTTACCTGCACCGCAATTGACCAAATGGCTCCGCGAGTCTGAATGGGGACTGACTCAAGCCACACTTGAACGGTCAGCCCGGGACAGTGTCCAATTTAATTGATAGTAAAACCTTCCCCTCGGTCTGAATGCTCAACAAACTCAACAATGGGTTGGTTTCGTTCCTATTGAAAGCCGCTAACACAACAAAGCGGCTCCAACTCGCCATCGGTTTGTCGATCGTTTTGCCCGTCCTACTGATCGCGGTCTTTGCGTACAACGACACCTACCACGACCTGACCGAGTCTGCGCTCTCGCGCCGTAAATCAATTGCAATGCTTGCCTCCACTGCCCTAGAGCAGCGGTTCACCAGGCTGATCGATTTGGGCGTTTCTCTCGGCACACGCGTCCGCTTTCGCCAGCTGGCCGCGCATGGACAATGGGATGAGGCGATCAAAATCCTGAAGGATGTAGGAATGGATTTTCCGTTCATCGATCGCATCTTCTTGGCGGATCCCACCGGCACGCTTATGGCCGATACGCCGCCGCTACCGGACGTGAGGGGAAGAAATTTCGCTGATCGGGATTGGTATCGCGGCGTAAGCCGCAGCTGGAAACCGTACGTTTCGGATGTCTATCAAAGAGCCGCTATACCCCGACACAACGTCGTTGCCGCGGCGATCCCTGTAAAGGACGAGGAAGGCAGACCCGTCGGAATTTTAGTTCTGCAAGTGCAGCTAAACGCAATCGTCGATTGGAGCAAATCCATTGATATCGGCCCGTCCAGTTTTGCTTATGTTGTTGACAGAAAGGGCCAATTGGCCACTCATCCAAGGCGTCCCTCAGCAGGCGAAATCTTTGATTATTCAGGAGTCCCGGTCGTCCAAAAGGTGCTACAAGAGCAAACTGGCGTCGAGCTTATGTTCGATCCTATGGATAATGCTGAGCGAGTGGCGGCCTATGCGCCGATTCCGGGCATGGGTTGGGGTGTTATCGCCACGGAATCTGTCCAAAGTGCGTTTGCGACGCGAGAAGACAATTTAAATCGACTAATTTTGCGCTATGGCCTTATTCTCCTCCTAAGTTGTGTCCTCGCTTATGTAATCGTAAGGGCCGTCATCGGCCTAAAGCAGGCCGAAGAAAAGATTCAGTCTTTGAACAGCGAATTGCAGGAAAGAGCCGGCCGGCTCGAACTCGCTAACAAGGAGTTGGAAGCGTTCAGCTATTCTGTCTCGCATGATCTCCGCGCTCCACTAAGAAGCATCGACGGTTTCAGCCAAGCCTTGGTCGAAGACTACGCAGATAAATTGGACGGGCAAGCCAAGGATTATCTCCAGCGGGTGCGGGCTTCGACTCAGCGGATGGGCCAGTTGATTGACGACATATTAAACCTCTCCCGGGTTACACGCGGTGAGCTCAAAATTGATCGAGTGGATCTCAGTGCTCTAGTTCGCGATATCGTAACAGAACTTCAAAATACGCAACCTGAGCGTCGTATCGAGTTCTCAATTGCCGAGGGTATCACTGCCAACGGTGATCGGCGTCTGCTTCGCATCGCCCTTGAAAATCTCCTTGGCAATGCTTGGAAGTTCACCTCCAAGCGTCCAGACGCGATGATCGAGTTTGGCATTGCCGGCAACAACGGCACAAGCTGTTATTTCGTGCGTGACAACGGCGCCGGGTTCGACATGGCATACGCCAACAAATTGTTCGGAGCTTTTCAACGGTTGCACGCGATCAGCGAGTTCCACGGCACGGGAATTGGCTTGGCTATCGTCCAACGAGTCATTCATCGGCATAATGGACGCATTTGGCCCGAAGCCAAGCCAAACGAGGGCGCGACCTTTTATTTTACGCTTTGAGAATAACAAAAAAGAGATGTTTGGTGGGAAGACAAAATCATTGAGTAATCTCCTCGTGTCCT